>CANGEC010000160.1 GCA_947452625.1 Burkholderiaceae bacterium
AGAGTAGATATTGAATAACCGCGGTCTCTCACCCTTGATTTGGCCACCAAAGATCAGGTTGCAGTTGAAATCAATCCCTGCTTTTTCTAAGGCCTCGTGATCACGGTCGTAGACCTGTTTGATTGCATCGCCAACCACGACTGCAGCATCATGCGCATTTTTAGCGGTCCACAGATTGCTGCCATTGAGAAACTCACCTTGTAGCAGAATTTCTTTCACGGCCTGCGTAATAGCAAGATTGCCAGCGCTCAGTAGGGTAAAAAAACGATCATTGTCTTTCTGAAACAGTGTCATTTTTCTAAAGGTGCCAATTTGGTCAACACCCGCATTGGTACGGGTATCCGATAAAAAAACTAGACCATCTTGAAGGCAAAGCCCAACACAATACGTCATCCCGCAACCCTTCGAATTAATTTCTTGGCATTATCTCTTAAATACTTGCTGCCATTTTTAAGTTAATTGTTGGATGGAGATGCTGGCGCTTAATTCTTCGTCGCCACCGCCGGAACGCACGCCCTTAACAGGGGCGGCTGAGTAGTAGTCTCTGCCAATCGCTAGGCGAATATGGCGTGCATCCACTAGGCAGGCATGGGTGATATCAATGCTAGTCCATACCCCTGCTTCCATATCACTGCAAAAATCAATCCAGGCATGACTCGCCAGGTTAGGGGATTCTTCTGCAAAGAAGTAGCCACTAATGTATCTCGCAGGAATGCCTGAGGCTCGGCATAGACTAAGCATGATGTGAGCATGATCTTGGCATACGCCGGATTTCATAGCAAAGGACTGGGCGGCGGTAGTAGCAAAATTCGTTTGGCCTGGCACATAAGTAATAGCGTTTTGAATTGCGCTTGCCAACATGAGAACTTGATCCACCGAATTCTTTTTGGGTAATGCGGATGCAAAATAAGTCAACATTGCCTCTGTGGGCTCGGTAAGATTTGTTTGCTGAAGAAGGTAATAGGGTGAAACGGCCTTAGAGTCATCTGTAAATTCAAAAGCATCTTGAGTTTGCACTTCCCCCTCAGCCTCGATCATCATCGAGGTATAGGGACTCTCTTGCACAAAGGCGCTGACCGTATTGCCGAAGGCGTCGACTGCGTTCGTAGCTTTGATTGGAGTGCTGATCTTCCACTTTTCAACTTGCTGTCCAGCATTTTGAGGTGGCGTTAAGCGCAACTCTTGGATGGAATAGCGTACGGGGGTCTCGTAGCGATACTCGGTGCGGTGACGGATCTTAAGATGCATATTAATGATTTCTTAGGCAACGGCCAGTGGGATGAGATAAGCGTTGCTAAACTCATCCGCAATATGATTGATCCGCTCTAGGAATTCTTTAATAAATTCTTCAAGTCCTTGCGTAAAAACTTCATCAATATCTGAATAATCCATGCTGGCTTTGAGCTTGCCCAGTAGACGTTCAATTTCCTTGGATTGCTGATTTTTCACTTCTGATATCAGGGGAATTAATTCATTCACGCAGCAAATCAGTGAGCGGGGCATTTGCTTATTAAAGATCAATAATTGCGCTACTTGCTTGGGAGTTACTTGGTCAGAGTAGATTTGACGATAAATTTCAAAGGCCGATACCGAGCGAAGTAGTGCGGCCCAATGGTAAAAGTCAAAGAAATTTCCATCGGCATCTTCAGCGCTGTCTTCAATACTTTTTTTCTCGCTACGTAGCGCTTTGAGTGAGACTTGATCTTCGTACTTGGTTTCTAAAATACGAGCCGTATTGTCAGCGCGCTCCAGGAGGGTGCCGACATTCATAAAATAGAAGGCTTCATTTTTCAGCATGGTGCCATGCATCACGCCTCTAAATAAATGACAGCGGTGTTTGACCCACTCTAGAAGTCTGCTAGGGTCAGCTTGATTGCGTGCTTCCAGAATACGTTGCAGCTCTAGCCAGGTGGTATTTTGTGTTTCCCAAACTTCAGAGGTAATCTTGCCGCGAATGACTCGGGCATTTTCGCGTGCCGCAAACAAGCAGGAAACAATGCTTGAGGGATTGCCAGTTTCATAAATCATGAAGTCCAGCACATTCTCACGATTGATCACATCGTACATACTCATAAAAGCATCTTCGAGTTTTGAGATGGTTAACAGCTTTTTCCAGCTTTGCTCTAAAAATTCAGCAGGCTGAGGCAGAAGTGAGGTTTGGTGATTCACGTCCAACATGCGTGCGGTATTTTCTGCGCGCTCGGTATAGCGGGCCATCCAGTACAAACAATCAGCGGTGCGACTTAACATATCTTTTCTCCGCCTTATTCTTCCAGAACCCAGGTATCTTTGGTGCCGCCACCTTGCGATGAGTTCACCACGAGCGATCCTTCTTTTAGGGCAACTCGTGTCAGGCCACCTGGAACCATTTTGATAGTCTTGCCAGACAAAACAAACGGTCTTAAGTCGATATGTCTTGGCGCTACGCCGGACTCCACAAAAGTAGGGCAGGTTGATAATGCCAGTGTGGGCTGCGCAATGTACTTATCGGGGTTGGCAATTAAATGAACCCTAAATTCTTCGATCTCCGCTTTACTGGACGCAGGACCAACCAGCATGCCGTAGCCACCCGCACCATGAGTCAGTTTTACAACGAGCTTATCTAAATTCGCCAGGGTATAAGCGAGATCTTCAGGCTTGCGACATTGAAAGGTTGGCACATTATTGAGGATTGGTTTTTCACCCAAATAAAACTCAATCATCTCTGGCACATAAGGGTAAATAGATTTGTCATCGGCAATTCCCGTACCAATTGCATTGGCTAAGGTGACATTGCCAGCGCGATGCGCAGACAACAATCCTGCGACACCTAATGTGGAATCAGAACGAAAGGCTAGAGGATCCAAGAAATCATCGTCTACGCGACGATAGATCACATCTACGCGCTCAGGGCCCTGGGTGGTACGCATAAAGACCTGCTCATTCTTTACAAAGAGATCTTTGCCTTCAACTAGCTCAACACCCATTTGCTGAGCAAGATAACTGTGTTCAAAATACGCCGAGTTGTACATGCCCGGAGTCAGTACAACTACATTAGGCTTTTTGACGTCGTCTGGCTTGACCGATTTCAGGCAATCGAGCAAAAGGTCGGGGTAATGTTCGACTGGCGCAACGCGATATTTTTGAAAAAGATCCGGGAAGAGGCGCATCATCATTTTGCGATCCTCCACCATATAAGACACACCGGAAGGAACGCGCAGGTTGTCTTCTAGGACATAGAATTCGCCTTCACCGGCGCGCACAATATCGATCCCGGCGATTTGTGCGTAGATATCGCGCGGCACACTGACATGACGCATCTCTGGGCGATATTGGGCGTTGTTGTAGATTTGCTCGGCTGGCACAATGCCGGCTTTGATGATTTCTTCATCATGGTAGATGTCGTAGATAAAGCGATTCAACGCTTTGACGCGTTGGCGCAAGCCAGCTTCTAGCTGCTCCCATTCTTTTGCGGCGAAGATGCGAGGAACTTGGTCGAAAGGGATTGTTCTTTCTGAGCCTAGGTCATCACCATAGACTGCAAAGGTAATGCCTACACGGCGAAAAATCAGATCGGCTTCAGCGCGCTTGAGGCCCATCAGGGTGTCGCTTTGTTGTTTTAGCCAGCTATGGAAAACTTGGTAGTGGGGCCGCGCTTTACCGGCGTTGTCGAGCATTTCATCAAAAGGCAATTTCATAGTTACAAACTAATGCCTATGAAAACAGTGCGTTTTAGGGAATTGAAGCACCTTGGTGCCAGTTTGCACTACAAAAGTGCATACATGCTCAGATTTGACCTCATTGCTACATTAATTGGCCGAAGATGGGTATTTAAGCGTTTAAGTCGCCCCTAGCAATGCGCCCTTTTTGCACTTCCCACTCACGTTCTTTGGTTGCGGCGCGCTTGTCATGTTGTTTTTTGCCGCGGGCTAAGCCAATTTCACATTTCACGTTGCCTTTGGAGAAGTGCAAATTGAGGGGAACCAAGGTGTAACCCTTTTGCTCGACTTTGCCAATCAGCTTACGAATCTCAATTGCATTTAAGAGTAGCTTGCGAGTCCGGGTGTTGTCTGGGACGATATGGGTCGAAGCTGAGAGTAAGGGGGTAATGTGGCAGCCGATTAAAAACAGCTCCGCCTTGCGAATGACGACATACGCTTCTTTGATGTGCACGCGGCCTGCGCGAATGGCTTTTACTTCCCAGCCTTCTAAAACCAGCCCTGCCTCGAAACGTTCCTCGATAAAATAATCGAAGAAGGCTTTTTTGTTATCGACGATACTCATATTTATTTAGCTTCTCAAGATCGATTATGGCAGACGTCTATAAGACCGTTTTAATTGGCCACTCCGCTGACCGTATGTATGGCCTGGTAACGGATGTAGCCCGTTACCCAGAGTTCTTGCCCTGGTGCGGTGGCGTGCAGATTTTTGAGCAGACCGAGGCGGTTTTGGATGCCAAAATCAATATTCAATTTAAGGGTATTACGCAGTATTTTCATACTCGAAACGTCAACCACCGGCCCGAAACCATTGATATGGTCTTTGTCGATGGGCCTTTTAAGCAATTTTCTGGGCAGTGGAATTTCATCCCCTTAAGAGAAGATGCCTGTAAGGTGGAATTTAAGCTTCATTGGGAGTTTAAAAGTACGATCCTGGACAAGATTATTGGGCCTGTTTTTAGCCATATTGCCGGTACTTTTGTGGATTGTTTTGTAAAGCGGGCAGAAGACTTATATGGCCAGTAGTGCGATCGAGATTCTGATCTGCGATGCACGCGGCGCCCAGCCTGTGCTGCGACCCTTTCTGCTGACAGTTTCTCCTGCAGGGGGCTTAACGGTTGGCGCCGCTTTGGTTCAGGCAGGGATTGCCAGTGGTCCGGATGACCCTATTCTGGCCAGAAAAGGCTGTTTTGGGGTCTTTGGTAAGCGTAAAGACTGGGACAGCCCCATTTATCCAGGTGACCGCTTAGAGCTCTACGGGCCGCTCCTGATTGACCCCAAGACGGTTCGTAGGAAAAAGGCAAACCAGAATCAGGATGCGAAATTCCAAGCTGCCGCTGCTAAAAGAAAGGCTAGGAGGCTATAATCTGTTTTTGCGACTAGGGGTTTTGCATGCGACTCATTCAAAAAGCACTCACTTTTGACGATGTGCTCCTCGTACCGGCCTATTCATCGGTACTCCCTCGAGATGCCAG
>CANGEC010000161.1 GCA_947452625.1 Burkholderiaceae bacterium
GTGGATCTACTGGTTCTGTTCCTGAGCAAGTAGTTCAGCAGCAAGTTCCAACTGATGCTGAAGTGGTTGCAAAGGTGGCCAGTACGGTTATTAAGCCTTCGAATGTTTCGCAAGCGGCTCAACCCACTCAGGAAGTGGTTGCTAAAACTGCCCAGCAATTGGAGTCTTTTGTTGCGTCTATGGGACGAGACTTAAGTTTTTCAGTTGACAGTACTACGGGGTATCACATTGTAAGGGTGACTAACCCGCAAACTGGGGAGGTGGTTCGTCAACTTCCTTCCGAGGAATTATTGAAAATTGCTGAAACAATGCAGCAAACAGGTAGTGGTTTAGTAAATCAAAAGGCATAGCAAAATATGTGCCAGTTGGCACATATTTTGCATGTAGTCTATTAATTAATGTTATTCAATAGGCTTTAAATAATGGCTACAACCAGCTCTACCAACTCTTCTAGCAGTACTTCTAGTGCTGCTAGCGCTGTGACTACTAGCAATATTGATGTTGCTAGTATTGTTTCGCAGTTAATGACAGTTGAAAATCAGCCTTTAACCGCACTCCAAGCCAAAATAACTGGCGTTCAAACTGTAATTAGTGATCTTGGGACCATGAAAAGTAAGGTTGCAACCTTGCAAAGTGCCCTTGCCACCTTTGAGGATCCTAGTACATATAACAACCCAAATGCTAATTCAAGTGACGCAGCCGTTGTTACGGCCACCGCTAACTCAAGCGCATCGATTGGCTCTGTCAGTGTTTCTGTATCACAGCTGGCTCAAGCAAGCAAATTGCTTGTAACAAAAGGCGCAAGTACCAATTTTAGCTCTGCAACCGATACGGTAGCTATTGATTCAGTCAATGGATTTTCGCTAAAAGTTGGAAGCAAAACTTTTAATACCAAAGATGCCGCCAATCCATTGGTCTCTACTGGAGCGTTAGGAGCAACTACACTCACCGATCTGAAAAACTGGATCAATGGACTGGGGGCTAATGTGGCTGCCAACATTGTTCAGACAGTTAGCGCAAATGATTATGTCCTGCAAATTAGTGGCACTCAAACTGGTGCTGTAAATGCGGTATCTATTGGTCTTGGATCTCTTGATTCTGCATCTAGTTCTGCCTTAATTGGCTTATCAACGGCAACGGCTGGGCCATATACACCTGCTACAACTAGCACTTCAGGATCGGGAACGGGGGCATCATTTACGGTTAACGTAAGCGGACCCAACGCTGGCACAGTCACGATGACTGGAGGTAGTGGCTATCAAGTTGGCGATACGGTTACGATTGCCGCTGGTCAATTGGGGGTTGGATCTTCAGCTACTACTTTTAAAATCACCTCTATTGATGGATCTGCAGATCAACTCGCGGCCAGCTCAATTACTAACGCACAAGATGCAATTGCAACTATAGGCGGTATTACAGTTAATCGTTCATCGAATAGCATCAATGACGTAGTAAGTGGGATTACGTTTAATTTAGTTGGCCAATCTGCTAGTGGATCTTCAGCATCGGTGACTGTACAGCAGGGTGCTGATAACTCTAGTGCAATGATTAATACTTTGATCAAGGCTTATAACGATGTTGTGACGCAATACAATACTTATACTGCGAATGGTAATTCAGGGTCTAGCACAACTGCAACAAATGGTGACTTTGCGAATGATCCAACCATGCTCTCATTCGTGAATAATATTAAGTCGATGTTTGCTTATGGTGCAACAGACACTACCAATGCAACAATATCTGGCTATAACTCAGTTGCAGATAGCGCAAAGATTGACACTACTAATGGATATTTGCAGATTAAT
This sequence comes from Burkholderiaceae bacterium, assembly GCA_947452625.1. GTDB lineage: Bacteria > Pseudomonadota > Gammaproteobacteria > Burkholderiales > Burkholderiaceae > Polynucleobacter. The sequence continues at coordinate 1,806 of CANGEC010000161.1, forward strand.
GGAGCGAAGTATAAATTTTCATCGAGTGGTCAAGCAAATCCATCAGTTAGTCAATTTGTATCTTGGGTAAATGGACTTGGAGCTGGTGTAACGGCGAGTTTTGATGGATCTAAAATTAATCTCAACAATTCCCAAACCGGGGGATCAAATTCGATAGATCTTTCAGGGACCACCAATGCTGTTGTAAGAACTACTATTAGTTTGGCTGCAATGGGAATGGATATTCAGCTAGATGGGACGATGCAGTTTAATACTGCTAGCTATCAGCAGGCTGCTTCAAGCGGCTTATATACTAAGCTAGCCAAAGGTTTGAAGATGGGTTTCTCAGGTAGTGGCAGTAGTCTCGATGCCTTCTTGACCTCAGAGATTGATCCTGCCAAAGGTGCGTTGGTTCAGCAAATTGCCACCCAGCAAACATCAATAACTAGCTTGCAAAAGAAACAAGCGGATTTGCAAGATCATCTAAATCAAGTACAAAATAATTACATTACGCAGTACTCCGCATTAAATGCGTTGCTTTTCCAGCTGAACTCAACTAGTACTTCTCTGGCGAGTGCCCTGGCAGCTGTTACGAATATTAATGCTGGTAAATAAATAGAATTTGTTAAGGATAAATTATGAGTGCAAAAGCGGCTAAGGCTTACGCAAGCAATGACGTACATGGTGGCGTGATTGATTCTGATCCGATTGAATTGGTGGTACTAGTGTATGAGCGCGCATTAGACCATCTCAAGCTTGGTAAAGCCGCTTTAGAACAAAATGAGTACGGAATCGACCATTTTGCAAAAGCCAACGATCTCATTCAAAAAGGCTTGCTCGCGTGTATCGACTACAGTCAAGGTGACGATATTGCGCAAAATTTATCTGCCATTTATGAGTGGACTTTGCGTGAAATTATCAAGGGGCGCGTTGAAAAGTCACCAGAAAAAATTCAAGAAGTAATTGATGTATTGACTCCTTTGTATGAGGGCTGGATGGGCCTATCTACTAAAGAGCCATTGCATTTTTCACAAGCAAAGCCTAGATTGAAGTCTGCTGGTGAGTCATCTTTATCGGCTGTTTAGCTTTGTATTGAATTTCATCATGACTGGTGAAATAGGCATCGCCAGTCAATGTTTTAGATAGGGTTGAGTATGGCTATACCCATTCCTGCAAATTTACCTGTTAATCCGGTGGTAGATTTTCATCGCAATGATTTAATTACTCCACCTGCAGCGCCCGCCGTAGTTGAGAGTCTTGCGGCAATTGATCCAAGGGTTGCCTTAAACCTGGCAATGCCAGTTGGAGATTCTTCTGCGGGTGGTTCATTGCAAGATGCTTTGCAAAACCAATTAAACAAGAGTGTACCCAATGCTCTAATGCCTAGCGAGCCCAGTGTTGATCAGGCAGTATTGCTAGAAATATCTTCATTGGCTGGCAATCAAGCGGAAGTTACGGGCGGCGCAACTCAAATACAGGTGAATAATTTATTGTCACAAAGTTTGAGTCGAATGGACTCTGTAGGTAGCGCTGCACTTGGCCAGCTGTTGTCTGATATTTTAGCTGTTGATGTTCCTGAATTAGGACAAGCCATACAAACTGGCAAAACACCGTCGGCACAAAATGTTGTGGTTAACTGGCCCAACTCAGGTGCGTTAAATACAAACATTGCTCTAACGACTAGTCCTGATCCCAAGGCTGCCATGACAGTGCTGTATCAAAATTTACAAACTTCGGGGATCTTTGCTGCTGACCAACTAAAGAAATTACTCTTTCCGGCCAGTGATGCCGATGAGGTGAAATCTTCACATGCGGGTGATATTCAAACTGAAACAAGCAACTTGCTCGCGCAATTGGCCAATAATCCTCCAACCGTGCAAGATTCTGTAAAGCTCTTACTGCGCGGCGATTTATTGTGGCAAGGGCAGTTAATGCCTAATGTTCAGGCTCGCTTGTATCGAGAGGATGCCTGGGAGTCTGACCCCAAGGATCCCGCTCAGATACAAAAGGGTAGCAAAATTACCATGGAAGTAACCTTGCCCAACCTGGGACCATTTAAAGTAGTTGGTACGCAATTTGGTGAGAGTGTGCATGTTGCCATTGAGGCTACACCGGGATCACAGACAATTTTGGCTCAATCATTTGCGCAGTTGCTAGAGCAAATGCGCTCGCAAGTTGATCCGGATGCTAAAGTCAGCTTAAAAGACGAGGCCAGCAGCTAATGGATGAGAAAAAGATTCGCAAAGCTGTTGCTCTTGCATATGAAGCCAATGGCGCCGCCCCAAGGGTTACAGGACAAGGTGAAGGTTTTGTGGCAGAAGCCATTTTGGCAAAGGCTAAGGAATTTGGGATACCCACTCGAACCGAGCCCGAGTTAGTGGAGTTTCTGATGCAACTCAAATTAAATGAGTTGGTGCCTCCTAAGTTGTATGCAGCAGTTGCTGAGGTTTTGGCTTGGGCTTATGAGATTGATGGCAAAACGATTCCCGATCCTGAGAAGGCGTAGCCTTAGGAATTTCTGTTCCATAGCTCCCATTAAAAAAGCCCGAATTGCTCGGGCTTTTGATTTTAGCGAACCAAAAAGAGCTTAAACCTGCAAATTGGTCACTTCTTTGTAAGCATCCACTAACCGATTACGCACCGCAATCATGCCTTGCAAGGAAAGATTGGCTTTTTGGAGGGAGACAATCACGTCTTCCAACGAGGTGTCTGATGCGCCAGTTGAAAAAGACTGAGCTTTGGCCTGGGCACTGTTTTGGGCGGTATTAACGTTCTCAACAGCATTTTTTAGCACTGCTGCGAAGTCAACACCATTGCCAGGCTGGTTATCGGTTGCTACAGGTTTACCGCTGGCTGCAGCTGCAAGCGCTTGCATCCGGGTAATCATAGAATCGACGTTCGTTGTGCTCATGTATTTAATTATCTATCAAAATGACTTAAATTACTTATTCAACTAGAAAGCCGGCTTCTTTATAGGATTTAAGCTTGTAGCGCAGTGCTCTAGCGGATATTCCTAATATCTCTACGGCTTTTGTTCTATTTCCATTTACTTCTGTCAAAACTTTGAGAATGTGTTGGCGCTCTATAGACTCAATATCTTGACCGATTTCACTCTTATTCAATGCAATTTCTGTGCCATTTTGCTCTAAATCGGTGCTTAATTCGGAGTTGAGGGGTGAGACTTGGTTCTCATGGGGTTTTTGGCTGTTACCTGAGATCAGGTTTTCATGACTCAAGTGGGAATCATCAAGCTCTAAATCTTCAGCATAAATTTGATCTCCATCGGCCAGTAAGACTGCGCGCTGAATGATGTTCTCTAACTCGCGCACGTTACCTGGCCAGGGGTATTTTTGTAGCAATGCTTTA
>CANGEC010000162.1 GCA_947452625.1 Burkholderiaceae bacterium
AAAAGGGCGCTCTCGACTGGGAGTGATAGATATGGCATTAGAAGGCGTTCTCAAAGAAGGATTTGTTACCACTACTGCGGACCAGTTGATTAACTGGACTCGTAATGGTTCTTTATGGCCCATGACCTTTGGCCTGGCTTGCTGTGCGGTGGAGATGATGCATGCAGGCGCATCTCGCTATGACTTAGATCGCTTTGGGGTGGTATTTCGACCATCTCCGCGTCAGTCTGATTTGATGATTGTGGCTGGCACCTTGACCAACAAAATGGCCCCGGCTTTACGTAAGGTTTATGACCAGATGCCTGAGCCTCGCTGGGTGATTTCTATGGGTTCTTGTGCCAACGGCGGTGGTTATTACCATAACTCATATTCTGTTGTACGCGGTTGTGACCGCATCGTGCCAGTAGATATCTATGTCCCTGGCTGCCCTCCAACCGCAGAAGCATTGATCTACGGCATTATTCAGTTGCAATCAAAGATCACTCGCACCAGTACTATTGCGCGGAAGGCTTGAGATGTCAGATCGTTTAAATCAATTGGCGGCAAATTTAGAGCGTGTACTCGGTCAGCGTGTTCGCTCGATTGAGATCGCTTTAGGTGAGGTGACTGTAACGCTCAATGCCGATACTTATTACGAGTCTGCCCTGCTATTACGCGATGATCCCGCCTTGGCTTTCGAGCAATTGATTGACTTGTGTGGCGTTGACTATCAAGGCTTCCGGGATGATTCTTGGGGTGGTGAGCGTTTTGCAGCAGTGACGCATTTGTTGTCTTTGGCGCATAACTGGCGTTTGCGGGTGCGGGTTTTCGCGCCGGACGATAGCTACCCAGTGGTCGCTTCAGTAACACCGGTTTGGAACAGTGCCAATTGGTTTGAGCGTGAAGCATTTGATCTCTACGGCATTCTCTTTGATGGCCATGATGACTTGCGCCGCATTTTGACTGACTACGGTTTTGTTGGTCATCCCTTTAGAAAAGATTTCCCCATCTCTGGCAATGTTGAAATGATTTATGACCCAGAGCTTAAGCGCGTTGTTTATCAGCCTGTAACGATTGAAGCCCGCGAAATTACTCCACGGGTGATCAGGGAAGAGCAGTACGGAGATCCGGTATAAGCCATGGCAGATATTAAGAACTACACCCTTAACTTTGGTCCTCAGCATCCTGCGGCTCACGGCGTATTACGTTTGGTGCTCGAGCTCGATGGTGAGGTTATTCAGCGCGCCGATCCCCATATTGGCCTATTGCATCGTGCGACCGAAAAATTAGCTGAAACACGTACTTGGATTCAGAACGTTCCATACATGGATCGTTTGGATTACGTTTCAATGATGTCCAATGAGCATGCATATGTCATGGCCATTGAAAAATTATTGCAAGTAGATGTACCTTTGCGCGCTCAATACATTCGCGTAATGTTTGATGAGTTAACCCGTTTACTCAATCACTTATTGTGGATTGGTTGTCACGGCCTTGACGTTGGTGCAATGGCAGTCTTCTTGTACGCCTTCCGTGATCGTGAAGATATTTTCGATATGTATGAGGCGGTATCTGGTGCGCGTATGCATGCGGCCTACTATCGTCCAGGTGGCGTGTACCGTGATTTGCCAGATCAAATGGCGCAGTACAGCAAGAATAAGGTGCGTAGCGCATCGGCTATCAAACGTTTAAATGAAAACCGTAGCGGTACATTGCTCGATTTCATTGAAGAGTTCTCGAGTCGCTTTGATGCAAACGTTGATGAGTATTGCAATCTTTTGACCGACAACCGTATTTGGAAACAGCGCTTAGTGGGCATTGGTGTTGTCAGTCCTGAGCGAGCATTACAGCTGGGCTTTACTGGCCCAATGTTGCGCGGTTCTGGTATCGAGTGGGATTTGCGCAAGAAGCAGCCATATGAAACTTATGATCAGTTGGAATTTGATATTCCGGTTGGTGTCAATGGTGACTCTTACGATCGTTACTTGATTCGCATGGAAGAAATGCGTCAATCAAACCGCATCATTAAGCAGTGCATTGCTTGGTTAAAAGCAAATGATGGTCCGGTGATGAGCGATAACCACAAGGTTGCTCCGCCAAAACGGGTTGATATGAAGACCAATATGGAAGAGTTGATTCATCACTTCAAACTCTTCACTGAAGGTATTCATGTGCCTGATGGCGAGGCGTATTCCGCAGTAGAGCATCCTAAAGGCGAGTTTGGTATTTACCTGATTTCTGATGGTGCTAATAAACCCTATCGCATGAAGATTCGTGCCCCAGGCTTTGTACATCTGTCAGCTATGGATGAAATGTCGCGCGGTCACATGCTGGCTGACGCCGTCACCATTATTGGTACTCAAGATATCGTGTTCGGGGAGATTGACCGCTAATAGCGCGCCCAGGATTATTTAATGACAACAACTTTGCAACTTTCCGATAAAACGCTCGCAGACATTGCGCGCAATGTCGCGAAATATCCTCCTGAGCAAAAGCAATCTGCAGTGATGGCTGCGCTGATCGCAGCACAAACCGAAGTGGGTTGGGTTTCTCCTGAAGTGATCGCTACCGTAGCGGATATATTGGGTATGCCTACGATTGCTGTTGATGAAGTGGCTACCTTCTACAACATGTACAACACCAAGCCTATTGGTAAGTACAAGCTAGTTATTTGTACCAACTTGCCATGCCAGTTAACCCATGGTGAAACTGCCGCCACTTATTTAAAAGAAACCTTAGGTATTGGTTTTAACGAGACTACGCCATGTGGCACGTTTACCCTGAAAGAGGGTGAGTGCATGGGTGCGTGTGGTGATTCTCCTGTGATGCTCGTTAATGACAAGCGTATGTGTAGCTTTATGAGCAAAGAAAAGATTGATGCGCTTTTAAATGAATTGCGTGCAGAAGGGAAGGCATCATGACCAGCTTGCACGATCGTCACATTAAGCCTTTGATTCTTGCTGGATTAAATGGTGAGAATTGGCGTTTAAAAGAGTACGAAAGTCGTGGAGGCTACCAGCAACTACGCCGTATTATTAATGACAAGGTGGCACCCGATGCCATCATTGCTGAATTGAAGGCATCCTCACTGCGTGGTCGTGGTGGTGCGGGCTTTCCAACTGGATTGAAGTGGAGCTTTATGCCCCGTCAATTTCCAGGGCAAAAATATTTGGTTTGTAATAGCGACGAAGGCGAGCCTGGCACTTTCAAGGATCGTGACATCATGCGCTATAACCCGCATGCCTTGATCGAGGGCATGATCATCGGTGCTTACACCATGGGAATTACAACGGGCTATAACTATATTCATGGTGAGATTTGGGAAGTGTATTCCCGCTTCGAAGAGGCGCTTGAAGAAGCGCGTGCCGCAGGTTACCTGGGCGACAAGATTTTAGGTAGTGACTTTAACTTTCAATTGCATGCCGCTCCAGGTTGGGGTGCGTATATTTGCGGTGAAGAAACTGCGCTGTTGGAATCGCTTGAGGGCAAGAAGGGTCAGCCACGCTTTAAACCACCTTTCCCCGCAAGCTTTGGTTTGTATGGCAAACCGACAACGATTAACAATACTGAAACCTTCGCAGCAGTGCCATTCATTATGGCGATTGGTGGTCAAGCGTATTTAGATCTTGGTAAGCCCAATAATGGCGGTACGAAGATTTTCTCAGTGTCGGGTGATGTGATGTACCCCGGCAACTACGAGATTCCCTTGGGCACTCCTTTTGCTGAGCTATTGAAGTTGGCAGGTGGAATGCGTGACGGCAAAAACATTAAAGCGGTTATTCCGGGGGGATCCTCAGCGCCAGTAATACCGGGTGCGCAGATGATGGAATTGACGATGGACTACGACAGCGTCGCTAAAGCGGGCTCGATGTTGGGTTCTGGTGCGGTCATTGTGATGAATGACACCCGTTGTATGGTGCGCGCTTTAGAGCGTCTATCTTATTTCTATCACGAAGAATCCTGCGGTCAGTGCACGCCTTGCCGTGAGGGTACGGGTTGGTTGTGGCGCATTGTGCATCGTATTGAACACGGCCAAGGTCGTCCAGAAGATTTGGATTTATTGAACGATGTCGCGGCAAATATTCAGGGTCGTACGATTTGCGCCTTGGGTGATGCTGCTGCAATGCCAGTGCGCGGCATGTTGAAGCATTACATGGATGAGTTTGCGTATCACGTAGAACATAAGCGCTGCTTAGATTCTGCGCAACCTTTATAAAGATATTGAGCACGGGACTTCTTAAAGTGAGCATGGTTGAAATCGAATTAGATGGTAAGGCAGTAGAGGTTCCGCAAGGTTCGATGGTGATGCACGCCGCGAACAAGCTTGGTACTTATATCCCGCACTTCTGTTATCACAAAAAATTATCTATCGCTGCCAATTGCCGGATGTGCTTGGTAGAAGTTGAGAAGGCGCCTAAGCCATTGCCTGCTTGCGCTACACCAGTAACGCAAGGTATGAAGGTCTTTACCCATTCTGCTAAGGCTGTCGAGGCACAGCGTTCAGTAATGGAGTTTTTGCTCATCAATCATCCTTTGGATTGCCCAATTTGCGACCAGGGCGGTGAGTGTCAGTTGCAGGACTTGGCAGTGGGTTACGGTAAATCTGAATCCCGCTACGAAGAGGAAAAGCGGGTGGTTTTTCATAAGAATGTTGGACCACTTATCTCCATGCAGGAGATGTCTCGCTGTATTCATTGCACCCGTTGCGTACGCTTTGGCCAAGAAGTTGCCGGCGTGATGGAATTGGGCATGGTGAACCGTGGTGAGCATTCTGAGATTACGACTTTTGTCGGACAAACAATTGATTCAGAGCTGTCTGGAAATATGATTGATCTGTGTCCGGTTGGTGCTCTCACTAGCAAGCCATTTCGCTATTCCGCGCGGACTTGGGAATTAGGCCGCAAGCGCTCAGTCAGTCCGCACGATAGCCTTGGCGCTAATACGACGGTGCAGACTAAGGCTAATAAAGTTATGCGTGTGGTTGCCTTAGAAAATGATGCGGTCAATGAATGTTGGATTAGCGATCGCGATCGTTTTGCTTATGAAGGATTAAATAACGCTGATCGTGTCACAACGCCAATGGTGAAGCAGGGCGGTCAGTGGTTGGAAACCGACTGGGAATCCGCTTTGGATTATGTAGCACGTTCCTTAAAAACCATT
>CANGEC010000163.1 GCA_947452625.1 Burkholderiaceae bacterium
CTCTTCAATTTCTTGAAGAACGCGCTGTGAAGAAGTTGCTGGAGGCAGTTCATTGACCACAATCTGCCATTGACCACGGGCTAATTCTTCAACCGACCAACGCGCTCGAACCTTTAAACTACCGCGACCGCCCTCATAAATCTGGGCGATTTCAGCTGGAGTAGAAATAATTTGTCCGCCACCTGGAAAATCTGGGCCCGGAATAATGTCAAGCAGCTCGGCGGTAGAAAGTTTGGGTGACTTCATTAAAGCAATAGCAGCTGCGGCAACCTCACGCAAATTATGCGAGGGAATCTCGGTAGCCATACCCACTGCAATTCCTGATGCGCCATTTAGCAAGACAAAAGGTAGACGTGCTGGCAGTAACTTGGGCTCCTGGAATGAACCATCATAGTTAGGCGCGAAATCTACGGTGCCTTCATCAATTTCACTTAACAATAAGCTCGCAATTTTAGTGAGACGGGCTTCGGTGTATCGCATTGCGGCAGCGCCATCACCATCGCGCGAACCAAAATTACCCTGGCCATCAATTAATGGATAACGTAATGAAAAACTTTGAGCCAAGCGCACCAAAGCATCGTAAGCCGATTGATCGCCATGGGGATGGAATTTACCAAGCACATCACCAACAACACGCGCACTCTTTACAGGCTTAGCGTCAGCGCGCAAACCCATTTCACTCATCGAAAAAAGAATACGCCGCTGAACAGGTTTCTGACCATCGGCAACATCTGGCAAGGCACGACCTTTAACCACACTAATTGCGTAATCAAGATAAGCGCGCTCGGCATAGACCGCCAAGGTAAGGCTATCTTTACCATCCTCATCTAAGTCCACATGCTTGGGATCGTGGGGATCATTTGGACCACCGCTTGAGGCACCCTCAGCAGGAAGTTCTGGAACTTCAACAATGTTCATTTCTTCAGCCGCGGAAAAGAGATCGGCTTGCTCAATATCCGATCCACCAGGAGTTTTTTTAGTTGCCATTAGATATCCGCCTCAACTTCATTACCACGCTCTTCCAGCCAATCCCGACGCGCCCCGGATTCTGATTTACCCATCAACATATCCATGGTTTTAATGGTTTCATCCTGAGTCCAGGAACCCAAGGTAACCGGCAGAAGCCTACGGGTATCAGGATTTAAAGTGGTGTCCCACAACTGCTCAGCACTCATTTCGCCTAAACCTTTAAAGCGGGAGATTTGCCACGCAGATTCTTTAACACCGTCTTTACGCAACTTATCTTCAATTGCTGTCAGCTCATTAGCATCAAGCGCATAAATCTTCTGTGCCGGCTTCTTGCCACGCGCAGGGGCGTCTACCCTAAATAAAGGCGGACGAGAAATATGGACATGCCCCAAATCAATCAGCCTAGGGAAATGCTTGTAGAACAGGGTTAACAGGAGAACTTGAATATGCGCACCATCAACGTCCGCATCGGACAAAATACAAATCTTGCCGTAACGTAAATTGGACAAATCTGGCTCGTCATTAGCACCATGCGGATCCACGCCAATCGCTACAGCAATATCGTGCACCTCATTGTTGGCAAATAAGCGGTCGCGTTCTGCTTCCCAAGTATTGAGCACCTTGCCGCGTAGAGGCAAAATTGCTTGATATTCTTTGTTACGACCCATCTTGGCTGAGCCGCCTGCAGAGTCGCCCTCCACCAGAAAGATCTCATTCATGGCGATATCTTGGCTTTCGCAATCCGTCAACTTACCAGGCAAAACCGCTACCCCGGAGGACTTTTTCTTTTCGACTTTTTGGCCAGCCCGCGTTCTTGCCTGCGCTTGTTTAATGACAAGATCAGCTAACTTGCGACCGTAATCCACATGTTCGTTGAGCCATAGTTCCAATGCTGATTTTGCATACCCAGAAACCAATCTCACAGCATCCCGTGAATTAAGTCTTTCCTTAATCTGCCCCTGAAATTGAGGGTCTAGAACTTTGGCAGACAAAATGAAGGAGGCACGTGCAAAGACATCCTCGGGCATCAACTTCACCCCTTTGGGTTGCAAAGCATGCATTTCAATAAAGCCTTTGACTGCATTAAATAAACCTTCCCGCAAACCGCTCTCATGCGTGCCGCCAGCAGGCGTTGGAATCAAGTTCACATAACTTTCACGCACTGGCGCGCCATCTTCAGTCCAAGAAACCACCCAAGCTGCGCCCTCACCTTCGGCAAAGGAGTCATCATCACCTGCACCCGAAGCATATTGCTCACCTTCAAATGGAGGAATGACCTCTGGGCCATGACCAGCTTGTGCGATTGCTTCATTTAAGTAACCACGCAAACCTTGGGCGTACTGCCAAGTTTGACTTTCGCCAGACTTTTCTTGAATTAGGGTAACTTTTACACCAGGCAACAACACAGCCTTGGAACGCAGCAAACGAATCAGTTCCGGCATGGGGATAGCAGCGCTATCAAAATATTTCCCATCAGGCCATGCTCTGACTCGCGTACCATGGGATTTATCATCTTTGTTCGCTGGCTTGGTCTTGAGTTTCTCGATCACCTTGCCATCAGCAAAAGTGAGTGTTGAGACTTGGCCTTCGCGCCAAACAGTGACTTCTAGACGCTTCGAGAGCGCATTGGTAACAGAAACACCAACACCATGCAAACCACCCGAGAAAGCGTAGGCACCGCCAGTACCTTTTTCAAATTTACCGCCGGCATGCAACTGCGTAAAGACAATCTCTACTACTGGCAGCTTCTCCGTAGGGTGCATTCCCACCGGAATTCCACGACCATCATCTTCTACGCTGACACTACTATCGGTATGCAGGGTAACGATGATGTGCTTACCAAATCCACCTAGAGCTTCATCGGAAGCGTTATCCAAGACCTCTTGAATGATATGCAGCGGATTATCGGTGCGGGTGTACATTCCAGGCCGTTGACGGACTGGTTCCAGGCCTTTTAGGACCTGAATGGACGATTCGCTGTATTCGGATGTTTTACGGGTAGCCATGCGCGCAAATTGTAGTCATGTCTGACCGAAAGACGGAATTTTTCAGAATTTACCCCTACTTCCATGCCAAAATTAGGCAATGGGAGCATTAAGTCATATTCGGGTTTTAGACCTCAGCAGGGTATTAGCAGGCCCTTGGTGTGCGCAAAACCTCGCCGATCTAGGGGCGGATGTCATCAAAGTCGAAAGACCTGGTGCAGGCGATGACACACGCCATTGGGGCCCTCCTTTTGCTAGAGACCCTCAAGGCAAGGATACGGATGAAACAGCCTATTTCATTGCGATTAACCGTAATAAACAGTCCATTACCGTCGATATCAGTAAACCTGAGGGCCAAGAGATTATCCGCAAACTGGCCGCTCAATCGGATGTCATCATTGAAAACTACAAAGTCGGTCAGCTAGCTAAATATGGCCTCGATTACGAGAGTCTCAAACAAGTGAAGTCTGATTTGATTTATTGCTCCATTACCGGGTTTGGCCAAACCGGCCCCTATGCGCACCGCCCAGGCTATGACTTCATTGTCCAAGGTCTTGGGGGATTTATGAGCGTTACTGGCGAGGCAGAAGATTTTCCGGGGGCCAGCCCCCAAAAGGCTGGGGTTGCTATCGCTGATATTTTTACTGGCATGTATGCCAGCACCGCCATTCTCGCTGCAGTAGTGCATCGCGACCGTACTGGCGAAGGTCAATACATTGACATGGCCTTACTCGACACTCAAATTGCGGTTATGGCCAATGTATCGAGCGCCTACCTATGCTCGGATGAAGTACCCAAACGCTGGGGCAATGCCTCCCCAACCATTGTTCCTTATCAGACCTTACCGACGTCGGATGGGTGGATTATTGTTGCCTCAGGTAACAATGGTCAGTTCAGGCATTTTGTCACCGCCGGGGGCGAAGCCCACCTAGCCGATAACCCGCGCTATTGCGAGAACCCCTTACGCGTTCAGCACCGGCAAGAGTTGGTCCCCATGCTTGAGGCCATGACTCGCAAGAAAACCAAGGCGGAATGGATCGCCCTGCTTGAACAAGCGGGTGTACCTTGCGGCCCGATCAACAACCTCAAAGAAGTCTTTGAAAACGAGCAAGTTCAAGCGCGGCAGATACAACTTGAAGTGCCCCATCCGAGTGCCGGCAAAATGAAGTTGGTTGCCAGTCCGATGCGCCTTTCTAAAACCCCGGTTGAGGTGCGCATGCCGCCTCCCACACTAGGTCAACACACAGAATCTGTTTTGCATGACCATCTTCAATTAAGCGCTGCAGAAATTACGCAATTGCGCCAAAAGGGAATTATTTAATTCAATGACAACACCCCCGTCCACCGCATCTCTATCACTCAAGCAAGTCTTAATTTTTGGCGGCCTCATGGTGACCCTCTCGATGGGGATACGCCATGGCTTTGGTTTATTCAATCTTCCGATTACCTCAGCCAATGGCTGGGGTAGAGAAACCTTTGCGCTCACTATTGCACTACAAAATTTGATCTGGGGCGCGTTTCAGCCAATTACTGGAGCACTTGCGGATCGTTACGGGGCATTTAAGATCATGGTTGCGGGTGGCGTTCTTTATGCTTTGGGTTTAGCGGGCATGGCGCTTTCAAGTGAAGCCCTCAATTTCACTCTTGCCGGCGGCCTACTCATTGGTTTAGCGCAGACTGCAACGACTTACAGCATGGTCTACGGGATTCTGGGTCGCAATGTTCCCGCTGACAAGCGGGTTTGGGCAATGGGTATTGCTGCCGCAGCAGGTTCTTTTGGGCAATTTTTGATGATTCCCACGGAACAGGGTTTACTCAGCAGCCTTGGGTCACAGGACGCTCTTTTAATACTCGCATTAATGGCCAGTCTAATGATTCCGCTGGCCTTTATGTTGCGTGAGAAAAACTTTGTTTACTCACATAACCATGGTGAACAAACCATCAAAGAAGCCCTCAAGGAGGCAGTAAAGAACCCTAGCTTTAGATTGTTAACCTTGGGCTATTTTGTTTGCGGCTTCCAGGTTGTGTTTATTGCCGTTCATTTAGCACCCTACTTAAAAGATTTATCGAAGGTTTATCCCGAGGTTGGCGCGCCCGCGGTAGCCACCACTGCGCTAGCCTTGATTGGCCTGTTCAATATTTTTGGCACCTATGCCGCTGGCATGTTGGGACAGCGTCTACCGA
>CANGEC010000164.1 GCA_947452625.1 Burkholderiaceae bacterium
ATGAAAAAAATTAAATGTATTGATCTTTTTTGTGGAGCAGGTGGGTTAACTCATGGTTTTCAACTTGAGGGAATTGACGTTGTTGCCGGAATAGATTTAGATCCTGCTTGTCGCTATCCGTATGAGTCAAACAATAAAGCTAAGTTCATCCAACGAGATGTTTCAGAAGTTAGCGAAAAAGACTTGAAAGAATTATTTGGAAGTGGCGATATCAAAGTTTTAGCAGGATGTGCTCCATGCCAACCCTTCTCAACATACGCGCAGAGATATGCAACTAATGAAAAGGATGGTAAGTGGGGACTTCTCTATGAGTTCGCTCGATTAGCCAAGAAGACTTCTCCTGACTTCATAACAATGGAAAACGTTCCTACGGTTGTTAAGCACGCAGTGTTTAATGATTTTGTTAAAACACTGAAACAACTAGGGTATTTTGTCTGGTCTGATGTCGTTGATAGCTCTAAGTATGGTGTGCCTCAATCAAGGCGACGTATGGTTTTGCTTGCTTCAAAGCATGCACCAATTTGCATGATTCCCCCTACTTGCGAAACTCCAAAAACTGTTAAGCAAGCAATCGGAAAATTACGCTCACTATCAGCAGGGGAAGCTGCGCCTCGCGATAAATTGCATGTCTCTGCTACTTTGAGCCCAACTAATTTTGAGCGAATACGCTATTCAATACCAGGTGGAACTTGGAGAGATTGGCCTAAAAGATTAATAAACGATTGCCACAAAGCAGATAGCGGCAAAACATTTCCTGGAGTCTATGGACGTATGGAGTGGGATAAGCCTGCTCCAACTATGACGACTCAATGTTTTGGATTTGGAAATGGACGATTCGGGCACCCTGAGCAAGACAGAGCAATTTCATTGCGAGAAGCTGCAATTCTTCAAAGCTTCCCTAAAAGCTATAAATTTATTGAAAAAAATGAACAAGTGAACTTTAAAGTTTTGGGGCGATTGATAGGTAATGCTGTTCCAGTTGATTTAGGTAGGGCAATTGCCCAAAGCCTCAAGTTTCATGTTCGTGAGTTGAACTTGGGTTAAGTGTGAAATATCAAATGTTAAATATTCGCTCATCCAGTGCTGAAGATCAAATTATTCGAAGCTCTCCTGAATCTGGCCAGCTAGTTGAAGTAAGGCGGCGTCAGTGGGTTGTTGCTGAAGTTGAAGCTTCACAATTAGGTGAAATCCAGCAAAACCTCGTCACTCTCTCTTCAATTGATGAAGATGCACTTGGTGAAGAAATCCAGGTTATTTGGGAAATAGAACCTGGTGCGCAAATTATTGAGCGTGCAGGTTTACCATCAATCACAGGCCAGGATTCATCTGAGACCCTAGAGGCTTTTCTAGATGCGGTACGTTGGGGCGCCGCGACCAACGCCGATCGTGGTTTTCTGCAGGCCCCGTTTCGCAGCGGAGTGAGCATTGAAGATTTTCAGCTAGACCCTTTGGTGCGTGCTATTGATATGGCACGTGTCAATCTGCTCATAGCAGACGACGTTGGCTTAGGGAAGACCATTGAAGCAGGTCTCGTTGTTCAAGAGATGTTGCTGCGGCATCGTGCCCGAACAGTATTAATCGTCTGTCCAGCTTCCTTGCAGGAAAAGTGGCGTGTCGAAATGCTGGAGAAGTTTGGCCTTGATTTCAGAATTGTTGATGCGACTTATATAAAACAGCTTCGGCGTGATCGTGGAATTCATGCTAATCCTTGGACTTCGCACCCGCGTTTAATTGCATCTATGGATTGGGTTAAGAGCGGGGAGGGCTTACGCGCCATGCGCGATGTGCTGCCTGCACATGCCAGCTATCCGCGTAAATTCGACATGCTGGTTGTTGATGAAGCTCACAACATAGCGCCTGCGGCACGAGCGAACTATGCCTTGGAGAGCCAGCGTACAAAATTTATTCGACTGATCAGTCCACACTTTCAGCATCGATTATTTCTAACTGCTACGCCTCACAACGGCTATACCGAGTCATTCACATCACTGCTTGAGCTGCTTGATGATCAGCGTTTTGCAAAGAACATCTTGCCCGAAGAGAAGCTACTAAGCCAGGTAATGATTCGTCGCCTTAAAAGCGATTTGGTTGATTCAGAAGGCAAACCGCTTTATGCCCAACGCAAACTCCAAGCCTTACCCGCTTTTTATTCTGCGCAAGAACGTGGGATACATCAAAAACTCAATGACTATTGCAAGAGTCGGGAGCAGGATGCTGAGAATGCTAACAATTCCTTCGGAACGGCTTTTGTAAATCAACTGCTAAAGAAAAGACTTTTCTCCTCTCCCGCTGCGTTCGCTTCAACACTAGAGAAACACATTTCTAGTCTTGCTAATGGATACCAAGGCAAGAACAAAGATCTAATGGCTGAACGCATTTTGCGTAAAGCGATTCTTCGAGTCGAAGAGGATTATGCGGACGACCATGAAGTTGAAAATGCGCATTCTGAAGCTGTTGAGGAAGCCTCACGTGTATCGCAGCCTTTGACGTCAGAGCAGCAGCAAATGCTGAACGAATTGCGTGCTTGGGCACAGACATCAAAAAATCTAGTTGATGCCAAAGCAAAAGCAGTCCTCGACTGGCTTGCAGCTAATTTAAAAGATGATGGGCAGTGGAATGATCGCCGAGTCATCCTGTTTACCGAATACCGAACTACTCACCAATGGATGCACGAAATTCTTGCTAGTCATGGCTTTGGCGGTAACCGATTAGCCATTCTTCACGGTGGCATGCCTCAGGATGATCGCGAGAAAGTAAAAGCTGCGTTTCAAACCTCTCCTAAGGATTCTGCTGTTCGAATCCTTCTGGCAACAGATGCTGCATCTGAGGGTATTGATTTGCAGAACCACTGTAATTGCCTTATCCATTTAGAAATTCCATACAACCCTAATGTGATGGAACAGCGAAACGGGCGTATTGATCGTCATGGGCAACGACAAAAAGAAGTTTTGATTTGGCATCCTGTTGATGGTGCTGAGTCTGGCGAATCAACTATCGGTGGACATGGAGACGACATCATTCGTGCGTTGAGGAAATTGGAATCCATGAGATCGGATATGGGTAGCGTCAACCCGGTGATTGCGCCTCAAATGTCTGGTTTGATTGAGGGCTCTCGCAAAGACCTTGATACACGTATGGCAGAAGCCAAGATCGCAAAAGCACGTAGTTTTGTTCGAGCCGAGCGAGATGTAAAAAGCCGTGTTGCCAAACTTCACGAGCGTTTGCTAAGTACGCAACATGAGTTTCATCTAACGCCTGAACATATTCTTTTGGCGGTTAAGACTGGGCTTGAACTAGCTGCCAAACCTCCGCTTGAGCCTTTTAATTTAACCTATGCCCCAGCTGGCAGCGCCTTTAAAATGCCCTCTCTGTCAGGCTCTTGGGCGCGCTGTCTAGAGGGCTTGCGACACCCTCATACTCTGCAAATTCGACCAATTACTTTTGATCACGCTGTTGCGACTGGACGTGATGATGTTGTCTTAGTTCATTTGAATCATCGATTGGTACAGATGTGTCTGCGTCTACTTAGGGCGGAGGTTTGGGCTCAAGACGATGTCAAAAAACTGAATCGCGTAACCGTTCGCACTGTCCCTGATGCCGTAATTAACAATCCTGCTGTTGTTGTTGTATCGCGGTTAGTTATTACCGGCGGTAATCATCATCGCCTGCATGAAGAGTTGACCTTCGCAGGTGGCTACTTAGGCGATAAATCATTCCGACGTGAAGAGGGTGTTTCCAAAGTTCAAGAGTGGTTAGAACAAGCTAAGCCAGAAATTCTTTCAGGCGACTTATTTAAATCCTTGCATGATCGCTTTGATCAATCAAAAATTGCAATTCTGCAATCTGTTGAAGCGCGATCGAAAGATAGGCTCAAGTTTTTGACCAATACGCTTCAATCACGTAAAAAGCAGGAACAAGCTGATATTGGTACTGTGTTGGACGAACTTGAAAAATCGATTCAAGAGGAGCTAAAGAAAGAGCATCTGCCAACTCAGTTCTCATTATTTTCTGAGGATGAGAGAACACAAGTTAGACGTGATGCGGCTGCACTCGAAGCGCGTCTTGCACGCATACCTTCAGAGCGAAAGTTAGAGGCTCAAGCAATTGATACTCGTTACGCAAAACTTAACGACAGGACATTTCCAGTTGCTGTCATCTTCCTTATGCCTGACTCTATGTTGAAGGGAGAGGTCGCATGAGTGCACTTAACGTACACGATGACTGGCTCTCGCTAATTGAAATCTCTGGTCCTTTTCTCGCTGTACCCGTTCTAAAAGAGGCATTTCCTCAAGGGCTCGAAGGACTGGATGGCATCATAAAGAAGCGTTTGCGCCAAGCTTACGAAGAGTGGTGCGAGGCCTTGGAGCTCGAAGACGCGCAGTTTGCCGAGTTACACGCAGCTTGGATTGAGGAAGTGCTTTCGCGAGGCCTTGAGCTTGATGAAGACAAAAAAGGTGACGTGCTTAAACGCGGCGACTGGTGTGAAGTTAACCTTAAAGCCAGCGTCCTTGATCACGGTGTAACGCTGTCACCAGATCTTGCAGTAGTCGACGAGCAACGAGCTAATAAGCCGCTACTGCTGATCCAGACCTATGCGCAAAATATCGATCTCAATGCCACTCTGAAGCAAGATGGATGGGCTGCCACACCTGCCGATCGCATCGTTGCTTTGTGCCGTTCGCTGGGCTGCCGCCTCGGTTTGGTGACCAATGGCGAGCGCTGGATGCTGGTGGATGCCCCGGTTGGTGCGGTCACCACCTTTGCCAGTTGGTATGCCCGCATCTGGAGCCAAGAGCCCATTACTCTTCAGGCCTTCGTGCATCTGCTCGGCATTCGTCGTTTCTTTGTCGATGAATCCGAGCAACTGCCCGCACTGTTTGATCGTTCCTTGAAGTTCCAGGACGAAGTCACCGATGCGCTTGGCGAGCAAGTGCGTCGCGCCGTCGAGGTGTTGATCCAGACGCTCGATAAGGCCGACCAGGATCGCAATCGAGAACTCCTTCACGACGTCAAAGAATCCGAGTTGTATGAAGCGGCCCTGACGGTGATGATGCGATTGGTATTCCTGCTCTCTGCGGAGGAACGTGGCCTACTTCTAATGGGGGACGAACGCTAC
>CANGEC010000165.1 GCA_947452625.1 Burkholderiaceae bacterium
CAAACTTTCCGTAAGGCATTGTCAAGAAAAAACTCATTACAAACGCAAGGTGGATCGCTAGCAAAATAGCCATATAGTTCGTATCGCGATAAACCAACAAAGCGAGACCAGAGGCACTAATGCAGAAGAGCAAAATAATAAATGCTCTGTCCATCGGCTTTTGCGTGGGATCACCATGCTCAGCATGCCGCTTAAAATTTAAATAGAGCAAGCCAGCAGGTCCCACTAGCAAACCAATTCCACCAAGCGTGCCCAAGATCACCGGCAGACTATTAAATGCATATGGCGCATGCATACCCAGTAAGTAATGGTAAAGCGTTGCTACCGAGGTTGCGGCAAAACACAATAGGAAGCCATAAAAAGTAAAGTGGTGAAATCGTTTACGCCACAATGAAAAAGCATCATCTTCATTATTGCAACCATCACCATGGCCACCTCCAAGATACTTTAAGGTAAAAGCATCATGCATTGCCTCTCCACTAGCGGCGCTCGAAGGAATACCCATGGAAAGTTCCCGCCAAAATGAGACGATACCCATAGCCAAAGCAAAGACAGCGAAAGCAAACACCAAACCAAACATCAAAGCTAAAGTGTTATGCGAAAAAATGGCATAAAAATTACCACCCAAGGGGCCGGCCAATAAATTTCCATTGATCCATAAAGTTAAGAGCAAAAATGCCAATAAAGCAAAGGTGCTAGCCATTACGACGGTCACGCCATTTCCTTTATACAGGGCGCCAAAGGATTTTGGCCACGCGTAAGTGATATATGTTTCTTTTCTCACTTGTGCCATGACGCGGGGTATATTGACACCGAACTCGTGCGGAGGAGCGTATTGACATGCATGCAGACATGCACCGCAGTTGTGGCAAAGATTCGCGAGGTAATGAATCTCTGCGGGATTGAATTCCACTCTACGCGTCATTGCCGGAAACACTGCGCAAAATCCTTCGCAATAGCGGCAGGCGTTACAGATCTGCAGCATCCGAGCGGCCTCCACCACTGGAGCGCCCGAAGCGAGAGCATTGGCCTCTTGAACCAATTCTTTAAGCTGCTGCATGTTTCTGATCCTGTTGAGCAAGGGCAAATTGCGCCGCCTGAGTTCCTGCAATCCTGCCAAAGGCAGTCCCGATCGCCATACCAATGCCAGCGGCATATCCTTTACCTAAAACGTTACCAGCCATCATCTCACCCGCAACAAACAGGTTATCGCTTGGCTTTCCACCAAAATGGACTTCTGCTTTATCGCTGGTCTTTAAGCCTAGATAAGTAAAGGTCACTCCAGGTCGTAAAATATATCCATAAAATGGCCCTTGATCGATTGGTAGCGCCCAATGCGTTTTGGCAGGCTGCAAGCCTTCGGTATGACAATCATCCATGATCGTGTGATCAAACTTACCAACCCGACAGGCAGAGTTATATTCCCGCACCGTCCTCATCAAAGCCTCTGGGTTTAATCCTAGCTTATTGGCAAGCTCTTCAAGAGTGTCTGCCTTATCTCCAGGAAACACGGGTGGCATAAATCTACCAAGCACCTTCGAATCAATAATTGAATAACCAATTTGACCAGGCTGTTGCGCCACTAACCTACCCCAGAATGCATAACGCTTTGGCCAAAAATCTTCGCCCTCATCAGAAAATCGTTGGGCATTTTTATTCACAACAATGCCAAATGAAACACAATCAACTCGAGTGCAAATGCCGCCATCATAAAGCGGTGCGCGCGCATCGACGGCTACCATGTGGGCTTGAGTTGCATCACTAACAGAATCCGCGCCCATCCCAATCAATTGTTTGAGCAGTACACCCTTGTTGTAACGCGTTCCCCGAATCAAAAAGTTATCTGCCGGGGCTTCGCCATGTTCATTAATACCCCAAGCTTCTTTGAGCCACTCACGATTAGACTCAAAGCCACCTGCAGCCAAGACACAAGCTTTTGCCTCGATCCGCTCATTGTCAATATAAGCAGCTAAGAACTGGCCATTCTGAATATCCAATGCAGTCACTGTCGCGTTATAGCGAATCTTGACGCCGAGTTTTTCAGCGCTTCGGTAATAAGCGTTCACCAAAGCCTTACCGCCACCCATAAAAAATGCATTGGTTCTCGATAAATTCAGGGTACCGGACAAAGGCGGCTGAAATCGCACACCGTGTTTTTGCATCCAGTCTCGACAATTGGCAGAAGCTCGGATGGTTAAGCGCGCCAACTTTTCATCGGTAATACCACCGGTGACTTTCACTACATCTTGCCAGTACTCTTCTTCCGGGTAGGCCTCACTCATGACATCTTCTGGACCAGCATGCATAGAACGAATATTGCGAGTATGGGCAGAGTTCCCTCCACGCCATTCTTTAGGCGCAGACTCTAGAAGCAAAACGCTAGCGCCCGCCTCTCTGGCCATCAGAGCAGCACATAGAGCGGCATTACCCCCGCCAATTACTAGTACATCAACCATATTCAACCCAAAAAAAACTGACTAACACGATCATAGAAGAACTGCAATGCGATTTAAAACTGAATCCCAGACAGGAATCAGGAAACCTTAACTTTATCCCCACCACCCTGCGTCGAAGAAATCCAAATTCCCAGCACAATAAAAGCAAACGCCAAACCGTGGTAAAGCCTAGGCGGCTCACGTAACATGGCTGCTGACAAAATAGCAGTAAATAAAGGGATTAGATTAGCAAAGAATGCCGCGACCGTTGGGCCTGCACCATTGACTCCTAAGCCCCAACAGCGATAAGCAATTAAAGATGGGCCAAGCGCTACAAACAAAATCAAGCTAGCGGTAAATAGATTAAGTTCAAGATAGGCTGAACCTAAGGCAATTTCAAAACCATCAAAGAATAGAGTCCAAAGCAAACCTACTAATACTTGGGCCATCAAAAAATCTGCCCAAGGCCACTGTCGCTCAGTGCTAGAACCAGGGCGACTCAACATCCAGCTATAAAAGGCCCACAAAATGGTCGCCAACATGATAAGTAGATCACCCACCACCAACTCCATGGACAGCAAGGTCATCAGCTCACCCCTGGTTAAGACAACCATCACACCTAAAAGTGAGATGACAGCGCCAACCATTTGCAGTAATGTGGGCTTCACCCGATAAATCAGCGCACCGATCAATAACATCCAAATTGGCATACTGGCCCCAATCAAAGTGACATTGATAGGGGTTGAGGTTTGCAAAGCCAAGTAAAGCAGGACGTTGTAACTCCCAACACCCAAAAGTCCCAGTAGTAGAAAACGGGTTTTGTTCTCCCACAAGGGATTGCTAGGCCTAAAGATTCGCCAGCCAAAGGGAAGCAAAATGAGTGCTGCTAAAGCCCAACGTACTGCACTCAAGGTAATGGGTGAGACACTACCAACCAACAGTCGTCCCGCAATCGCATTCCCAGCCCACAATAAAGTCGCGGTAACAAGATAAAAAACGGTGGTTAGATTGAACTGGGGCATTAAAAGTATCGGTTAAGCTGAAATGAGACTCCCAATTGGGGGCAACCCTAGCATTGTAGAAACAATCTCGCGGTATTGCTAAGATAGAGCTAAATCAGATTAAAGCCTCATAAATGGGGTCAATAGAAGGATATCGAGTGGCAATCATTACAAATATCGAAGACTTGCGCGTACTTCACCAAAAACGTACCCCCAAGATGTTTTACGACTACGCCGACTCGGGATCTTGGACTGAATCTACTTATCGCGCGAATGAATGGGACTTTCAGAAAATCAAGCTACGACAACGAGTAGCTGTTGACATGACCAACCGAACCACCAAAACCAAAATGGTCGGCGAAGAGGTGGCGATGCCGGTTGCCCTAGCCCCCACCGGTTTAACCGGTATGCAACATGCAGACGGTGAAATTCTGGCAGCCCGTGCGGCTGAAAAGTTCGGCGTCCCTTTCTGCCTATCCACGATGAGTATTTGCTCCATTGAAGATGTTGCTGAACGGACAACAAAACCATTCTGGTTTCAGCTCTATGTCATGAAAGACCGCGGCTTTATTGAGCGACTAATTGAGCGCGCTAAGGCAGCCAAAGTATCGGCACTGGTTCTGACACTAGATCTGCAAATCTTAGGTCAGCGTCACAAAGATTTGAAAAATGGTTTAACAGCCCCGCCAAAACTCACAATCGCCAATATGATTAATATGGCCACCAAACCCCGCTGGTGTCTGGGCATGGCAATGACGCCACGAAGAACCTTTGGCAATATCGTCGGTCACGCAACCGGGGTTGGCGACATGTCCTCGCTCTCCTCCTGGACTGCGGAACAGTTTGATCCCGGTTTGAACTGGGGCGATGTGGAGTGGATCAAAAAATTATGGGGCGGCAAGCTCATCATTAAAGGCATCCTAGATGCGGAAGATGCGCGTCTTGCGGCAGACTCCGGAGCTGACGCGCTGATCGTGTCAAATCATGGCGGTAGACAACTCGATGGCGCCATCTCCAGCATTCAGGCCCTTCCTGGCATTGTTGATGCAGTAGGTAAAGATATTGAAGTGTGGATGGATGGCGGCATTCGCTCAGGTCAAGATGTTCTAAAGGCCTGGGCTCTTGGCGCCCGAGGTACCTTGATCGGCCGCCCATTTTTATATGGCCTTGGCGCTATGGGTGAGGCTGGCGTCACCAAGTGTCTCGAACTAATTCACAATGAACTCGATATCACCATGGCCTTTACTGGTCATCGGGACATTCAGAACGTCACAAAAGAAATCTTATACCCAGGGACTTTTTAAAATTAGCCATCTACTCAATCACCCCCTGCAGATCTTTTTCATTAGTCTGCTGGTTTTTAGCACCTCTGTTTGGTTTGGCAATGCAGTTCTTAGCCGGTTCCGCACCAAAGATAGCGAAACCTCAGTAGACCTTGGGATCATTCAGACTGCCACCCTAAGTCTTTTAGCGCTAATTATTGGCTTTACCTTTTCAATGGCCATTACACGCCATGACTTACGTGAGCAACTAGAGGAAGCTGAGGCAAATGCCATTGGTACCGAGTACTTACGGGCTGACCTCCTACCAACCAAGTCTGCCAGCAATGTCAAGTCCCTACTCAAGGACTATACCGAGCAGCGCATCTTGTTTTATAGCCGACAAAATCC
>CANGEC010000166.1 GCA_947452625.1 Burkholderiaceae bacterium
CAAGTCGTTGATAATCAAGGCATGAATAGTGTATTTACCGCAGAAAAAGACATCCAAGGGATGCGCGAAGCCGGCCGCTTAGCCAGCGAGGTACTAGACCACGTTGCCCCACATGTGAAACCCGGGGTCACCACAGGTGAACTAGATCGTATTTGCCACGAATACATGGTGCAGATCCAAAAAACCGTACCAGCTCCACTGAACTATCAGCCGCCGGGCTACCCCCCATTTCCAGCATCGATTTGCACCTCAGTCAATGATGTGATTTGCCACGGCATCCCTGGGGAAAAGATTCTTAAAAACGGTGACGTGGTCAATCTCGACATTACCGTCATTACCCCTGATGGATATTACGGAGATACCAGCCGGATGTTCATGGTGGGAGAAGTTTCCGTCATGGCTAAACGCCTCACACAAATCACCTTTGAGTGCCTATGGCTTGGAATTGCTCAAGTCAAACCTGGCGCCACCTTGGGGGATATCGGTCACGTGATTCAAACTCATGCTGAAAAAGCGGGTTACTCGATTGTTCGGGAGTATTGTGGACACGGCATTGGCAAGGTGTTTCATCAAGACCCACAAATCCTGCACTACGGCCGACCTGGTACTGGCGAAAAACTAGAAGCAGGAATGACTTTCACGATTGAGCCCATGATCAATGCTGGGCGGCGTGAAATTCGCACAATGCCCGATCAGTGGACAGTAAAGACCAAGGATCGCAGTCTTTCTGCGCAATGGGAGCATACCTTACTGGTCACCCCCAGTGGAGTGGAAGTGCTCACGTGGTCTGAAGGCAGCAACCCACCTCCTGACTGCGTCAAAGATCTCTCTTTCCGACCCGCACTAGCAAATACCTAACCCTATGACGACCGCGACCCTACCCTCGTCGCAAATCATCGACGCCAAAAGCTTACGCACTGCTCGTGAAATAGCTTACGCAGATTTTCGTGAGCATCAATCCGTCAGAAAGCTCACTAAGCAACTGAGTAAATTGAGCGACCAGCTCCTCATGAGTTTGTGGCAGGCCTGCGAACTAGATCAGGAGGCGGCATTGGTCGCCGTCGGTGGTTTTGGGAGGGCAGCGCTATTTCCATACTCCGATATTGATATCCTCATCTTGCTGCCAGACAACAAGCAGCTCGTTGAAGAGGTTTTATCCGGCAAGATTGAAAAATTTGTCGCTCATTGCTGGGATACCGGGCTTGAAATTGGCTCCTCCGTCAGAACAGTTGCTCAATGCATTAATGAAGCGGAACAAGATATCACTGTGCGCACCTCCCTTTTAGAGGCACGTTTGATTGGCGGAAAAAAAACATTATTCAAAGACTTCGCTAAAGCCTTTGAAGCCTCCCTGGATCCCAAAACTTTTTTCCAAGCGAAACTGGCAGAGCAGATTCAACGTCACTATAAGTATCAAGACACGCCTTACTCACTAGAGCCAAACTGTAAAGAAAGCCCGGGGGGCTTAAGAGACCTGCAAGTGATTGCCTGGGTAAGCAAAGCCGCTTTACTGGGCAATAGCTTTAAAGATCTTCATGAAGCTGGCTTATTAACCCAGCGAGAGCTTACAGAGCTTAATCGCAATCAGAAATTTTTAGAAACACTGCGCGCTAACCTGCACTTACTCGCTGGCCGTAGGCAAGATGTTTTAGTTTTTGACTTGCAGGCCCCTTTGGCGAAAGCTATGGGCATTACTGAAGACTCTTCGCGGCTTGCCAGCGAAGCGATTATGCGGCGCTACTACTGGGCAGCTAAAGCGGTAACTCAATTAAATGATGTGCTCTTGCAAAATATTGAGGCACTACTCTTTCCCCAAGAGTCAAAAACAACCCATCCGATTCCAGGTGAAGGTAATGAGTACTTTATCGAACGGCAAGGCGTGCTGGATATCATTGATCCACAGTTGTACCAAAAACATCCTGAGCAAATTCTGAGAACCTTTCTGGCATTTGCGCAAACTGCCAATGTTAAAAGTCTCTCGGCCACGATTTTTAGAGCGCTTTATAACGCCCGCCAAATCATGGGCAGCAAGTGGCGCGCAGACCCCGTCAACAAGGCTCTCTTCATTGAGATTCTTAAACAGCCTGAAGGGGTTAGCAGGGCCTTTCATCTAATGAATCGCACTAGCGTACTTGGACGCTACTTGCCCGCCTTTAGAAAAATTGTCGGTCAGATGCAGCATGATTTATTTCATGTGTATACGGTTGATCAGCATATCTTGATGGTCTTGCGCAATGTTCGTCGCTTTATGGTGATCGAGCATACCCATGAGTTCCCATTCTGCAGCAGCCTGATTGCCCACTTTGAAAAACCTTGGCTACTAGTGATTGCCGCACTGTTTCACGACATTGCCAAAGGTCGCGGTGGCGACCACTCTGTTCTCGGCAAAGCGGACACCCGCAAGTTTGCAAAAGATCATGGTCTTGATAAAAAAGATACCGAGTTGCTCGTTTGGCTCGTCTCTGAGCATCTGAATATGAGTCAGGTAGCGCAAAAACAAGACATTACTGATCCAGATGTGATTAAAGCCTTTGCTAAAAAAGTGGGTGACGAGCGTCATCTCACCGCCCTCTACCTTTTAACAGTAGCGGACGTCAGAGGAACCAGCCCCAAAGTTTGGAACGCCTGGAAAGGCAAGCTACTAGAAGATCTTTACCGCGCCACATTGCGGGTTTTAGGTGGCGCCAAACCCGATGCCTCCTCTGAATTAGCGCAACACCAAGAGGAGTCGCGTAGTAAATTAAGACTGTATGGCATTGAAGATAGCGCCTATGAAAACTTATGGAAGCAACTCGATGTTGCCTTCTTCCTTCGTCAGGATGCCGCTGATATCGCCTGGCTCACTCGCCATCTATTTA
The DNA here is from genome assembly GCA_947452625.1 of Burkholderiaceae bacterium. GTDB lineage: Bacteria > Pseudomonadota > Gammaproteobacteria > Burkholderiales > Burkholderiaceae > Polynucleobacter. The sequence continues at coordinate 2,859 of CANGEC010000166.1, forward strand.
ATAAGGTGAATAGCGAGAATCCGATTGTTCGTGCTCGCCTCTCTCCGATTGGTGAAGGCCTACAAATTGCCGTATACGTCAAGGATCAGGAAGATTTGTTTGCTCGCATCTGCGCCTACTTTGAGCGTCATGGCTTTTCTATTTGGGATGCCCGCATTCATACGACACGCCATGGCTACGCTTTGGATACCTTCCAGATTTCAGGAAGTAATTTAGTGGATGAAGGTGGTAGCTATCGCGACCTGATTCAGTTGGTAGAGTACGAGCTTACTGCCGCACTGCAGAACAAGGATCCATTGCCAAATCCAAGTATGGGTCGCCTCTCAAGACAGTCACGCACTTTTCCAATTCAGGCTAGGGTTCATATTGCCCCCGATGAAAGAGGTCAGTACTACTCGCTCTCACTCTCGGCGAGCGATCGCACAGGCTTGCTCTACACCATCTCTCGCGTCTTGGCTAAACACCATGTGTCACTCCATACCGCCCGCATCAATACCCTAGGTGAGCGAGTAGAAGACGTACTCTTACTCGATGCTGCAAACCTGAGTAAGAATCCTAAATTGCAAATCCAGCTTGAGACAGAGCTATTGGAAGTGTTGGGAACTTAAAAGCTATTTCAACAGCTCCAGCATTGCTGCTTCATCAATCACCGCAACGCCGAGTTCTTCGGCCTTTGTGAGCTTGCTACCAGCATCAACGCCAGCAACAACATAGTCCGTCTTTTTCGATACAGAGCCGGCAACCTTCGCCCCCGCTTTTTCTAACAGGTCTTTGGCCTGATCACGCGTTAAGCTTGGAAATATCCCCGTGAGTACAAACGTTTTGCCCGCTACAGCAGCGCTAATGGTTTTTTCCTCAACTGAGAGCTCCATTCCAGAAGCAAGCAGCTGTTCAATCACTTCACGATTATGGGCTTCGGCCATAAAACTGATAATGGAATCAGCCACTACAGGACCTACATCTTTGACTGCAAGAAGACTGCCCTCATCAGCATCCATCAGCGCATGCATGCTGCCGTAATGGTTCGCCAGATCCTTGGCGGTTGTCTCGCCAACATGACGAATCCCCAAAGCAAAGATAAATCTTGCCAAGGTAGTCTTCCGAGATTGGTTTATCGCCTGAATTAAGTTATCAGCCGATTTTTCACCCATACGCTCAAGATTTGCCAAGGCAGTAAAGCCAAGACGGTAAAGATCTGCTGGGGTTCTCACCAAATTCAAATCAACCAGCTGATCCACAATCTTCTCACCCAAACCTTCGATATCCAAAGCCCTGCGGTGGGCAAAGTGAATTAATGCTTGCTTGCGCTGAGCACCACAAAATAAACCGCCACTACAACGTGCCACAGCCTCATCGGCTAAGCGCTCAATATGAGAATCGCATACTGGACAGCGCGTCGGCATCACAAATTCCTGAGTATTGCTTGGTCGACGCTCTTTCACTACCGAAACCACTTCGGGAATCACATCCCCAGCGCGACGCACAGTAACGGTATCGCCAATTCGCACATCCTTGCGCCTGACTTCATCTTCGTTATGTAAGGTCGCATTGGTGACAGTGACACCGCCCACCTCAACAGGAGCCAAGCGGGCTACTGGCGTAATCGCACCGGTACGCCCTACTTGCACATCAATTCCTAAGACCGTTGTTAAGGCTTCTTGAGCAGGATACTTATGCGCCAAAGCAAAACGCGGCGCCCGAGAGACAAACCCTAACTTTGCCTGCTCAGCAAATGAATTGACCTTATAAACCACGCCATCAATATCGTATGGCAAGGCGTCCCGCTTTGCACCGATCTCTTGATAAAACGCCAGAATCTCATCCACGGATCTTAAAACGCGACGCTCAGGACAGACAGGTAGGCCGAGCTCTACATAAGCATTTAATAACTCCTCATGGGTAGCAGGCAACCATGATTGCGGCTCTAAAGCACCTAAGCCATAAGCAAAGAAAGATAAGGGGCGTTTAGCAGTAATCTTGGAGTCGAGTTGACGCAAACTGCCGGCTGCCGCATTTCTGGGATTGGCAAATTCTTTTTCGCCCGAGGCGGCAGCTTGTTCATTCATTTTCTGAAAGTCTTTGAGATACATGAAGACTTCGCCGCGCACTTCTAACACCGCAGGAATGTTATCGCCCAATAAGCTCAAAGGGATAGCGCGAATAGTTTTAATGTTAGCCGTAAC
>CANGEC010000167.1 GCA_947452625.1 Burkholderiaceae bacterium
AAGCTAGTCTCTAAAAAAGCGTTAGATAGCGAGCGATCCTTACAAGCGCTAGTAGTAGAAGATCATCCAGCGAGCCGTCAGATTATCTCTCTCCAGCTTGAAGCTTTGGGAATTGAAGCATCGGTTTGCGATAACGCCACTACCGCATTAGATCTAATCAGCCAAAAACGTTTTGATCTTCTTCTAACAGATCAATCTATTCCTGGAATGCAGGGCTCTGAACTTGCTAAGCACCTACGGAATAACGGTCATCGAGACCTAATCATTATTGGCATTACTGCAGATATCTATGCTCTAGACTCACGACATCAATTTTTGTCTGCGGGTATGAACGGCGTCCTAATAAAGCCATTAAGCCTGATGACTCTAGAGAATGAGCTCTCTCGATATTTCCAGGCCAAGGAATCCAATAATTCAGTAGAGGTTAAAAATCTCCAAGAGGAATACTCCTTTGAAGTCTTTGAAAATCTCCTTAGTCAAAGTCCGGAATACATTCAGGTGATCTTGGAAGAAATTAAAAAGGTTCATGATGAAGCTCTTGAAGCTATTAAAAATGATCAGTGCAATGAAGATAAATTTAATAGCCTAGTCCACAAAGTAAAAGGGGGTGCGCAGCTATTGAGTGCCCAATCATTTATTCAGTCTTGCGAGGCTCTAGAACAAGAGGGCAATCTGAGTACCCGAATATGTGCTTTTGCCCAACTACTTGAGGAGCAAAATCAAATAATTTTGGCTATCAATCGCAATATTCAAATCTTTAGTCGTTGATGTGGTGCAACCCGCGGTAATGTGGGTTTATCCTATGGGAAATGCACCGCCCCTTTCTTCGCTCCCCAGCTTTAATAGCAGCCACCTTATGGCTTGCCGGCTCTTTAGCACTTGCAAGCGAAGTTCCGCCCCTAGCCATTCCACAGCCAGTAGCAAATAGCTTAGAACGCAACCAAATTCCTCTTGATACGGTGAGTATTTCAGTTACAGAGATTGAGCCCGGTCGCCCTGGAAAGCATGTTGCTAAGAAAGTTTTAGATTGGCGCGGCGGCGATCCAATGAATCCCGCCTCCACCATGAAGCTGATCACTACGCTTACAGGTTTAGATATTTTGGGTCCGCAATATCGTTGGCGCACCAGCGTTTATACCGATGGTGTAATTCGCCAAGGGGTTCTGAAGGGTAATCTGTATTTACAGGGAACAGGCGATCCCAAACTCATACCTGAAGAGCTCGCTAAGATGATGAAAGATCTTCAAAGTCTGGGTGTGCAGAAGATTGACGGTAATCTATTCTTTGATAGAAGCGCGTATGCACCGAGCGTGATGGAGCACAACACGATTGATGGCGAATCTCTACGCGCCTATAACGTTCCGCCAGATCCCTTGCTCTATGCATTTAGAACGCTATCGTTTCAGCTAGGTAAATCACGAACAGCTGACTTCATCGACATCAGTTATACCCCGCCACTTTCACAAATCAAGGTATCCAACCAAATGCAGTTGGTGGATCGCGCATGCGATAACTGGAAAAGCAATATTCGCTTTAATCTAGATCCAGAGGGTGTGAGCAATACCGATCAGCCATTGACCGCACAATTCTCTGGCGCATTCCCAAGTGCGTGTAAGGGTGTGAACTTTAATGTGGTTGCATTGGATCCTAATACCTTTTTAACCCAAGGCTTTGCTGCCGCCTGGGAGCTGGCTGGCGGCACCTGGTCACAGCCTCCGGTTGGCAAAAACGGGACTGTGCCGCTAGCAGCAAGACTTCTGCTTCAGTTTGAAGGCATTGCTTTAGCAGATGATGTTTTAGATATTAATAAATACTCCAACAATGTCATGGCGCGCCAAGTTCTTTTGACTTTAGCCCTGGAGAAAATGGGCAAACCTGCCACTACTGCGAATGGTGAGCTCGTTATTCAGAGTTGGCTCAAACAAAATGGCTTGGACTTTCAGGGGTTGGTTATTGAGAATGGTTCCGGCCTATCTCGCAACGAAGCTATCTCGGCAAGTCAGATGAATCAACTCTTGCTAACTGCTCGCAATCTTCCTGTAGGTGATATTTTTTATAACAGCCTACCGATTGCAGGCACTGATGGCACGATGCGCAATCGATTGATGAGTCAATTGCGTAAGTTTTTGCATTTGAAGAAAAAACCAGAAGCCAGAATTAAAACGGGCTCGCTCGCAGATGTGCGTGCGATCTCAGGTTATGTCTTGAGTAAATCCGGAAAGATGTATGCCGTGACTTCATTCATCAACCACCCCAATGCTTGGAGAGGCCTAGAAGCGCACGATCAGTTGTTATCGTGGCTGCTGGAAGATGGACCAGAACCAAAGCACGCCCGCTGAAGACGGTCTCTGACACCATCCCACTCCTCACCTACTGGTGGCTCAGGGAACAAAATCAAATCCCATTCTTGCTGATCAAGATCGCGCAGGGATCTATATAACTTGCTAGCAAATGCAGTCGGATCGCTAGATACAATCACCTCTTCAACATCTGTTGATGGGTGATCCTCTAGAACTAAAGAAGATTCAGAATCCCATACTGCAACAGCGACGCGAGACTTAATATCCGGAAATTCGCTAAGGGCATCTAAGACGCGGCCAGGAGCATATAAGCGCAAAGGGGTAGTTGGCGCGTAATGCGCCTTCAGACTTCCAGATACCTTCGGAAGATCATTCACTACCTGGTCACCCTTAAGCTCTCCAGGTTGATAGACCTTCACACCCGTCTTAGCAAAAATCTCGCTTGGAGTAATTGCACCAGGCCTGAGGAGCACTGCTTTATCTCCGGAAGATAAATCAATAATGGTGGACTCGATGCCGACTTCACAATCGCCGCCATCTAAGACCATCAAATCGAGCATGCCCTCGAACTCATTACGGACATCTGCAGCACTCGTAGGGGATACCTTGCCAAAACGATTGGCCGATGGCGCCACAACCCCACCTTTAAATTTACGTAACAACTCTTGAGCAATTGGATGAGAAGGTGCGCGAATCGCTACTGTGTCCTGGCCACCCGTTAATTCATTCAAAACGCTTTTGTCTTTCTTGAAGACTAGTGTTAATGGGCCAGGCCAAAACGCATTAATCAGCTTTAACGCTTCTTCAGATAAATCTCTTGTCCATGGTGCCAGTAGCGCAACCCAATCAATTTGAGTTTGATCAAATTTATCTGGCGCAGCTAAGTGAACAATCAGAGGATGATTTGAAGGGCGACCTTTGGCTGTGAAGATTTTCTTAATTGCTTCTGCATTCTTAGCATCAGCACCTAAGCCATAAACCGTCTCAGTAGGAAAGGCGACTAAACCACCGTTCCGTAAGGTTTGCACTGCTTCGTTAATCACTGCAGAAGATTGCAAGTGGGTACTGTCTGCGGACATTTCTAGGGCTCGATCCCTAATTCTGTAGCAACAGCCGCGCAGTTTTGACGTGCCTCATTGAGAGCTTCGCCTAAGCAGTTGATGTGGCCCATCTTTCTACCAATGCGGGGCTCAGACTTGCCATATAAATGTAACTTTGCATCAGGGTGAGCGAGCACCTTATTCCAAGCGGGCTCTTTTGGTTGATCTTCACTTCCTTCAAACCAAAGATCGCCCAATAAGTTCAGCATAGATACAGGTGCTAGCTGACGGGTATCACCTAAAGGTAAACGCGCCATTGCTCTCACCTGCTGCTCAAACTGGCTGCTCACGCAAGCATCCATGGTGTAGTGGCCGGAGTTATGCGGACGCGGTGCAATTTCATTGGCGACGATATCGCCACTCTTGAGGACAAAGAATTCAACGCAAAGCACACCAACGTAATCAATCTTACGAATGAGCGCCTTAGCTGCCTCAATAATTTTTTTCTCTTGAGCAGGCTTCAATGATGGGGCTGGCACCGTTGAGGTATGCAAAATCCCATCACGATGAATATTTTGCGAGACTGGGTAAGCCACAACCGCATCATCATATCCACGAACAACCAAAGCAGATACTTCGAAATCCAAATCCATGCGCTTTTCCAAGACACAAGGTACGCGACCAAATTCATTCCAGGCTGTTGATAACTCTTCGGCACTATAGACTGTAGCCTGCCCTTTACCGTCATAACCCATACGGGCAGTCTTCAGGATTCCAGGAAAGAGATCGGCTGGAGTATGGGCAATATCAGCCTCATGCTCAATTACAAAATTAGGCGCTGGACCAATATTAGTTTCCGACTTCCAGGCGGCTAAAAAATTTTTCTCTGCGATACGATTTTGAGCTAAAGAAACACAACTACTACGCGGCGCCACAAACACACCCAAAGATTCCAACTCATCTAAAGCTTGGGCTGGAACATTTTCAAATTCAGTACTGACAGATGCGCACAAAGATGCCATCTCTTTTAAAGCAGCAGAGTCGGTGTAGTCAGCTTGGATAAATTTTTCCGCAATAGAGCCGGCAGGACTATCTGAGCCCGGGTCGAGCACGCAAACCTTGTAGCCCATCGCTTGAGCGGCTTGAGTGAACATCCGCCCCAATTGACCGCCACCTAAAATTCCTAAATACGAACCCGGCAAAATGGGTTCCATACGATCTGCCATGTAATTAATATCCCGGCAAATTCATTGAGCGTGCAGCATCAGACTGCTTGGCACGGAAATCTTCTAAGCGCTTTGCTAAATCAGCATCATGCAAAGCTAAACCTGCAATCACATGCAAGGCAGCATTTGCTGCGCCGGCTTCACCAATCGCAAAAGTAGCAACCGGAATACCTTTAGGCATCTGCACAATAGAAAAGAGAGAATCTTCTCCACGCAAATATTTACTAGCGACAGGTACGCCATAAACAGGAACAATCGTTTTTGAGGCGAGCATGCCCGGTAAATGAGCTGCGCCACCTGCACCAGCAATGATGGCTTGCAAACCATTCGCCTGCGCTTTTTCAGCGTACTGAAACATGTCATCTGGCATGCGGTGTGCGGAGAGTACTTTTGCCTCGTGAGCAATG
>CANGEC010000168.1 GCA_947452625.1 Burkholderiaceae bacterium
ACCAACGTACAAGGCACCAAGCCCCACAGCATGCCGCTAAACCAACGGGCTGGACGACTGCCCATTTGCCCAAAAAAACGCGCCCAATAGGTGGCAATTTTGGCCCCAAACCACTTTCCGGAGATCGAGCGCCGCTCACCACCCCGCCCAAGGAGTTTGAGCCCCATCCAGATCAATAAACATGAGGTGAATGCAAATAGGGGGCGCTGTAAAGGGACGAGGCTCTGTTGCCACAGGACAGCGCCCAGCCAAGCCGCCAATGCCCCTAAAAGCACATAGGTGGTCAAGCGACCCAAATGCATCGTCAATTGCAGAAAAAAGAGCTCAGATTTACTGTTTAAAGGGGTAATAACCGCAGCGGGACGCTCGAGCGCCGCGGCAATTCCGCCACACATGAGGGCGCAGTGCCAGCCACTCACCAGTGAAGCTAAAAAAGTGGCCAAAATCAGACTGGCTGTTAGCATGGAGCCGTCCAGACAGAAGGGTTAAAAAATGAGTTTGTCACCCTAATAGAATAAACTGGTCTCATAATTACACTCAATATGACTTATACCAATCCCGATTCCCCGACCGGTAAATGCTCAGTTTGCGTACTGGGGCAGTTTTGCCTCCCAGTTGGCCTTAGCGCTACTGATGTCAGCCGAATCGACGCCTTAGTCAAAGAGCGAGTTCACCTACAAAAAGGTGAAAGTCTTTATCGCCACGGTGATCCACTGAGCTCGGTCTATAGCGTACGCTTTGGCACCTTAAAAACAGAATATTGCCTCCAAGACGGCAGACAGCAAGTGATTGGCTTTCATCTTCCAGGTGAAATCTTGGGCCTTGATGGCATCGGCGAAGGTCAATACCAGTCAGATGCGATCGCACTAGAAGAAAGTGAAGTCTGCATCATTCGCTACGAGGCTTTTGAAAGTCTGGCACAGCAGATTCCAATTCTGCAGCATCAATTTCACAAGATCATGAGCCGCGAACTCACCCAAGATCAACGTCACCTACTATCCTTGGGCACGATGCGCGCCGAAGAGCGCTTAGCCGCTTTTCTGCTAAACCTGTCTCAACGCTTAGCCGCACGCGGTTACCTCAATAATGAATTTGATTTACGCATGAGTCGCGTTGAAATTGGGAGTTATCTAGGCATCCAAATTGAAACGGTCAGTCGTATGCTCTCGCGGTTTGCAGAGTCTGGTTTAATTCAAATCAAACAGCGCCATATTAAGTTGATTGACATGAATGGACTCTACGAGTTGGCCGGCATTCCAAATCCTGGAAAAGTCCAGCCGATTCATTTTGAATAAGCGCTTTGAGCTCTTAAATTAAACCGCGATCGATAGACTTTTCGCTAGCTGGCGACTCTATTCCTGGCAAAATATATGCCGTTAATGCACTAGAGATAGAGCAGAAAATCCAGATCACGAAAAAGCCCAAGGTATAAATACCTTCATCAGAAATATCGGGATGGTGGCCAAAGAATAAAAGCTCCGATGGGTGAACCACACTAAACAGTAGACCCTCTGCCATACCGGCCACCAAAAAGGATGGCCACATAATCCAAATAAAGAGGCGATATTTCATTTTTGAACCTGCTCTACTTTAAGGCCCTGCTTCACAACACCGTCGTGTAAAGGCTTATCCGCATACAGATTGACTGCCAACCAAATCGTGATCGCACAACCTACCATCGCAACCGCAGGCCCGCTAATCAGCAACCAAGGCCACATCTGTTTCCACCAAGGTTTATTTGTCTGAACGTCAGTCATTTTCATTTCTCCCATGTCCGCCATCATTATTAGCGGGGAATAATAAAACTAGATTTTTCTTCACGAGTGCGAATCACGGGCTTGCCACCGATCATCTCCTCTGCGGATACATCAAAATGAATTGGGTAGTTACCAGGATCATTTTCACCAATAGTCGTACTCACTTTAATCGGCAATAGTTGATTACTCGCTGCACCAACCTCAATCTCATGAATCTCCTTGCCTTGAGAATTTAGAATTTTTAAATCCTTCAGGCCAGAAGCTTTCACCACAACCGTCATCGGGTTTTCTGAGGCATTCATAATTTGAATGCGGTAAATATTCTCCACCCTGACGCCCTCTACTTCGCGCGCCAAAGCTCCGCGATCTCGCATGACATCGACTCGCAAAGGATTACGCGTTGCTAAAGAAACCAAAAAGGCTGAGGTCAAAACGGTAATAAAGGCGGTGTAGAACAATACCCTTGGTCTAAGAATATGTCGAATCGCACTTTGATTTGATTCCTTGTCCTCAATCGCCCGCTCAGTGGTGTAACGAATCAACCCTTTAGGATATTCGACCTTCTCCATCACTTGATCGCAAGCATCAATACACGCGCCACAACCAATACACATGTACTGCAAGCCATCGCGAATATCGATTCCCGTTGGGCATACTTGCACGCAAATACTGCAATCTACGCAATCACCCAATCCTAAAGAGGCATGGTCCGCAGACTTACTGCGGCTGCCCCGTGGTTCACCGCGCAACTTATCGTAGGTCACCAGGAAAGTATCTTTATCAACCATCACACTTTGAAAGCGTGCATAGGGGCACATATATTTGCACACCTGCTCACGCATGAAGCCTGCATTACCCCAGGTGGCAAAGCTATAAAAGCATAGCCAGAATAGCTGCCATGGCCCCAAAGCCAAATGCCATATCGCCGAACTCAACGTTTCAATTGGCGTGAAATAACCGATAAAGGTAAAGCCAGTCCAAAAAGCAATCAACAACCAGAGAAAGTGTTTGGTGAGCTTGATGCGCCACTTGCGCAGACTCCAAGGCCACTCTTCCCCATCCAAACGAATGCGCGCAAAACGATCACCTTCAACCTTGCGCTCAATCCACATAAAGATTTCCGTATACACCGTTTGCGGACAAGCGTATCCACAAAATAAGCGTCCTGCGACTGCGGTGAATAGAAATAATGCTAAGGCCGAAAGAATTAATAGGAGCGTGAGATAGATCACGTCCTGCGGCCATAAAACCAAGCCAAAGATATAAAACTTCCGCTGAATTAAATCAAAGAGAACAGCCTGGCGACCATTCCAACTAAACCATGGCAAGCCATAAAAAAGTAATTGGGTGGCGATGACCAGAATTAAGCGCCAGCGGGCAAACAAGCCACTGACCGACCTTGGGTAAATCTTACGCCGGACCTCGTAAAGAGATTCCTCTATAACATCTATCGGAATTGGCTTCCCACCCGGCGTATCAGACACGTCTACTTAGCTTGTGCAGTCTTGTTGTTTGATAAACCCCAAACATATGCTGTCAGGAGATGAATTTTCTCAGGGCTGAGTACTTTGTCTTGAGCAGGCATCATTGCCGTACGACCCTTAGTCACAGTCTCAACAATGGTTGCCTCCGAACCGCCATAGAGCCATGTCTTATCCGTTAAATTGGGGGCACCTAAGGCAATATTACCCTTGCCATCAGCACCATGACAGGCCACGCAATTCGCCTTAAACACTTCTGCGCCGCGAGCTGCTTTTAAATCATCGGCAGGCAAGCCGGATAGGCTGCGAACGTAATTCGCTACATCCACGATTTGCTTACTATCTAACTGTGGAAATGGCGGCATAACACCACCGCGGCCATTGATAATCGTCGTTTTAATATTTTCTGGTGAGCCGCCATAAAGCCAGTCACCATCGGTCAAGTTCGGAAAACCTTTGCCACCGCCAGCATCAGAGCCATGGCATTGGGCGCAAGAATTCAAAAACAGACGCTGCCCCATTTCGCGGGCTTTTGGATCAGCGGCAACTTGCTCAACATCCATCTTCACATACTTTGCATAGACTGGTTTTAGCTCATCATTGGCCGCCGTCATCGAGTTCATTAAGGCGCCATCGGTGCTGTAACCCAAAATGCCTGGATACGAACCCAAACCAGGATACAAAACCAAATAAACCAATGCAAAGATACAAGATAGTAAGAACATCCACATCCACCAACGTGGCAGTGGATTATTCAACTCACGTAAATCACTATCCCAAACATGACCAGTATCGGCAACAGCCCCATCTGCCGTATGAATTACTTTGGCCTTACGCTGCGAAAATAATAGCCAGATACACCAAACAATACCCACTAGTGTCACTAAAGCGATATAGGTACTCCAACCAGCACCAAGAAAGTCACTCATGATTGATCCTTACTAAATTCATCGGGAAGATCGAACGGAAGTTCGGCGGATTCTTGATTGGCAGGCTGCCTTTTTGCAGACCATGCCCACCAAACGATTCCTAAAAAAACAGCTAAGCCAAGCACTGTAGAGATGGCAGAGAGATATGGTGCGATATTTTGCATAGTTCTTTTCCAAGTAATTACTTGGCAACTACCTCATCCACAATGATGTATCTGCGATTTACACCTAAACCTTGGAGATAAGCCACTAGCGCATCCAACTCGGTTTTACCTTCCAGCTCTTTAGGCGCATTCGCAATTTGCTCATCGGTGTATGGCACACCCAAACGGCGCATGGCAATTAAATGTGACTGAATCGAACTGGCATCAGCCGGATTTTTTGCCAACCATGGATAAGCAGGCATATTCGACTCAGGCACCACATCACGAGGATTGACCAAATGAATCTGATGCCACGCATCTGAATACTTACCACCCACACGAGCCAAATCAGGACCAGTACGCTTACTACCCCATAAAAAAGGATGATCAAAGACAGATTCACCTGCCAAAGAGTAAGGGCCGTAACGCTCTACTTCCGAACGCAATGTACGGATTTGCTGAGAATGGCAACCCAAGCAACCTTCGCGCTGATAGATATCACGGCCCG
>CANGEC010000169.1 GCA_947452625.1 Burkholderiaceae bacterium
ATGAGACGCATTAAACAACTTGAAGGTGCGCTTGGACGCAAGACTCTGGAGAACGAGATTCTCAAGGAGGCTGTGGACTTTGCCAAAGCAAAAAAGTGGATTGTGCGCTCGCCTGTATTGCCCGGGGACGAGCAATAAGGGCGGTGTGCATGGCACTGGGCATATCCCGCAGCAATGTGTTGACCAAGAAAACGCGTTCAACTGATTGGGCTGATTTGAGAAAGTCACCACCCAAGGCCGATGATGCTGACCTGAAGGATGCCATTGCCTGCGTTGTCAAAGACCGAGCCACTTACGGCTATAGACGCGTCTGGGCCAGACTGAAGATTGACGGTCGCCAGATCAATCACAAGCGGGTTTACAGGGTCATGCGCGATGAGGGCTGGCTGCTGTTCAGGCAAGGTCAAAAGCCCTTGGACACAAGAAAGCACGAAGGCACAGTGGCAGTCAAAGAAAGCGACACGCGCTGGTGCTCTGATGGTTTGGAGCTGTCGTGTGACAACGGAGAACGAGTCCGCGTGGCATTCGCACTGGACTGCTGCGACAGAGAAATCATGAGTTGGGTTGCCACTACCAAAGGCATTGATGCCGGACTAGTTGGCGACTTGATGATGCAGGCTGTGGAGAAACGATTCGGATCAAATGGCAAACCACCCAAAACAATTGAATGGCTGACTGATAACGGCAGTTGTTACACAGCAGCTGAGACAAGAAGCTTTGCCAAAGAACTTGGATTAAAGCCTGTGACAACACCTGTGACAAGCCCTCAAAGTAACGGCATGGCTGAGAGCTTTGTGAAGACACTGAAGCGGGACTACGCCAAATTGGCTAACCGGCCAGATTCAAAAACTGTGATGGCTCAACTGAAAGATTGGTTCGATGACTACAATTCGTATCACCCGCACAGTGCACTTGGTTACTTGCCACCAAGCCTGTTCAGGGAGAAACGATCGGTAACTTAAACATACCGGCGGTACTGGAATACAGGGTCAAGACCACATTGAGGGTTGTTGTTTTTTCACAAATCTAAAACGAACTTTTCTTGTCATAAAGTTTTTATAGTAATGTGTTAACTCCGTACTTTTTAATGGAGTTTTTACATGTTCAAACTAAGCAAGGTGTGTCGAGCATCGCTAATTGCTTGCTTGGGTACCAGTGCACTTTTCGTTGCACAAGCCCAAACTGCCGACGACACCAAAATTGAAATTGTTGGTTCACGCATCAGGTCTTTCAACACCGACAGCCAAAGTCCAATCGTTGTTATGACAGCCGAATCCATCAAGTCTGAAGGTATTCGAAGTGTAGAAGGTCTGTTGAATAACTTGCCGCAAGTTTTTGCGGATTACGGTGGCTCTGTATCTAATGGCGCAACAGGTACTGCGACAGTTAATCTTAGAAATCTTGGCGCAAACCGGACACTTGTATTGGTAGACGGCAAACGTTTACCTGCTGGTAGCCCACGCAGCGTTGCTGCTGACTTGAATCAAATTCCTGTTTCGATGATCAGCCGCGTCGAAATTTTGACCGGTGGCGCTTCAGCTGTTTATGGTGCAGACGCCGTTGCCGGTGTGGTTAATATTGTTCTGAAGAAAAACTTCAGCGGAGTTGAATTCGAATCCAACTATTCATTCAATCAACATAACCAACACAATGAAGTTGCGAATGTAGTCTCCAAGCGCGGATTTGCGCTGCCAGGTGATATCAGTAACGATGGCAACATCAGTGATTTCAGCTTTACGGTTGGCGGTGCAATTGCCGAAGGCAAAGGCAATACAACAATCAACTTTTCCAGAAAAACTGAAGCTGCTCTTCTGCAATCTCAGCGAGACTTTTCTTCCTGTACTTTAGGTGTTTCTGCTAGTGGCTTTAGTTGCGGCGGCTCTAGCACCAGCTACCCTGGTCGGTTCTACACATTTACTGACTACGGAAGCCTTACTGTCGCAGATGCAAATGGTACAACCCGTCCTTATGTCGCTTCCAAAGATCAATTCAATTATGGTCCAGTGAATTATTTTCAAAGACCATCAACACGAAACTCAGTTACTGCATTAGCCCATTACGATATCAATGACCAAGTTCGTGTATACACACAATTGGCTTTTCATGATGATTCAACAGTAGCCCAAATTGCGCCAAGCGGCTTGTTTGGTTTTGATGCTTCAGGTCCAAATGCAATTAAGTTTGAGAACCCCTTGCTTTCTGCAGATTGGAAATCTAAGTTAGGTTTATCTAAAGCTGGCGATACGGCTGATTTGATTATTTATCGACGCAATATCGAAGGTGGTGGACGTCAAGACGACATTCGTCACACTTCCTATCGCGGTGTTATTGGCGCAAAGGGTGACTTTGGTGCTTGGAGCTATGACGCTTCTTTGCAACAAGGCAAAGTGGTTTTCCAGGAAACCTACAAAAACGATTTTTCAATTGAACGCACTGCAAAAGCCTTAGATATCGTTGTAGATCCAACATCAGGTAAAGCTGTTTGCAGAAGCTTTTTGAACGGAACTGATCCAAATTGCGTTCCTTACAATATTTGGTCTTTGGGTAAAGTTGACAAAGCCGCTTTAGCATATTTGCAAACTCCTGGTTTCCAAAAAGGCGGTACAACTCAATCAGTTGCAACAGCCACTGTTTCTGGGGACTTAGGTCAGTATGGTTACAAATTGCCTTGGGCTAAAAATGGCGTTGGTGTTGCCTTTGGCGTAGAAAAGAGAACTGAATCTTTACAGTTAGATACCGATACTGCCTTCACCACAGGTGATTTGGCTGGACAAGGTGGTCCTACTATCGGTGTTGGCGGTAAATATTCAGTCAATGACGTGTTTGGTGAAATTCGCATTCCTTTGGCTGAGAAACAGCCAAACATTTACGCCGCGAATTTGAACGCCTCTTATCGTCATTCGACCTACAGTTCTGGCAACACTACAAGTACATGGGGTACAGGCGTTGATTGGGCACCGGTGAAAGACTTTAAGGTTCGAAGCAGTGTTCAACAAGCAGCGCGTTCACCCAATGTAGTTGAGCTCTTTTCAGCCCAGTCGATTGGTTTGTACAACAATGACTCTGATCCTTGTGCAGGCGACAAACCCGCTGCTAGCTTGATTCAGTGTGCTCGTACTGGCGTTTCTGCTGCTCAGTATGGTCACATTCCTGATAACCCTGCTGGTCAATACAACGCATTATCTGGTGGTAACCCAAGCTTGAAGCCTGAGACATCGCGCTCACTTACGATGGGCTTTATTGCAAGTCCTGCTAAGGACTTGACGGTTTCGTTTGATTACTTCCAAATCAAAATTGATGACGCAATTGGCGCTCTTCCAGCAACCACAACATTGAATCAGTGTTTGGCAACGGGTGATCCAAAGTATTGCAGTCTCATTACGCGTGACCGATTGGGATCTTTGTGGGCTTTGCCTTCAGCACAGATTGTTGCTACCAACTTGAATATTGCTTCCTACAAAACCAAAGGTTTTGATCTGGGTGGTGAATACACTTTCCGCCTGAATGAAATGGGTAAAGTCAATGTTAGTTTCTTGGGAACAGTCTTGCAAGAATTGACAGCTGAAAGCGCTCCAGGTCTAGGTTCATATGACTGTGCTGGTTTGTACGGCGCAACATGTGGAACACCTGCTCCAAAATGGAGACACAAAATGAAAGGTGTTTGGTCTACACCTTGGGGAATTGTTGCAGGCGCAACTTGGAGATACTTTGGCTCAGTCAATGTTGACTCAAGCAGCACAAATCCCCAGCTTGCCGGTACTGTTTACGATATCAACAAGAAGTTTGCTGCTATCAGTTACCTAGACTTGTCGATGTCTTATCCCATTACAAAGAACGTAACGTTTGCTGCTTCTATCAACAACTTGTTGGATAAAGATCCACCTTTGTCCAATACAGGTGCACCATTTGGTAATGGAAACACATACCCAGTTGTCTATGATGCCTTGGGCCGTAAAATCAACTTGAACCTGACTGCCAAGTTCTAAGAGTTGACTATCAAAAAAAAGCCTGGTTTACCAGGCTTTTTTTTATTCTGATATTCCACCAACTACATGGCTAAACCCACCATCCACATAAATGATTTCTGCAGAAATGCCTGAGGAGAGATGGCTTAATAAAAATGCGGCTGTATTACCTACGTCTTCAATTGTGACGTTGCGTCTAATTGGAGAAGCTGCAGCAACCGCGCTCAAAATCTTGCCAAAGTCTTTGATGCCACTGGCCGCCAATGTTTTGATGGGGCCGGCGCTGATGCCATTGACGCGAATTTTTTTAGAGCCCAGGGAGTCGGCCAAGTACCTAACGGAAGCTTCAAGCGATGCTTTTGCCAAACCCATGGTGTTGTAGTTTGGGACCACTTTGAGTGCGCCCAAATAAGTTAAGGTCAAAAGTGCCGAGTCTTCACGCAGATAGGGCAAGGCAGCCTTTGCCATCGCAGGAAAACTGTAGGCACTGATGTCGTGCGCTATCTTGAAGCCTTCACGGCTGAGTCCTTCAATGAAATCACCGGCAATGGCCTCACGGGGGGCATAGCCAATGCTGTGAACAAAGCCGTCAAACTGGGGCCAGTGCGCTGATAAATCTTTGAAGAGCTTGTCGATTTGGGCGTCGTCTCCCACATCGCAATCGAAGATCAAAGTGGAGTTGAAATCGGCTGCAAACTCGGTGATGCGGTCTTTAAAACGCTCGCCTACATAACTGAAAGCCAATTCGGCGCCCTGCGCATGACAAGCCTTGGCAATGCCGTAGGCAATGGATCGGTTGGACAGTACGCCCGTGATGAGGATTGTGTTGCCAGCTAGGAA
>CANGEC010000170.1 GCA_947452625.1 Burkholderiaceae bacterium
ATCCGTGTAAAAGTTTGATCTAAAAAATCCGTATCCAATTGGACTCGATCGGATTTTTCTGCTTCAACACAAATCTCTGCCATCGCCTTAATGGTTTGGACTGGGTACATACCAGCAGCAGATTCAGCAGAAAGCATCACGGCGTCAGTGCCATCCAGTACAGCATTAGCAACGTCACTCACTTCAGCCCTGGTAGGCACAGGAGCATTGATCATTGACTCCATCATTTGAGTAGCGGTAATGGTAAATTTATCAGCCGCTAGCGCCAGCTGAATCATGCGCTTTTGCAGAGCGGGAACTGCAGGATTGCCAACTTCAATCGCCAGATCACCGCGGGCAACCATAATGCCATCACTCTCAGCAATGATACTTTCTAGGGCGCCCGGCATGATTGCCTCAGCTCGCTCAACCTTTGCAATCGTTTTTACTTTACCTACACCATGCTTAATACTGGCTGCATCTGCAAGTTTGCGGGCATAGGCCATATCAGCGCCATCCTTAGGAAAGCTGATCGCTAAAAAATCAACCCCCATGGCAATAGCAGCATCTAAATCAATAATGTCTTTTTCAGTCAGGGCTGGTGCGGTTAAACCTCCGCCTGCACGATTAATACCTTTGTTATTCGAGAGCGGTCCACCCTGCTCTACCAGAGTAAAAATTTCTCCACCCTGAACACTCTCAACCCGCAAGACCACTAGACCATCATTTAATAACAGTCGATCACCAGGCTTTACATCACCAGGCAACTCTTTGTAATCAAGACCAACGCGCTCTTGATTACCGAGCTCACAAGCGACATCCAAAATGAATTGCTCACCCTCTTTCAGCAAAATTTTGCTGTCAGCAAACTTGCCAACCCGAATCTTGGGTCCTTGCAAATCAGCCATGATGCCAACCTCTTTGCCGACTTCAGCAGAAATACTGCGAACTAAATCATGGCGTGCCTTATGGTCAGCAATAGTGCCATGGGAAAAATTCATACGCACGACGTCGACTCCAGCACGAATCATCTCTCGCAAAACTTCTGGCTTTTCAGAGGCCGGCCCCAAAGTTGCAATGATTTTTGTCGCTCTCAACATAATTAATCTTTCGCTCTTTCAGCAAGCACTGCAAAGGCCGGCAAGGTTTTGCCTTCCAGAAACTCCAAAAAAGCTCCGCCGCCAGTAGAGATATAATCCACTTGGTTTTCGATACCGTATTTCGCAATCGCTGCCAGAGTATCGCCACCACCAGCAATTGAGAAAGCGGGTGAATGTGCAATCGCTGCCGCCAACATTTTGGTGCCGCCACCAAACTGATCAATTTCAAACACGCCCAAAGGGCCGTTCCAAACAATCGTGCCAGCGTGAGCCAACATGATGGACAGACGGGCTGCAGTCTTGGGTCCAATATCCAAAATCATGTCATCTTCGGCAACTTGGTCCGCAGCCACACGATTGGCTCGAGCTAATGGTGAGAGCTCATTTGCAACCACCACATCTTCTGGAATGGGCACATGTGCGCCACGCTTTTCCATCAACTCCATAATTTCGCGTGCTTCGTCCACTAAATCCGGCTCAGCCAAAGATTTACCAATTGGCAAACCCTTTGCCAGCATAAAAGTATTGGCAATCCCGCCGCCCACAATTAACTCATCTACTTTGTCAGCCAACGCTTTTAAGATGGTTAACTTAGAAGAAACTTTTGAACCAGCAACAATAGCTACCAGCGGACGCTTTGGACTAGCCAGCGCTCGGCTTAAAGCATCTAGTTCAGCAGCCATCAATGGGCCAGCACAAGCAATTGGTGCAAACTTTGCCACCCCGTTTGTTGTTGCCTCCGCTCTGTGAGCAGTACCAAAAGCGTCATTGACATAAACATCACACAACTTGGCAATTTTTTGAGACAACTCATCCGAGTTTTTCTTTTCACCCACATTCAAACGACAGTTCTCTAACAAAACCAAATCGCCTGGATTAAGCTCAAATCCACCCTCTACCCAATCACTGATTAGAGGCACCTTGCGATTGAGCAATTCCGCAATACGATGGGCAACTGGAGCAAGACTGTCCTCAGACTTGAATTCACCCTCAGTTGGGCGCCCCAAATGGGAAGTCACCATTACCGCGGCACCGGCATCCAAACACATCTGTACAGCAGGCATCGAAGCTCGAATGCGGGTATCTTCCGTAATATTGCCCGCCTCATCTTGCGGCACATTTAAATCGGCACGAATCAGAACCCGCTTCCCTTTCAAAAGGCCCGCAGCAGCTAAATCACTTAAGCGTTTGACTTGAAATAAGGTATCCGGCATAGGAATATTCGAAAAATAAGGCGGTTTATTGGGAATCCTCCATTCTAAATCGTCTAGGTGATAAACCCCCAAAGAACTTGGCCTGCCTGCTCTACAATAAAGGCTTAGACGTGCCCCAGCCTCAGCTTTTAAGCCCGCCGGTAGGCAGTCCCCGATTAACCCGAATTACAGACGCAAAAGGTAGAAAAAATGTCGATGTCCGACCGCGATGGTTTCATTTGGTCCGATGGGAAGCTCGTTCCCTGGCGTGAGGCCAATATTCATGTGCTTACCCACAGCCTTCACTACGGTATGGGCGTTTTTGAGGGTATCCGAGCCTACAAAACCCCCCAAGGTACCGCCATTTTTCGCTTGCCTGAGCATGTAAAACGCCTGTTCAATGGCACCAAAATCTTCCAAATGAAGATGGAATACACCCCAGAGCAGATCTCGAGCGCGATTATTGAGGTGGTCAACAGCAATAAGCTTGAAGCCTGTTATATCCGCCCGATTATCTTTATTGGCTCACAAAAGCTCGGGATCTCGCCAAAAGGCAACACTATTCATACGGCAATTGCCGCCTGGGAATGGGGCGCCTATTTGGGTGAAGATGGCCTTAATAAAGGCATCCGCGTTAAAACTTCGTCTTTTACACGCCACTTTGTGAACTCCTCCTTAGTACGCGCCAAAGCATCTGGTTACTACATCAACTCGATTTTGGCCAACCAGGAAGTGACTGCGAATGGCTATGATGAGGCCCTACTCCTGGATACAGAGGGTTATGTTTCAGAAGGCTCTGGTGAAAATCTATTCATGGTTCGCAATGGCATCGTCTACACACCGGACTTAGCCTCATGCCTGGATGGAATTACCCGCGATTCCATTATTCAGATCGCCAAAGACCTTGGCTACGAAGTTCGTGAAAAACGTTTAACCCGTGATGAAGTGTATTCAGCCGATGAAGCCTTCTTTACTGGTACGGCTGCTGAAGTAACGCCCATTCGCGAATTAGATGACCGCATGATTGGCGATGGCACACGTGGCCCAATCACCACAAAAATTCAAGCAACTTATTTTGATGCGGTTTATGGCAGAACCGATAAATATAAAGCGTGGCTTACTTACGTTAAGTAAATCCAGAGTAATTAGGAACCAGAATATGACCCAAGCTCAAGTGATCATGGTTGATGGCAAGGATTTACCTTTGCACTGCCCTACCAATAAAACCCCTAGCTGGAATTCGCACCCGCGTGTTTTTCTGGACATTAGCAAAACAGGTGAAGCGAAGTGTCCTTATTGCGGTGCTGATTACAAACTGATTCCCGGCACCGAGCCACACGGACATTAAACCTTAGCAGCACCTCATGTGATCATGGGGTGCTGTGTCGGGATACATTCCATGCGCCGTATTCTGATCATTGCCCCCAACTGGATTGGGGATGCGGTTATGTCGCAACCGCTACTTGCCAAACTCAAAGCCTTACACCCCAACTCGCAGATTGATGTCCTTGCAACTACCTGGGTGGCCCCAATCTATCGCGCTTGCACTGAGGTGCATCAGGTTATTGAAGCAAAACTAGAGCACCAAAAACTGCAATGGGGTTTGCGTAAAGCCCTAGCTAAAGAACTGCAAAGCAAGCAATATCAAATGTGCTTTGTACTACCCAATAGTCTTAAATCAGCACTCATTCCCTGGCTGGCCAATATTCCCCTACGCATTGGATATCAAGGAGAAATGCGTTTTGGTTTAATTAATATTTCGTTAGCAAATCCAAGCAAAGTCAATCGCCCACCAATGGTAGAGCACTACTTGGCATTGGCTGGCCTGATAAATGAAGATTCAGATTCTTTAGCAACACCACAGACTGGCTCATCAAATCCAGTCCTGCATATTGCGGAGCAAGCAAAAGAATCGATTGACGTAAAACTCAAAGCTAGTCAAATTGATCCCAAGCATCTCTTCATCTTCTGCCCCGGAGCCGAATATGGTGTTACCAAACGTTGGCCAATAGAACACTTCGCGCAACTAGCGCAATTGCTCAATACTGAAAATACTCAAAACCAAATCATTCTGTTGGGTAGCAAAAGTGATCATGCTTTAGCCCAAGATATTGAGCAACAAGCATCCAAGCAATGCAATATTCATAACTGGTGCGGCAATACCTCCCTTGATGAAGCAATCGCTCTAATTGGGGTAAGTCAAACTATTGTCAGCAATGACTCTGGCTTAATGCATATCGCTGCCGCTCTCAAAACCCCCCAAGTTGCAATCTTTGGCTCCAGCGATCCTCAGCACACACCTCCACTGTCTGAACAAGCCAAGGTAATTTGGCTTCATTTGCCTTGTAGTCCCTGCCACAAAAGACAATGTCCACTAGGCCACTTAAAGTGTCTAAAAGACATCTCGCCCGACCAAGTATTGAGTACTATCAAACTATTCACTGCACCCTAAAATTTAGCCCACAGAAAGCACGCCATGCCAAAACTTGCAAGACTCTTTCATA
>CANGEC010000171.1 GCA_947452625.1 Burkholderiaceae bacterium
CAAAGTCCAGCCAATAGTGCCATTACGTAAGGCATTCACTTCATTGGGGATGCCGGCATTGATGAGTGATTGCGTGCCAATAATGCTGCGAGTTCTTCCGGCGCAATTGACGATCACTTTGGTTTTGGGGTTGGGGGCGAGTTCGGGAACGCGTAGCACGAGTTCAGCTCCTGGCACGCTAATTCCGGTGGGTATGCTCATGGTTTGATATTCATCAAAGCGTCGGGCATCAACAATCACTACATCTGCTTTGTCATCAATGAGCTTTTGAACTTCTTGAGCGGAGAGTGAGGGCGTATGTCTCTTAGACTCAACAAGTTCACCAAAGGATTTGCTGGGAACATTAACATCTTTAAAGACTTCTCCGCCGGCTGCTTTCCAAGCGCTAACGCCGCCCTGGAAAACTGAGACATCTTGGTATCCGAGAGCAATCAATTTTTGGGTGGCCAGTGCTGCATAGCCTTCGCCATCATCCAATGTCACGATGGAAACATCTTTTCTGGGGAGTTTTCCAAGAGCATCAATCTCAATCCGCGATACGGGCAGATTCGCTGCAAAGAGAGGGTGTTCTTGAGCGTGGGGATGTTCTTCTCGAACATCTAAAAATGCAATTTCTTCTTTGTTCAATAGCTTATTGCGTACGAACGCGTAATCTTTGGTATTCATAAGTTCTGGTGGTGTATTGGTCTAGTCGGGACAATTATCCCTGTTACTAAGGCTTCTTTCAGGTAATGGCATAAGCCCGAAGAGTCAAAATGGTTCATTTTCAATCAATTCAATGAAATCAGAGGCTTATAGTGATCTTGGGGTAGTCATGCAGCTTAGTGGGCAGTTATTCCATTATCCAAACTCTAAGAGTTTTCCCTGATTCAATCCCTGATTTATAGTCGTTTTTATCGCTATATACTGATTTGGCATTTGTAATTCAATAACTGAGAAATAGGAGACAAAATGTCACAACACGATACATTGCTGGCAGCTTTTGAAACATATAAAGCTGAGAATGAAAAGTTTATTGAAAAAGGTATTAAGGCATCTGCTGCTCGTGCTCGCAAGGCCTTGCAAGAAATTGCTGGTGCATGCAAAGAGCGTCGTAAAGAAATTACTGCTGCAAAAGAAGCTATGGAAGCGAAGAAGTAATTTTTTCCCGTTTTCTAAAAGCCTAGTCCAGAGATGGTGCTAGGCTTTTTTTATGGCCAATGTAGAAAAATGTTCGTCAAGCGATGATGAATATAGAAAGTGAATATGAGAATCGCATTTATAGGTTTGGGCAATATGGGTTTGCCAATGGCCATCAATCTTTTAAAGGCTGGCTACACGGTGACAGGGTTTGATTTAGTTCAAAGTCAGCTTGATGCATTTGGAGTGGCGGGTGGAAACGTTGCCCAAAGTGCTGTAGCAGCAGCAAAGGATGCTGACATTATCATCAGCATGCTGCCCGCTTCGCGCCATGTCCAAGCGCTGTATCTGGGGGAGGGTGGCCTTCTTGCTGCCGCAAATCCCCAGGCTTTATTGGTAGATTGTTCAACTATCTCTCCTAAGGTTGCGCAAGAAGTGGCTACTGCCGCTAAGGCGCATGGGTTTGCGATGATTGATGCCCCAGTTTCTGGGGGCACCGCTGGCGCTCAGGCTGCAACGCTGACGTTTATGGTGGGTGGTGCGGCAGTTGATCTTGAGCGTGTTCGCCCTCTACTTGAAAAAATGGGAAAAAATATCTTCCATGCTGGTGATAGTGGTGCAGGCCAAACTGTGAAGGTTTGCAACAATATGTTGTTAGGAATCCAGATGCTGGGGACGAGTGAGGCTTTGCGCTTAGGGATGGCCAACGGGATGGATCCAAAGATTTTGTCTGACATTATGGCCAAAAGTTCAGGGCGCAATTGGGTATTGGAAGTTTATAACCCGTGTCCGAATGTGATGGAGAATGTCCCCGCTTCGAAGCATTATGTCGGTGGGTTTGGAGTTGATTTAATGTTAAAAGATTTAAGTTTGGCTATAGAAAACGCCCATGACTTAAACGCTAGCACTCCCTTAGGAGAATTGGCGCACCATTTATATGAAGTGCATAGTAAAGCGGGTAATGGCGGGCTCGATTTCTCGAGTGTCTTTAATTTGCAGAAAACAGACTAGCGGCTATTTACAGCGAGATAACCAAAGGTTTGTCTTGTTGCTTGCCCATTTGCCCAATGACTTTGGCGTTCAAGAACTGGTGGTGCTGGAAGATCTCCAGCACTTCTTTAACGCTATCCTGACTGCAAGAGACAAGTAGGCCACCGCTAGTTTGCGGATCTGTTAGTAAGGCTTGTTGCGCTGGTGAAAACTGTTCTGGCAATGTGATATCAGATCCATAGCTAAGCCAGTTACGCCCAGATGCGCCGGTAATAACGCCTTGCCCAGCAAGCTCTTCAACCTCGGCGAGTAATGGCACCTGACTCCAGTCAACATGGGCCGTGCAGTGCGAGCCTCGTGCCAGTTCTAGTGTATGTCCAGCCAAGCCAAATCCAGTCACATCCGTCAAAGCATGTACCCCAGCCAACTTTGCTAAATCAGGACCCGCGGTATTCAGTTTTGTCGTGTTCGCAATCATCTCTTGATAGCCCGATTGACTTAGGAGGTCTTTTTTGAGGGCTGCTGAGAGTATCCCAACGCCAAGCGGTTTTCCTAGAATGAGTGCATCGCCAACTTGAGCGGCGGCATTACTCTTCACTTGCTTTGGGTTAACGATGCCAATAGCAACTAAGCCATAGATCGGTTCAACTGAATCAATCGTATGTCCGCCAGCAATTGGAATGCCCGCACTTCGACAGGCTTCGGCGCCACCTTCTAAAATGCTAGCAATCGTTTGATTGGAGAGAACGTTGATTGGCATGCCCACCAAGGCTAAAGCAAATAGTGGTGTGCCGCCCATCGCATAGATATCGCTAATTGCATTGGTGGCGGCAATCTTGCCAAAATCAAAAGGATCATCCACGATCGGCATGAAGAAGTCGGTAGTAGCTACGATCGCCTGAGTGTCATTAATTTGATACACAGCAGCATCATCCGAGGTTTCAATACCAACCAATAGTTCTTTTGGGAACGGAAGTTGCGGTACACCTTTGAGAATTTCCGCTAAAACCCCTGGAGCGATTTTGCAACCACATCCACCGCCGTGAGATAGTGATGTAAGGCGTGGTTCAGTATTTGCTAAAGGGCTGGTGGAGTTCATATGATCTTTATTGGCGCAGTAATGCCTCAATTTTGCCAGTAACTTCAGCGCTATCGGCATTATCAATCGCACCAATCCAAACACTCTCTACTTTCCCTTGCTTATTAATTAGGAAGGAGGTGGGTAGGCCACGGGCTTTCCAGGTTTTATAGGCAATGCTGTTGCGATCAAGCAGAATTTCAAGACTGTTTTCTGAAAAGCCATTGCCTTTTAGAAATTGCACTATTCGGGGCTTCATTTCAGCTAAATTCACGGCGATGACTTTTAAACCCTTGGGGCCAAACTTTTCCTGGAGATAGCTCAGTTCAACAAACTCTTCTCTGCAAGGCTCGCACCAGCTCGCCCAAAAATTGACGATGATGACTTTGCCCTGATAGGACTTCAAGTTGAACGCTGAACCGGACAGGGAATTGAGTTGTAGTTCTGGCGTTTGCGTCAAGCCAAGTTGTTGGATGGGTTGCCATTGTGCCTGAGCGTTGCCGACCATCAAGAGGGCACAGAAAAGAAAAAACAGCGAGAGGAGATTGCCTTTCGCTGTTCGTTTCTGAGATATTGCCATTACAAATAATCTCGTTACTGCTTTACCCAATCAATCGACTGGTAATTTTGTATTTAAAGTTATCCGGATCCAGTGAGTCAAAACGACCTTCTTTGTTTTCAGCTTGCGGGTACATGAGGAAAGGGATTGCGCCTTGTTTGCCTAATGCTGATCCTGGCAGTGCGATGTCGTGATCATAGTTATAGGCCATCCAATTCATTTCCCAATTGCCAAATAAATAGTCGCGAATCGCCAATACTTTAGGATCATTCGCTGGTAAGCCGCCTGTTTCTTCGAGGATCACTTTGCGGACATCGGCTGGATCAACTGGCATCCAACCATAGCCGCTGGCATAGAATTCAGCACGACAGTGTTGGGCTTTGGTGATATCGCCAGACTTGCCTAAACTTTTATATCCGCGCGCAGAATCGGCAATTCGAATACCGTATACATCACGGGCAGCAACGCCGACGGAGCGGGCAAGCGCAACAAAGACCGCATTAATGTCAGCGCACTTACCACCCAGGTTGTTTGTTTCGAGCATTAACTTGACATCGCCTTGACCGCATCCGCGCGTCTTAGGATCGCGATGCGTGTTATCCACTACCCAGTTATAAATCGCCTTGGCTTTTTCTACATCCGTTGCAGAGGCTGGTAGTGCGGCAATACATTCTTGGGCTTTGGCTTTAACAATACCGTCGGTAGGGAGGTAGGTGGTGGCACGCGTCCAAAATTGTTGTTCTGGTTTGGAAAGCTTTAACGCTGGATTTGGATTAACCAATTCTAGGTGACGATTACGCGTGCTAACTAGCATCGAGACTTTAACGGAATGGGTATCGCTCGATTTATTCCATTTTGTCCAAAGCATGCGCGCTTGTTTATCAGGAGTTTCGTAAATTTTGTTTTCAGCTTTAGGGTCGGTAGACTCGGGTCTGATCGCAAGGGTTCTGAAGTAATCAGTATTGAGAACCAGTGGTAATGGAATCCAAGCCTCCGCTGCGCCCA
>CANGEC010000172.1 GCA_947452625.1 Burkholderiaceae bacterium
ACGTCTATCGTTAAAGCCAAGAAGCCGGGCCTGCAAATCACTTGGGCCAGCGATGCATCTGAAATTAAAGAAGCGCAACGCCTACGCTATAAGGTTTTTGCTGAAGAAATGGGTGCGCATTTACCGGTTAATGCAGAAGGCTTAGACGTTGATGAATTTGATGCCTATTGCGATCACTTACTGATTCGTGATCAAGAAACCCTTAAGGTCGTTGGCACCTATCGCGTCTTACCTCCACATAAGGCTCAAGAAATTGGCCGCCTTTACTCTGACTCTGAATTTGATTTAGCGCGTTTAAACCACCTGCGCCCCAAAATGGTTGAGCTTGGTAGATCCTGCGTGCATGCCGACTACCGCTCTGGCGCAGTGATTATGGCGCTCTGGAGTGGTCTTGCTCAATACATGCAAAAGCATGGCTATGAAATTATGCTGGGATGCGCCAGTATTCCAATGGCCGATGGCGGTCACTTTGCCGCAAGTCTCTATAACTCTTTGAGCAATGAACAAATGGCACCAATTGAAAATCATGCCTTCCCTCGCCTGCCACTTCCACTGGATAGGCTCAATGGCGGCTTAGCAGTTGAGCCTCCGCCGCTGATTAAGGGTTACCTAAAATTAGGTGCCAAGATTTGCAGCGCACCCGCCTGGGATCCTGATTTCAATACCGCGGATTTATTGACGATGATGCGACTATCTGAGATTAACCCACGCTACGCAAAGCATTTTTTGGGTCAATAAAAAAGTAGGTCTACCTTAAGCCTACTTTATAAGAGCGGCCGATACGTTCCCATTCGGCTGCTTCTTTTTGCAAACTAAATTCAGTCAAGGGATGCTCGCTGGTCCAGTCTTTAGATAAGCTCACAGCATAAGAGCCGTCATACTCAGAAACTTTGACCTTTGGCAAGTCCTCATCACTTCTGCCGCGACATAAGACTTGCGCCAATCTCAAACAAAACAACATGCGCCAATCATGAAAGTTTGGATTGCTAGCTAGTTTGCCAAGCTTGCCAGTATGACCAATCAGAAGCGCAGCCAAACGAGCTTGGTCGTTTTTAGAAAAGCCGGGCATATCGGCATTACCAGCAATATAGGCAGAATGTTTATGGTAGCCATTATGAGAAATCGACAAGCCAATCTCATGCAAATTGGCAGCCCACTGCAATAAAGCAATATTGTCAGCCCGACTCTCCACCTCTGATTTTGGCAACTGGGCTAAAAACTCTCCAGCAAGATCACCTACGCGATGAGCTTGCTCACGATCCACGGCGTAGCGTTGCATAAATTGCTCTACTGTGACATAACGCATATCGTGATGCTGAGAGCGTCCCAGTAAGTCGTAAAGCACGCCGATGCGCAAAGCGGCATCAGTCACTTCCATCGACTCAATACCAAGCTCGTCAAACACGGCAATCATGATTGCTAAACCGCCGGGCCAAACTGCCCTGCGATCATCCTTTAAACCTGCCAGTTCAACATGATTCACATGCTCATACTTGAGCAGATGCTTTTTCATGGCGCGCAGCCCATCGCGTGTAATCAAACCACTAGCGCCATTAACGCGACCCATTAATAAACCGTCGGCCTGACCATTGAAATTATTCTCAGCAATTAATTCAGCCAAGGCTCTAGCAGTTCCAGAGGATCCAATCACCTGCTTCCAGCCACTCTTGAGGTAGGCGCCGGAGATCACCTGAATTTCCCTGCGAGCTGCTAGCTCGGCCTCCTTGAAGGCATGGGTATCAATATTGCCCTTAGGAAAGAAACGCATGCTATGGGAAACACAACCGATATACAGGCTTTCCATTAACTTTGGCTCATAGCTTTTGCCAATAATTAACTCGGTTGAGCCGCCGCCAATATCGACTACCAAACGATTGCCGTGTACCGCGGGAACCTCATGCGCAGCGCCGATATAAATTAAGCGCGCCTCTTCCACCCCGGCAATCACCTCAATGGGAAACCCTAAAGCCTCCTCGGCATCCTTGACGAACTGGGCAGCATTCTTAGCAACCCGCAAGGTATTGGTAGCAACAGCACGCACTCTAGAGGGATCAAAACCCCGAATGCGTTCTCCAAAGCGTCGAATGGCAATCAGACCGCGTTGATAAGCATCGTTGCCCAGTAATTTATTTTCAGTAAGGCCGCCCGCTAAGCGAACCGATTCACGCAAGGTATCTATTGGGCGCAGTTGTGTACCCGAAGGTGTATTGACTGCCTGCGCCACCAACATACGAAAACTATTGGAACCCAAATCAACAGCAGCAACCAGATCTGCTGGGTTAGAGCGAAAGTCGCTTGGATTGGCAGCCAAAATGTTTCCTATAGAAGAATACGCTTATTCGAATATGTCTATTTTATGAAAAAAGCATGACATATTAATGAAATACCGAGCCAGTCTACTGGGAAATGACTTAAGCGGCCAAATTTTGTTCGGAACTGGAGCAATCTTGGCTACCAAAACTACAGAAAATACAGCAGTCTCCCGACTTGGTCTTGAGAACACCGTTGCAGGCAGCGCATCGATAAAACTGCTGCGATGAAACCTCTGGGATCTCTAGGGACTCAGCAGCATTGCAGTGAGGGCAAACGATAGTGGACTTCAATATTTTGGATTTCACAGGGCAATATTGAACCGCAAATATTTCACTATTAAGACAAAACCTTAATCAGTGGTGCTTGGACTCCAAAAGGCCTGATGAACATACTCCAAATTGGCAATATTCTGTATAAGCGCATCCATTTGCGCACCATCCACAGCCGAATCGGTTAATACCGCCTGAATCTCCACCTCATCTGCGCCAAATTGATGAACTTCAATATCCTGGGTCTGATAGCCAGCAGCCTCTAGAGTGGCAATAAATAGTTTCAAAGCAATCTTTTGGGAGTGTTTGGGCGTGATGATGTAAACAGCATTCGTAACCTCTACCGCTTCGGTATCAAGCGGTTGTCGGTTAATGAGACTGACTACAGGCCGCAAAAGCGTATTGGCAGCCAAAATAAATATGGTGGCTAAGCCAGCCTCCAGAATTAAATCGGCTCCAGCACAGGCACCCACAGCGCCAGAAGCCCACAAGGTAGCGGCAGTGTTAATGCCGCGTACATTACCCTCTTCGCGCATAATGACGCCCGCACCTAAAAAGCCGATACCAGAAACCACGTACGCCATCACGTGGACTGCCCCATCATGACCTGTGAGTCGATTGCCAGCGTCAACAAAGATGGCAGCCCCAAGCGCTACCAAAATATTCGTTCTTAAGCCTGCGGTCCGCTGGCGATATTGGCGCTCTAGTCCAATTAAGCCGCCAAAAAGAAAGGCCGCTGCTAGGCTGATGCCTGTATCAGCCAATGACACCAAATTAATCGTTTCAATTGATTCCATGATGGTTTCTGCGAAGAATGTCGACTACTTTTGACTTAAACCTAAGGCCTGCACAATTACCTTAAAGACTTCAGTATTGTCCATAAAGCCATGAAACTTCTCTGAACCTGGGCCAATAGCACTCAACACCGCATCATCGGCAGTATGTACGCCACTATCTTGATGGGCCGGTAAATTGCCTCCCATATGAATCACATCTTCTTGTTGTTGCAAGTATTTAGGATTCGCAACAAATGCGCCGCCGTCACCCTTAACGGCAGGAACAAAAGTGCCGTCTAACTTGGGATGCATAGTTTCATAATGGTCAGGATAGGCACCATAAAAGAAGGCTAAACGTTTTGAAACATCAACCCGATCTGGATAGCCCGCGACATTAGACTTAGGGTAATTGGGATAACCAGCCTCGGCATAAATCCCCACCTTCTCGCGCAACGGACCAGGCTTGGCATCATTAATCACCCCAGCAATTGAGCCGCTATGGGTATGATCGGGAGTGACGATGATCAGAGTATCCGGATGGGTTTTAGCAAAATCCTTAGCAATCTGGACTGCGTTGCTCAACATGATCGTATCGTAGGCCGCCCTCTCCCAATCCAAAGGATGATTGAACTTATCAATCAAAGCAGCCTCTACCATCAAGAAAAATCCATTGGGATTCTTGGAGAGAACATTGATAGCTGATTGTGTCATCTCGGTTAAATCAGGCTGGTTTGGAAACTCAGAGACGGTATTCTGTTTTAAAAAGAGTCGATCAAGCGATCCATCCATATTATCTGGATGAAAGACGCCAAATAATTTTTGGGTCTTTTTATCTTGCGCGGCACTTAAAAGCTCTTGCTTCGTAAAGGCGAGTTGGTAACCCTTCTCCTTCAATACCTCTACGAGATTTTGATTGTCTTTGCGCTTAGAGTCTTTAGCTGATTGGGGATAAAAGTAGGCTGACCCACCACCCAAAATCACCTCGACTCCACTTGCTAATAATTGATCGGCGATATATTGCTTATCAGCCCGGCGTCGCGTATGGGAAACCATCGCCCCCGGTGTTGCATCCTCAAGCTCTGCATCGGACACGATGCCAACCGACATTTTGGTGTTACGCTTAATTAACTCGGCAATGGTTTCCACTTTAGGGTGTGACAAATTATCGCTCGCACGGGAAACATAGACGCCCATAGCATTGACCGCAGTTTTATGGCCAGTGGTGTATGCACTCATTGAGTTGGCCGAATCGGTAATTAAAGAATCTGATCCAGAAGTCCCAATCAAGGCAATATTAGGCATGTCATCAAAAGCGAGTTTGCCCTGATACTTGCCTTCAACGATGCCTTTGGAGAGAACACGCGCTGCGGTTCGATTAGCAATCGTCATA
>CANGEC010000173.1 GCA_947452625.1 Burkholderiaceae bacterium
ACCAAGTCCTTTAAATGAAAACTCAGGGTGGCATTGGGAATGCCCAGTTTTTCAATAATCTCGCCCGGCGTTAAACCAATATCGCCACGTTGCACAATCAGACGAAATACATTCAAACGGGTTTCTTGTCCTAGCGCGAGGAACGCTGAAATGGCTTGTGCATTTTTCATATTTCTAATTATATGGAAATATATATTTCAAGTTTGTGACAATCAATACCCCTTTAAATAGCGCCAAAAGGTCAATAGATCAAAAAAGTGGGGGCAAATACACTTAGCTCTAATGAGCGCCACCCCCCCCTATCGCTTCATTTTTCAATATTGGGTCCATATTTTGATCTACATCAAACCCTAAGTATTCGATGCTGATCAAATAAGCCACTAGCCCCCTACATTCATCCCTTGATATGAGGTTATACATATGATTGGTCGATTGAACCCCTCAGCCATTACCACTCTCTTATGCTCTTTTACGCTTACTTGCTTAAGTCACTCGACATATGCCAAAGAGCAGGCTGATACCGTTTATCTCAATGGGCAAATAGAAACCCTCAATCACAAACAGCCCTTAGCCCATGCCGTGGCTATTCAAAATGAAAAATTCATTGCCGTTGGATCTGACCAGCACATTAAAACCTATATCGGACCTCAAACAAAAGTGATTGACCTCAATGGGCAATTCGTTGTCCCAGGGTTTGTAGATGCACATACTCACCCAATGGAAACGATTTGGCTCAAAGAAGTTTGGGTAGATGCTCGCTTTCCTGGCACACCCTCGGTCAAGCAGGCATTACTCAATATCGCCGAGCGCGTCAAGGCAACACCAAAGGATCAATGGATATATGTTGCGGGGGTGTCAGCTAGTGAAAATAAGTTTTCAGAAAAACGTCTACCCACCAAGGCAGAACTAGATCAAGCCGCACCCAACAACCCAGTCATCATGGCAAATGGTGCGCATATGGCGATAGCGAACAGCGTAGCACTAGCCAAGATGGGTATCAAGAAGGGGGTAACTCGCCTACCTCATGGCGCTGGAGTCCTGGCAGATAAAAATGGTGAGCCTAATGGCGTCATTACGGATGGTATGGGTGACATACCAGGAAGCCCAACTCCTCAAGAAATTGCACGCTACTACGCCACTGATATTGCAAAGTTTTGGAACTCCTATGGCTTTACTTCAGTCATGGCAATTACCCCTGCCGCAGCCATTCCGGTAATGCAAAGCGTATCAATTTCAACACCAACGCCGAATATTCGCTATACAGCATCTGTTTGGGCAGCCCCCAATGGAGCGGGAATGCCCAAGAACTTGAGTGTCTTTGAAATGCCCGCTAAAGCAAATCCCGCCTATTACAGATTTGCTGCGATTAAAGCCTGGGTTGATGGTGAGAATGATTGCCGAACTGGCTTTATGTATGAGCCCTATGTTGGCATTATGGACACCGACCCCCCTGGTGGCAAAGGCACTTTAGTTACCAATCAAAGTCAGGCCATTCAATTTGCAAAACTAGCCAATCAAAATCAAAAGGCCAGCATGTTGCACTGCTCTGGTGATGCAGCGATTGATATTGGCCTCAACACCTATACCACCTCAGCAAAAACCCAAGATAGCAACGCCATTAAACGCATTGAACATTTTGGGATGTTTCAACTGAGCCCAGAGCAATTGCGCCGCGCAAAAGCACTCAAGAAAAATAATCTCCATATTTCTGTTCAACCCATTTGGCTGCTGGAACTGGTAAACGCCGATTATGAAAACATGGGAGTTGCTAGAGCTAAAACTGGCTATCAATTTAAAACCATGATTAACGCGGGTCTAGAGCCTGCCGCAAGTACGGACATGACCGGCATCTACTTAGGCAATATAGACCCCTTTAAGGCGATGTACGCTACTGTAACCAGACAATCCGACATGGGTATCTTTGAACCACAAGAAGCCATCTCAGTACGTGATGCACTGAGGATGTGGACTATCTGGCCTGCCAAAGCCATTGGCGAAGGAAAAATCAAGGGAACTATTGAGCCCGGCAAATACGCTGATATGGTAGTGCTATCTGACAATATCCTCAATATTCCCAAAGACAATATCAAAGATGTTAAAGCCGTGAAAACTATAGTTGGAGGTAGGTTAGTGCACCAAGTAAATTAGTTGATATTTAAATAAAAAATTTGGATAAGTAGGGCGGATGCGCAGCCTAATCACCTAGCGTGCATGCGCTTGGTGATAGCGAACAATCTTATCCAATATTTACTACCAAAGTCTTTTGATTGATAGAGTCAAATAAGATAATCAAATCGATTGGGAGATTTTCGTTGGAGCAATACGTACCTCGTTGACCACTCTCTTTTGCCACAATTAACCCGGCCACTAATAGCTTCTTGAGATGAAAATCTAAAGTCCCAGAGTCCACGCCAAACTGTTCAATGATGTCCTTGGGTCTAGCGCCCTTGAGCCCCGCCCGATAAATAAAATTAAACACCTTAAACCTCGTACCATGCCCAAGCGCCTCAAATACTTCGCAGTATTGGAGGGACATCGCTTCATCACAAATTGGCCTTGCTATCTCGCCAGTTGCAAATGAGATGCCGGAATTAATTTGTTGTGCCAGTTGTGTAGTCATAAATTGGATGAGACTCTAGACTGCCATTACTCAGTGCGCTTGCATGTAACACATCGATAGTCACTCCCTCATTCGCTGCCTCGTTAGAGATGGCAACCTCTTCTTCAGCGCGGGGTACTCGCGGATTTAATTCACTAGGAAGATGATGGGGATTATTTTGATCAACTCGGGATTGACTCTCAATTTTTGCTTGAACGCGTGCGCCCGTCAGCAACATGATTCCAGCAAAAGCTATAACAATCAAAGCAAAATAAAGACGTGAATGACGGCTCAAAAAGTGATTCATTAGCATCATCAACCCTGATTAATTTACTTGATCTTGGGCGTAAGCCGCATTGAGGTATGATGCAACGCCTTCAGCGTAGGAGGCAGAAGAATTCAACGGCACAGATGCCCCCACCATACCCACAAAAAACGCTACCCCAGCAACCACCAGATAACTGATTAACTTCCCCATGATGTCCCCTTATTTTTATTAAATTTGCTTGGGGTCATGCTAGAAAATAGAACCGTACTAAGATATAGCACTTTAGTACTAGACTTTTCATTGCCATAATTTATTGCGCCTGCACGCCAACTAAAACCTCTTATACCGCCCTTGAATTCAGGTTTTGACGCAAAAAGTTGATCTTGGTCAAGTTTTTATCTAGCACTAAAGTACTAGTCTAGCAAAGCTTATAAATGCAATAATCTTTCCAACTCAACCGCCCCATAACTAGACCAAGAACAAGGGTTGCCATGCATTCCGTATCTTTACTGATTGTTGATGACCACCCAGTCTATCGGGATGCACTCCATCAATTTCTAACCCGCAAGTTCTTCTCATCCGGAAATCAGGTTTTTTCTGCGAACTCTATTAAAGAAGGCTTGAATATTGTTCGTTCCAAAAAATCACAATGGATCATTCTTTTAGATCTATTAATTCCGGACTCCGAAAACCAACTTTTTGGCATCAAAGAATTTAAAAAATTGGAAGAGGTTGTTGCAATCGCTGCTATCTCAGGTCTCGAAAAGGACTCTTTAGAACAAGAATGTATTGATGCAGGTTGCAGTATTTTTATTTCAAAAAGTAGCGATACTTTCTATATTTATCAGAGCCTGTGCAATCTCATGGGGATTAGCTCAACCGAGACGGAGCTGCCCCAGTTGACAGAGCGGCAAAAAGAAATTCTGACTCACATCTCTAATGGCGACTCCAATAAGATGATTGCCTATTCACTCAATATCAGCGAGCAGACAGTCAAGGTGCATCTAGGGGAAATATTTAAAAAAATTAAAGTATTTAATAGAACTCAAGCGGTTATCAAAGCCAAAGAGAATGGCTGGGTATAGATCATGGACACCACCTCTATTGAAAAAAATGATCAACTGCTGCTCGAAGAAAAATATCAATTTCTGGAGACGGCCTCTAAAACCAATACCGCCGGTACGCTCATTGGGCCAATACTCACTGGAGCCCTGGTTTTTCAAGAGGCCAATCTAGTTAACCTGATTATTTGGCTTGCAACCATGGCTATATGCGTAACCTTAAGAGCGTATATGGTCTTCTCTAGAAATCAAGACCAAAAACTTTCCACCAAGAAAAAGATTTTTAATTTAAACCTTGGGGTCTTCACCGTCACCGCTTGCTGGGGTCTGGGATGGTTAATCGTTACACCAACCCTACCATTTAATCTCCAATGTCTTTACCTCTTAATGAGCTCAACTGCAGTGTTTGTGGGTTTATATGGGTATTCAA
This sequence comes from Burkholderiaceae bacterium, assembly GCA_947452625.1. Classification (GTDB taxonomy): domain Bacteria; phylum Pseudomonadota; class Gammaproteobacteria; order Burkholderiales; family Burkholderiaceae; genus Polynucleobacter. Next base: position 4,359 of record CANGEC010000173.1, read on the forward strand.
TTCATAGACCGACTTTCTTATGTTTTGCTTTACCAATTTTCATTTGCCAATTTATCGCCTCACTCATTCCGCCATTCATGTTTCCCTGGCCGATCTTGTTAGGCGAATTTGCATTTTCTATCTATGCAATAAAAATGGCATCGTATTTTTCGAGTTCTTGGATCAAAACAGTCAGCTTACAAATCCAAAATCAGACGCTCAATAAAGAGCTTGAACTAGAACGCAATACTGCCATCTCTGCAAATATCGCAAAATCAAAATTTATTGCAACTGCTAGCCATGATTTGAGACAGCCCCTGCATGCCGTCAATATCT
>CANGEC010000174.1 GCA_947452625.1 Burkholderiaceae bacterium
CTTACGACGCATATTTCAACCTGATAAATTTGAGGCGAATTCTACTCTCACGGTTAGCTTTACTCAAGCGGCACACAATGACGGATATTGAGCTGCACCTGCTGGCGTCCATTAAACTCATTCGTCTGCAGCGCATAAACCACGTGAACCTTCTGCGGCAAGAACTCTTGCTGCTGAAAATAGATCGCATCAATGAGTCGACCACTGTCGTCATCTAGCTTCTGGAGCGAGAGTTTCAGGTGACGATCCCCTACCACCTTTTGCAATTTCACAATAAAAGCATCCCCAAAGAGCGGCGGCGGAAAACCCTGTCCCCATACCTGGTGATCAAGCGCCTCTGCCACAGACCAATCGACTTCATGGGCGCTCAGTGAACCATCTGTTTCAATCACAGCGTCCAAATCAGCCGGAGTTAGCAAGCTCGCCGAGACCTCTTCAAACACCTGCCTAAAAGTCTCCAAGCCCTGTTCTGGAATAGTCAAGCCGGCCGCCATCGCATGCCCCCCAAACTTGAGAATTAAATCTGGATGGCGTTTGGAAACAAGATCGAGGGCGTCACGTAAATGTAGGCCATTGATCGATCGGCCCGAACCTTTTAGGGTGCCATCCTTGCTTTTCGCAAAGGCAATCACCGGGCGGTGATGTTGCTCTTTGACACGCGAAGCTAAAATTCCAATCACGCCCTGGTGCCACTCCGGCTCATAGATACTCAAGCTAAATCGGTCACGCACGTCGACATCCTCGAGGGCAATATTTGCAGTCTCCTGCATATCCGCTTCAATCGACCGGCGCTCTAAGTTCATGGCATGTAAACGCTGCGCCATGGTTTGCACTGCTGTTTCATCATCGGAGATGAGACAGGCAATCCCCAGTGACATATCATCTAAGCGGCCAGCTGCATTTAAGCGCGGGCCCACACTAAACCCAAGATCCTGAGCGTTTGCCTTAGAGGGATCTCGCCCGGCTAGCTTCATTAAAGCGCGGATGGCAGGGCAACCCTTGCCAGCTCGAATCCTGCGCAAACCCTGCTCAACTAAAATCCGATTATTTTCATCTAACTTCACAAGGTCAGCGACCGTCCCAAGGGCCACAATATCCAGAAGCTCCGTTAAATTAGGCTCTGGCTTTTCAGCAAAGGCCCCACGCTTTCTGAGCTCTGCACGAAGTGACAGCATCACATAGAAAATAACACCGACCCCTGCTAGATTTTTGCTCGGAAAATGACAGCCACGCTGATTTGGGTTCACCATGCAGCTTGCTGCTGGCGTCTCATCGCCAGGCAGGTGATGATCGGTCACCAAGACTTGGATGCCAAGGGCGTTCGCTTTAGCCACCCCTTCCACGCTGGCGATCCCATTATCAACGGTGATAATAATGTCTGGTTTCTGCTGGGCGGCCAGCAACACAATTTCCGGGGTGAGTCCGTAACCATACTCGAATCGATTGGGCACCAAGTAATCAACGGTTGCCCCCATGCTTTTTAGACCACGCATGGCGACCGCCGTCGCAGTGGCGCCGTCGCAGTCATAATCCCCCACCACCAATAGCGATTGATTCGCCGCAATAGCATCTGCCAGGATGACCGCCATCGCACTAGCATTTGTCAGTTTTTCTGGTGGGATAAGCCGCGCGAGCGAGACATCTAACTGGGAGGAGTCTTGAATTCCCCGCGCCGCCAGAACGCGGGCTAAGATTGCGGACAGGCCATCCTCAGCCAGGGCTTCTGCAGTTGAAGAATCAAATGCGCGCTGAACGATACTGACCATTAGCCAGCCTCACCCATCTTAAAATAGCTTTCAGGTTTCAATATCTTCTTCCAAAACTTCCATGTGTCCATGGGTTTTAACGTCAAGGTGTAGGTCATGCCATGCACATCAAAATGGCAGCGAACATATTCAACCGTACGCGATTGAAGCGCTTTTAATAACAGAGCAAACCAATCTCGCTCTGGATCGCCAGGATCCTCGACGACCATCACAGCATCTTTTCCAGAAGTGGCGACTTCAGCCAAGCCTTTAAGGGGGTGGCAAGCAATCCCAGCCCATTTCGCCAAGCCTTGACTTAAGTGGTCGTTCGCAAAAACGATGAAATCTGGTTGATGTGCGGCCCTGGGAAGTGCATCTGCTGCCCCGCCGCCCGAGAGCCAAATGCTATTGACTAAAGGAAGACCTTGACGCTCTCTCGCTTGATTAATTGGATGCTCATGCAAAAGCATCTGCGCCTCATTCATTAGAGATTGAAAGGCCATCCCATCTTCTCCCTGAGGCATCATAGGCCCAACATCACGCCCCGTCCCCTGACTGATGAGCGTTGTTGAGACCTCTACTTCCCTTTTCACTGCTAAGTAGCAAGACGATAATGAGGCGCCGGATATCAACCGAAAGCCATCCTCAGCAAAGTGAGTATTCAACGTTTGAATGAAGGTCGTCTTTTCATCATGTGACAGCGCAAGAGGCTCACCAAAGCTAAAAAAATCGCGCTGCAATACGAAATTGGCTGGATGCACCAATAAAAGATAGGGCGCATCAACAACCAAACCCTCCCCCAAAGCCGACATTAAGGCCAAGGGCCAGTCCTGCTGTTTACTTAAGCCAAAGTGTCGACATAGGCTAACCTCTAGGGGATGATCCTCGTCCCGATGCCAGGACCCCACCGCACAAAGTTTGGCAAAAGCAGGCGTTTGATGGCCATTTAACAAAAATGGGGCGAATCTTGGAAAATAAATATCTAGTGTCAATCGTCACTCGTTCCTGAATCGAAGCATCCATGCGCCAATGCGGGCATAAATCGCTTTCATAAAATCTCGTTTAGCGCTAACATTTTTACACACATTTACCTGAAATCAATCCTACTTATGGAACTAATTTTATGGCGGCATGCAGAAGCCGAAGACGGCTATCCTGATGAGGAACGCGCCCTGACCGCGAAAGGGCAAGAGCAAGCAAAAAGAATGGCAGCCTGGCTAAAAGAGCGGATGCCTAAGGATACCCAAATTTTAGTGAGCCCAGCAAAACGAGCCCAACAAACCGCGAGCGCCCTTGAGCTTCCCTTCACGACCCTAGAAGAATTAGCCCCGGGTGGATCGCCACAAACTTTACTTAAACTGGCGAATTGGGATTTAAGCAAAGGCTCGTATCTGGTCGTCGGCCATCAACCGACCTTAGGGATTGCCGCCGCAATTGCCATGACCCATAAGGTGCAATACTGGTGTGTTAAAAAAGGCGCCATCTGGTGGATTGCTAGCCGCGTCCGAGCGGAAGAAGAGCAGGCCTTGATTCGCGCTATACTTTCCCCTGATCTGCTTTAATTCTTTTTTCATTCATCCCTCATGGCTAACGAAATCGAACTTAAGCTTCGCATTGCCGAACGTCATGCTGACCTATTAAACAACCACCCCGCCATCATCAAGCATTTAAATGAGGTGCCGTGGACACGCAAACTCGTTAGCATCTATTACGACACCCCTGAACTGGCGCTCCTAGATGCAGGACTCAATCTTCGCGTCCGCAGCATGAACGGGGGATGGTTTCAGGCGATTAAAAGTACCGGGCACTCCGTTGGTGGTCTGCATCAACGTTTGGAATGGGAGGACCTCCTCACCCAAAATCAGGTAAACTTTGACAAAATCACCGACCCGCATCTAGCCAATATCTTTTCAGATCTTAAATTTCGCGAGAAACTGAAACCCATCTTCATCGTGGATGTGATGCGCACCGATTGGCTACTCAAATACCCAGATGGTTCTGTCATTGAAGTTTCGGTGGATATTGGCGACCTTAAAAGCTCGACGACAAACGCATGTGAACATATTGCGCCAATTGAGGAGCTGGAAATTGAGCTCAAGCAAGGGAAAACCAGCCACCTCTTTGACCTCGCATTAGAGTTGCAGCAAGACATTCCCATGCACATTGAGAATGGAAGCAAGGCACAGATGGGCTACCAATATCTTCGGCCACAACCACTCATTAAAAGGCATGCCCAGGCCATGAGTATTAAGCGCTACAGCAAACCACCAACCACATTACAGATCATGCAAGAGGCGCTGACTAGCATTCAAGAGAATCAAGAAATCTTAATGAAGGTGAACCACACCCCTGCGGTTTACCACATGAAACTTGCGAATAGTCGGCTTGCCAGCGCACTCGCCTACAGCGGCTTCAGGGCCACTGACAAAGACACGCTTGGCATCATCCAAGATCTCGAATGGCTCGGCCAGTTCTTAATTTCACCTTGTGATATTTTTGCCTATGAGAATTTACTAGCAATCTTGAGTGGCCAGCGCTACCAGAGAATCTTACTCAGCCTAGGTGCCTGGCTTCACAAGTCAATTTGACTGGCGTTTTTCGCGTCTTACTGCGACAACCTCTTTCGAGGCAAGGACAATCTCTCTTAGGAAACAAAGCAGCCCTAGCACTAAAGAGCACATAGCAGTAATGAAGGTGATAAGCACAAAGTGCGGCAGGTTCATCTCGAGCTCAACACTCATAAAAACCGATGCAATCGAGATTGCCACACATAGGCCTGCAAAAATAAATAAGCCGACCGACCAGCGCATCCACCGCGTTCTTCTCACAATAATACTGAGCTCATCAAAGCACAGATCAAACTGTTCGTCACTCAGACTGTTAATCACCCGGGCACGGTCA
>CANGEC010000175.1 GCA_947452625.1 Burkholderiaceae bacterium
ATAGCTCTGGAACCATGAGTGCATAAGCGGTTTGATCTTCTCGCCAGCGAGTGATAAATGCTTCAAGGGTGGGTAGCCAAAGTTCTGGCTCTTGTTGCACACCAAATTCTAGCTCGTCCGGAAACTCCACCATGATCATCGTTTTGCCGAGATAAAAAGGTACCGTGTGATCTAAGATTCTGACTGAATAGAAATTGACTTTGTCTGGGATGGATCCTTTAACTTGTTCTGCCAGACCAATTCCGGAAACTGCTCGACCCAAGGTTTCGTGGCCGGTGCCAGCAATCATGGCACATAGAAAAAATCCGCCCGCAAAACTACCAATACTGGCCAGTCCATGACGTTTGCTTAGCCAGGTTGCCAGCAAGCTAAAGGTCATTAATGCTAGGAGGGCGGCAATGATCCACTGCGTATATTGGGCATAAGCAAGATACTCATCTGGCCTGGCTTGTTTGCTAATTTCAGCAAGGAAAAAGAAGCCGCTAGCACCTAGTAGTGCGCCAGCGAGAGTTTGGATTTGCCATGGCCAGTTAAGAATATTGTTATTTCCCAGGGAGCGATCCAAAGTCACGCCAGCTAGCAATGCTAGCGCTGGGAAAATTGGAATGATGTAGCCGGGTAGCTTTGAGTGAGAGACGCTAAAAAACACAAAGATGATGATCGACCAACAGAGCAATAACCACTTGCCAGAAAAGTTTCGCCTGCGATCTTGCCATGCGCCACCAATGCTCCCAATTAGCTGCGGTAGCCATGGTAAAAAACCGAGTAAGAGCAATGGCACAAAGTAGTACATTGGACCGGTTCTGCTGTGAGCATCTTGCGTAAAGCGCTGCAAGTGTTCGTGGATAAAAAAGAAGTCAAAAAATGCTGGATTACGCAGTGAGACTAGAGTGAACCATGGCGCTGCAATCAGAAGAAAAAGAAATAAGCCGCTGAGAATGTGTAGGCGCTTCCACAATTGCCAATCCCAATTGCTTAGTGAGTACGCAATTAATACCATTGCTGGGAGTGCTGCCCCGATGAGGCCCTTAGAAAGTGTCGCAAGCGCCATGGACGCCCAGCAAACCCACATCCAATTTCGTGTTGTCGTTTTATTGTGTGATGTTTGGGCGATTAAGAGACTACATAGCGCGCCAGCAAGAAACGCCGATAGCCCCATATCCAAAGCGTTAACGTGTCCGCCAATAATCCACATTGGGCTGGAAGCTAAAACTATGCCTGCTAATAAGCCTGCGCGTTGACCGTAAATTTTGGCGCCAGTAAAACCAATCGCGATGATGGTTAAAAATCCTGTGAGTGCTGTCCAAAGTCGCGCTTGCCATTCGCCCACTCCAAAGAGCTTAAAAGCACTCGCAGTGGCCCAAACTTGAAGTGGGGGTTTTTCAAAGTATTGGTAGCCGTTGTAGCGAGGCGTAACCCAGTCACCCGTCACAAGCATTTCGCGCGCCATCTCTGCGTAGCGCCCCTCATCGGACGGAATGAGGTGTCGGTATTGCAAGGTTCCAAACCAAATCAGACCATAAATGAAGACTAGCAAGAATATTTTGCTAGCACTCGGTAGGTTTGATGGCCGTTCCAATTGCATTACTCGGCTTCCACAATGAGCGCTAATAAAACTTGCCGACCTTCGCCTATCAAAATGTTGTAGGTACGGCAGGCTGCTTGAGAGTTCATGATCTCAAAGCCAATTTTGGCGGAAATTAAGGGTTTTAGGAGTTCTGGCTTAGGGAAATGCTGTTTATTGCCGGTCCCAATGATGATTAATTCAGGGTTTAGGGCGACCATTTGGGCGAAATGCTCTGATTCAAGTGCGGCAAATTCCCTTACGGGCCACTCAGAGATGGCACCATCAGAGCTAATAAGGACTGCGTGGCTATAGGGAGCCTTATTGATTTCCACATAGCCATTGCCGTAGCCGGTGATCGTATTCGCTCCGGAATGGGGGTCAGATTGAAGCTTCACATGGACTCTCTGTCATAATTATATGGATTATAGCTAGCTGTTTTTTCTCAGATTTCAAGAACTTACCTTTAATTTATTGTGAAACCGATCCTAAAGTCCGAAAAACTCAATCACGTCTGTTATGACATTCGTGGGCCTGTGCTTGAGCTTGCGCAGCGCATGGAGGAGGAGGGTCAAAAAATCATCAAATTAAACATTGGCAATGTAGGGGTGTTTGGTTTTGATCCTCCTGAAGAGATTCAGCGCGACATGATTCGCAATTTAAGCAATGCCTCAGCGTACTCTGATTCCAAAGGAATTTTCGCAGCCCGCAAAGCAATCATGCAGTATTGCCAGGAAAAGGGTATTCAAGGCGTTACTTTGGAGGATATTTATACCGGCAATGGAGTTTCTGAGCTCATTGTGTTGGCGATGAATGCCTTGCTCAATAATGGCGATGAAGTGCTTGTGCCTGCGCCTGACTATCCTTTGTGGACGGCTGCAGTGAGTCTATCTGGTGGCACGCCAGTTCATTACCTTTGCGATGAAGCCAAAGAATGGGCACCTGATTTAACTGATTTACGCAAGAAAATTACGCCGCGTACCAAAGCGATAGTGGTGATCAATCCCAATAATCCGACCGGCGCGATTTACTCAAAAGAGGTATTGCTAGAGCTTACTGAGATTGCTCGTGAGCATGGTTTGATTTTGTTTGCCGATGAGATTTACGACAAGATGTTATATGACCAAGAGAAACACGTTTCCTTGGCATCCTTGTCGACTGATGTGGTCATCATTACCTTTAACGGCTTATCAAAAAACTATCGTTCCTGTGGCTATCGAGCTGGCTGGATGGTGGTTTCCGGTGATAAAGAAATGGTGCGTGACTATATTGAGGGTCTTAATATGCTGTCCTCAATGCGTTTATGTGCCAACGTTCCCGGTCAATACGCCATTCAAACTGCATTGGGTGGTTACCAAAGTATTAATGATTTAGTGGGTGAAGGCGGTCGCTTAGCTAAGCAGCGCGATCTTGCGTGGAAGTTGATTACGGCTATTCCTGGGGTGACTTGTGTGAAGCCTAAGTCCGCACTCTATCTTTTCCCCAAGCTTGACCCTGAGATGTACCCGATTGAAGATGATCAGCAATTTGTTGCAGATCTTCTGAAAGAGGAGAAGGTCTTATTGGTTCAAGGGACTGGTTTTAATTGGGTAAAACCTGATCATTTCCGAGTTGTGTTCTTGCCCCACGAGGATGTGTTGAAAGAGGCTATCAGCCGCCTTGCACGTTTTCTGGAGCGTTATCGTCAAAAGCATGGCCGTAAGGCTTTTTCAACTGCAGCAAAGGCATCATGAAACCGATTCAAGTAGGTCTATTAGGTATTGGCACTGTTGGTGGTGGTGTATTCACCGTTCTCGAGCGTAACCAAGATGAAATCCAGCGTCGTGCTGGACGAGGCATTCGGATTCATACTGTAGCTGATCTCAATGTTGAGAAAGCGAAAGAATTAGTCAAAGACCATGCGCAGGTTGTCAGTGATGCGCGTGCGGTGATTAATAATCCTGAGATCGACATTGTGGTTGAGTTAATTGGTGGCTATGGGATTGCTAAAGACTTGGTGTTAGAGGCAATCGCCGCAGGTAAACACGTAGTGACCGCCAACAAGGCTTTGATTGCTGTTCACGGTAATGAGATTTTTAAAGCCGCTCATGAAAAAGGCGTAATGGTCGCCTTTGAAGCTGCAGTTGCTGGCGGTATTCCGATCATTAAGGCTTTGCGTGAAGGCTTAACAGCCAACCGTATTGAGTGGATTGCCGGCATCATTAATGGCACCACTAACTTTATCCTTTCGGAGATGCGCGATAAAGGATTGGATTTCGCCACAGTTTTAAAAGAAGCGCAACGTTTGGGCTACGCGGAAGCAGACCCTACCTTTGATATTGAAGGTGTTGATGCCGCTCATAAAGCGACCATCATGAGCGCCATTGCCTTTGGTATTCCGATGCAGTTTGAAAAGGCGCATGTTGAGGGCATTACCAAATTAGATGCAATCGATATTAAATATGCGGAGCAATTGGGCTATCGCATCAAGCTCTTGGGTATTGCTAAAAAGACGCCAGTTGGTGTAGAGCTCCGGGTCCACCCAACACTCATTCCAACAAAGCGTTTGATTGCTAACGTTGAAGGGGCGATGAACGCAGTGCAGGTATTTGGTGATGCAGTGGGTACCACCCTCTATTACGGTAAAGGTGCTGGCTCCGAACCAACCGCCTCAGCGGTGATTGCTGATTTAGTTGATATCACCCGTTTGTTGAGTGCTGATCCAAAGAATCGCGTTCCTTATTTAGCATTTCAGCGTGATGCGGTGCGTGATACTCCGGTATTGCCGATCGGCGAGATCACAACGAGCTACTACTTGCGTATGCGAGTGGCTGATCAGGCGGGCGTGCTTGCTGATATCACTAAGATATTGGCATCCCATCATGTGTCGATTGATGCGCTCTTGCAAAAAGAAGCTGACGAGGGCGAGAGTCAAACGGATTTGGTTGCCTTAACCCACGAAACCAAAGAAAAAAATATGCTTGCTGCGATTGGCGAGATTCAGAATTTGAAAACCGTGGCGGGTGAGGTTGTGAAGATCCGTTTAGAAAATCTTTCGTAAGATCCATAT
>CANGEC010000176.1 GCA_947452625.1 Burkholderiaceae bacterium
AGATAAAACAGATGGACTTGTTCGGTATGCGGCACGTTCAACAATGAATACAGTGGACCAATTTCAACTAAGGCACCAGCTTCCTCATAGGTTTCTCTGGCAGCGCCTGCGCCAGTGCTTTCACCGAGCTCCATAAATCCAGCAGGTAGGGTCCAGTAGCCATGTCGCGGTTCAATCGCCCTGCGACATAACAAAATCTGCTCTCGATATACCGGAATGCTACCAACCACATTGCGGGGATTCTGGTAGTGGATGCTGCCACAAGCATCGCAGATATGACGCTCACGCGAATCGTCAGGCGGTATGCGAATGCTTAATGGGGCTGCGCAATTGGAGCAAAACTTCATAAGATCTCTTAAAGGTGGGCGGCAATGGTACCGCGTAAGGCATTGCTTAGCATAATCGCTTTTGCATCAATGACATCCCGAATGGTCAGGTTGGCTTCATGGGCATTCCATTTGGGGTCTGTCAGGATTCTGGCGCGCATCACGCCGGGCAGCACGCCGGCTGAAAGTGGTGGTGTAAGCCAGTCATTCGAGCCCTGCTTTTGAATAAAGATGCTCGATCGGCCACCTTCGGTAACTAGGCCTTGCTCGTTGGTGAAAATTGCATCAAATCCTCCTGCCGCGTTTGCTGCTTGCCAGCCGGCATCATAGATAGAGCGCTGGGTAGTTTTATGTCCCAGCAGCGGGTTGCCGGATCGCATTGTGGTCTTTGCCGCATCTTGGAGTAGCTCGTTTGCCCAGAAAATCTTCACTTGCTTCGCGATAGGATCTACGGGTGCAGTAACACAAGTAAGTTCTCCATGATTGCTTAAGTCAAGCCGTAAGCGATGCAAAATATCGCGATTTACATCATTGCAGCATTGTTCAATGAGAATCCGGGCACGCATAAGATCAAATGGAATATTCAGAGCGATTGCCGAGTGCTGAATCCGACTGAGGTGAGACTCTAGCGATTGCGCTAAACCATCTTTAATTAAAATGGTTTCAAATAAGCCTACAGCGCTAGGGAGGTCGTTTAAAAAAGCTGACTTGATACGACATTCTTCCCATTCTTGCTTTGCTACAGAATCAATCGTAATGCCTGCCCCAACACCAAGCGTTATCTCGCTCGTCAAAGTATTGGGATCTTGAGTGAGTTCAATAGTTCTGATGGGGACGCTCAAGGCAAAGTCACCATTAGGATCAAGCCACCCTAGAGCCCCACAGTAATAGTGGCGATTTAAGGTTTCGAGGCCCTGAATGATTTCCATACTTCGTTTTTTAGGGGCGCCTGTAATGGATCCACATGGGAATACTGCACGCAAAATATCTACAAATTTCGTGTTTGACTCCACTTGCGCCTGGACTGTGGAGGTCATCTGTAATACATCACCATGACGGGCAACCTCAAAAAGGCTGGGTGTTTTAACTGAACCGGTAAGCGCCACCCGTCCAAGATCGTTACGCAAGAGATCCACAATCATGAGATTTTCAGCTCTATTTTTAGGGTCTTGACCCAACTCAAGTGCCGAGTGTTCTATGGCGCTAGCGGTGCCCTTCATCGGCATCGCGGTGACAACATTTCCTTGGCGTTGAATCAAGAGTTCAGGGGATTGAGACAGGATATGTTGAGTTCCTTGAGCAATGTAAGCACCAAAGCGTCCGGGTTGTCGTTTTCGGAGGAGGGCATAGAGCCCTAAAGGGGATCCATAGGCTTTGCCGGTGATGTTGAAGGTATGATTGATTTGATAGGTATCTCCGGAGCGGATGTACTCCTGAATGCGCTCAATATCTTCGCAAAATTGTTCAGCGCTAATGGAAGAACTTAAATCCAACACACCTGCGCTACGAGTGTCTAGATCCAGCAAATCAAGTTTGCCAGCAATTAGCCTGTCAACCTCATCTTTAGAGAGTGCTGTATATGACTGGAAAGTCCAAGCCTCTAGCAATGGCTGGTTTGATTTCCTGGGCTCTAACTCGTGAAAATAATAGCCTAGCTCATAGGCAAAAGTAGCTACAACATATTCACCGCGCGCTAAGGCGGCAGAGATGTCTTCTAAACATCTTGTAATGCTGGCATTAGTATTGGCGCGGTCGCATCCCTGGAGTACCTGCCAGTGATTTATGGGATCTTGATAAAGGCGGCTGCTAGGTTTACTTGCAGAGCTGAGCGCATCATCGAGCAATATCATGGGTGCGCAGCCGCCAAGGGGTTGTCATTACTTCAGAATCGTTGCGGATTCAATCAAAACTGTTTTGGTGGGGACGTCTGCCATGCGACCTACTCTTGGGGCTGGTGCGACCATCGTAGGCACCTTGCGAATTGCATCAATTGTTTGTGTACCAGAGATCACTTTGCCAAATACAGTGTAGCCATTACCCATGGCATTCGGATAGTCGAGGCCTTGGTTATCTTTGACATTGATAAAAAATTGGGCTGTTGCAGAATCAGGGTCAGAAGTACGGGCCATGGCAATCGTGTATGTGTTGTTCTTCAGGCCATTATTCGCTTCAGAGACAACTGGCGCGTCAGTAGGCTTTTGCGTTAAGTCGGATGTAAAGCCACCCCCTTGAATCATAAAGCCATCAATCACACGATGAAAAATAGTGCCGTTGTAAAAACCACTTTTTACATAGTTTAAAAAATTAGCGCTAGTCTTAGGCGCCTTATCGCTATCCAGCTCCACCACAAAGTTGCCCATATTTGTCTTGAATTCAACTTTGGGACCAGCCATAGCGGCTTGACTAATGAGGCAGGTTACGGAGAGAATGAGGCTGGCAAGAAGGTTGCGCATAAAGATTCCTTTGATTGATGAAAAGTTGATGCTGATTGTATTGCGCCTTTCATGCGAAAGGGTGTTCCGGCTTTTCGACGATACGCTAGTCTAGACCATTGGGAATGTTGCTGACAAAGGCATAAGCGGGCTCTTCAAACATGTTGGGTCGGTCAAGATAGTCCAGGCACCATTGGATCGTATCGAGCCCCCAAAAACAGTGCTGATTTAGTATCAATGCCGGCACACCAAAAGCACCTTCAGCTTTTGCCTGTTCGGTGTTGGCAACCAACTGGGCTTTCACTGCTGGATCTTGGGGTGTAGGCGTATCTGCTGACAATCCCAAGTAAGAGCAGAACCCCTCCCAATCTAAATTGGGATCCTTGCCCAGCATCCAGACAAAATCGAATGCGCGCTCAACCATTGGCCAATCAGCATTTTGTTCAACCAGTAATCGCTGGGGAGCAACAGTCAAAAATGGATGGTGTTGCGGAAATTGAAATGGAATGCCTAGTCGTTCAGCTTGCCATGTGCAAAATTGATAGGTATGCGGACGTTTTGCAGCTATTTCACCGGGGCCTTTATTATCGGTCGCTCTCAATAGACCACCCAAGAGAATGGGCACGGGTTTAATGTCGAGTCGATGCTCAAGGCGTTGACGTTGTTTGATGTAGAGATAGGAAAAGGGTGAAATGATGTCATAGTACAAAGTGGCAGGTAATTTTTCACTCATCATTTCTGCTCGCTAATCTGGTTTAGATGCTTCATCTAATTTGCGCAAGAAAGCCATTTTTTCTTTTATCTGACTTTCTAGACCTCGCTCCACCGGCTCATACCAGTGGGGCTCCTTCATGCCTTCGGGAAGGTAACTTTCTCCAGCGGCATAGCCATGGGGTTCATCGTGAGCATAGCGGTATTCCTTGCCATGACCCAGTTCTTTCATGAGCTTGGTAGGGGCGTTGCGTAAATGGTTGGGCACCGGTTTTGTTTGATCATTTGCGACAAAAGCGCGTGCGGCATTAAAGGCTTTATAGCTAGCATTGCTCTTAGAGGCGATTGCTAGATAAATGACGGCTTGACCCAGCGCCAACTCTCCTTCAGGGGAGCCTAGACGCTCATACGTTTGCGCAGCATCATTGGCCAGTTGAATAGCACGAGGGTCGGCTAAACCAATATCTTCCCAGGCCATGCGAATAATGCGCCGGGCTAAGTAGCGTGGATCGGCGCCGCCATCGAGCATCCTGCAAAACCAATACAAAGCAGCATCTGGATTAGACCCTCTCACAGATTTATGCAGGGCTGAGATTTGATCATAGAATTGATCGCCGCCCTTATCAAACCGCCGTGCATGAGCTGTCAGTGCATTATCCAAAAAAGCTTGATCCACTTTTGTGATTTGTGAATCTTTGCTATTGAGGACATTGCTAATTTGCTCAACGACATTGAGTAAGCGACGCGCATCACCATCGGCGTTGGCAATCAGGCTATCAATTGCGGCTTGTTCAAATTCTACTGTAGGCATCGCAAAATGTTGAGCTCGCTCAAAAAGTTGCGCGAGCTCATGTAAGTTGAGTGATTGCAGAACATATACCTGCGCTCTTGAAAGTAATGCCGAGTTCACTTCAAACGACGGATTTTCGGTGGTTGCACCAATGAAGGTAAAGAGTCCCGATTCAACATGCGGCAAAAGTGCATCTTGTTGACTCTTATTAAACCGATGAATCTCATCAACAAACAAAATAGTTTGCCGCCCATGTTGCGCAAGATGTTGTTGTGCTTGTTCAATGGCTTCCCGAATTTCCTTGAC
>CANGEC010000177.1 GCA_947452625.1 Burkholderiaceae bacterium
CTTAGACGTTCTCAAAGCAGATGGCATTGGCATACTGACAAGCTATGGAGATAAGTGGTTAGGACATCCTTATTTCACGCCAGTGATGGAGGAGCTCAATCGCCGCAAGGCCATCCTCTATACCCACCCTACTGCTGCTAATTGCTGTCAAAACCTCCTGCCAGATACACCACCGACCGTCATTGAATACGGCACCGATACCAGCAGAACCGTTGTTAACATCATATTTTCGGGGACCGCTGCTCGCACACCTGATATCAAATACATCTTCTCGCATGCGGGGGGCACTATTCCATTCCTCACCGAGCGTTTGCAAAAAATGCCGGCGATTGATCCGAAGTTACAAGCACGCGTGCCGAATGGGGTAATGCATGAGTTGCAACGCTTTTATTACGATACCGCTTGGACCTCAAACCCCTATGCCTTATCTTCACTATTGCAGTTAGTGAAAAAAGATCAGGTGCTCTACGGCTCTGATTACCCCTACCGCACTAGCGAAGACAATATCAAGGGGTTGATTGACTATGGCTTTTCACAGGCTGACATGCAACAAATCACGCGCACAAATGCTGTGAAATTGATGCCTCGATTTAAGGCCTAAACTGCGCTTGGGGCACCCTGCTGACTTAGGGGGTGCGCTCGTCCAAAGGGATCTAACGCCAAAAGGGGTTCGATCAAACGCATCATTGTTGGCGCTTCACTGAGGTTGGCTTTAAACAAGCGCGCACCGATAACATGTGAAGCGATAGCAATATCTGCCATCGTAATCTGATCCCCGAATATATGAGCTCCGGCATGCGGATTCTTTACCAACAAACCTTCAATTGCTTGGGTGCCACGATCAAACCAATGGCGCGCCCAATTTAATTGGGCCTCTTCATCAGCGCCAAATTGAGTATGTAAATATTGGCGAACGCGCGGAACTACCAGGGGATGTACATCAGCAATAGTAATTTGTGATAAAGCTCGAACTTGCGCCCTCAAATAAGCATCTTTAGGTAAATAGGATTTTTCAGGCCAGCGCTCATCGATGTATTCCATGATGGCTAAGGATTGGGTCAGCGTTTTACCCTCGAACTCGAGTACCGGTAAAACGTGTTGCGGGTTGATAGCATCGAATTCCGTAGCGTGTTGAGCGCCCTTCACCAGATCGATTACCCGCTCCTCATAGGGCAAGCCCTTAAGGTTTAAAGCAACCCGCACCCTGTAAGCTGCCAGCGAACGCCAAAAGCCATACAAAACAATTTTTTGGTCCATTGAGCCAACCCCTAATTGCAAAATTACGCCTGAATAAAGTCTTTGATTTTTTCCATGAAGACGCTTGGGGATTGCAATTGCGGCACATGCGCACAGGCTTCGAGCACAATCAGTTTCGCGTTTGGCAATAACTCAGCCAACTCATGAGACATTGGCGGAGGGGTCGCCTCATCCATATCTCCAACCAGAACTAAGGTTGGCAAGGTCATGCCCGCAAGTTGAGGGCGCAAATCCAATTCTGCCAAGGCTGCACATGCACCATGGAAGGTTTCCGTCGGCAAGGTTAAGAAGCGGGCCTTACGATCTGCAATCAGGTCGGGATTTTGCTCCTGAAACTCTGGCGCAAAGAGTCGACGCATCGCAATATCCGCTACCGCCTCAAGCCCTTTTTCTTTGGCGACGTTTGACATATGCCTAAAAGCCGCACGTCCCGGCTCAGAGAAGCAGGCTCCACAGTCGGCAAGCACCAGGCGAGACGCGAAATGAGGATGGCGCAGTGCGCAAACAAGTGCTACAAAACCACCAAAGCCGTTGCCCAACAAAATCGGTTTTGGGCTCAAATTAAGAGAAGTAATCGCAGCCACAATCTGATCAGCCAAGGCACCTAGGTCGGCACCCACAAAATCGGATCCTGGAAAACCCGGAAGACTCAAGGTAATGACCTCATGGGTTTTAGCCAACATCAGCGCCAATGGATCAAAGCTAGTGCGATCAGCCAGCAGGGAATGAAATAGCAGAATTGGCGCCCCACTCCCGCTCCGCAATATGTTTAATTTCTTGCCGCCCACCTGCAAATCCGACGGCTTAAATGTTTTACTGACTTCTTGAGCGATATTTTTTAAATCTAATGCCATGGGTGTCTCCAAAATAAAAGGCTTTAATAATATTTTTACACTATAGTATCAGCTAAGATTTATTCCAAAAAAACGGAGACAAAATGACAAAGACATACGCTAAGCTATTGCTCGCGCTTGCTGCAACTTTTATGGGCACTTTTGCACTTGCAGCAAATCCAAGCCAAGAACCCATCCGAGTCGGATTCTTGACTATTAAATCAGGCGCACTCGCCGCCGGTGGCAAACAGATGGAAGATGGCATTCAACTCTTCCTCAAGGAGCGCAATTACACCTTAAACGGCAGAAAAGTTGAACTCTTTATTGCCGATACCTCTGGACAACCTGCTATCACCAAAACCAAAGCACAAGAGCTGGTTGAGAAAAACAAGGTTCAAGTCATTATTGGACCTTTGGCAGCGTTTGAGGCTTTAGCTTTAGATGACTACATCCGCAAAATGGAAATCCCCACGATTGCACCTTCTGCAGCTGCTGAGGATCTAACTCAGCGCAAAGCAAACCCTTGGTTTGTTCGTGCGGTAGGTAGCTCAGCGCAATCGAGCCATGCCTTAGGTGACTACGCAGCAAAAGACCTCAAAATGAAGCGTATCGCCATCATTGGTGATGACTTTGCCTATGGCCATGAAACCGTTGCCGGCTTTCAAAGAACCTTTGAAGAAGGTGGCGGCAAGGTAGTTCAAAAACTCTGGTCACCATTAAATGTGACTGACTATGGTCCTTACATTGTGCAAATTCAACCTAATGTTGATGCGGTATATGCTGCATTTGCTGGTGGCAATGGCGCTAAATTTTTGAAGCAATACAACGAGTACGGCATGATCAAAAAGATTCCGTTGCTCGGCTCTATGACTGCATTTGATGAAGGCATTCTGCCCTCGATGGGTCCTGAGGCAGTAGGCATTATTTCTTCTGGCTGGTATGCAGCTGGTATCAATAATCCCGACAATGCACGCTTGGTAAAAGCCATGAATGCTGCTTACAAAATGGATCCAGGCTACTACTCCATGGGTGCCTACAACGCAGGGTTAATGCTTGAGCAAGCCTTAAAAGACACCAAAGGCAATATTGAAAACAAGCAGCAATTTATGACCGCTCTTAAAGCCGTTCAAATCAACAATGATCCTTTGGGTAAATTTAAGTTAGACGCTTTGGGCAACCCAGTCATGGATATTTACATCCGCAAGGTGCAACAGGTCAATGGCAAGCTGAGCAATGTGGTGATCAAAACCTATCCGAATGTTTCCCAATTCTGGACCTATAAGACCAGCGATTTCTTGGCCAATCCCGTGTATTCACGTGACTATCCACCAGCAAATAACTTAGAAAAATAATTTCATAATCAACAGGAGATGTAATTCATGGCTGTAAGCAAGAAAGCAAGTACTCAGAAGTCTGCAAGCGTTAAAACCACCTCACCCAAGCCAACGGTTGGCATTCTTGGCTTAGGCATTATGGGCTCAGCCATGTCCTATAACCTTATGAAAGATGGCTTTTCAGTCATTGGCTATGACCCTAGCCCTAAGGCCTTGGCCAACTTTAAAAAGAGTGGTGGCAAGCCTGCTAAATCAGCCAAAGATGTTGCTTCCCAAGTGGACTTCATGATTCTTTCTCTGCCTGGTCCTGGCGCCTTAATGGCCTCAGCCGAAGAGATTGGCAAATCAAACAATAAGAAGCTCATCATTGCTGAAACAAGCACGCTTGATCCAGCAGATAAAACTCTGGCTCGCGATATCCTGGCAAAGAAAGGCATCACGCTACTTGACTGCCCACTGTCCGGCACTGGGGCGCAGGCTCGCAATAAAGATTTGTCGATCTATTCCAGCGGACCAAAAGAAGCTGTTAAGAAAATCGAAGCGATTTTTTCGGGCTTTACCAAAGCGCATTACTACCTCGGTAAATTTGGCAACGGCATGCAAATGAAATTCATGGCCAACTTATTGGTTGCGATTCACAATGTGTCGACTGCTGAAGCCCTGCTCTTTGGCGCTAACTGTGGCATTGATCCTGCACTCGCAACCAAAGTACTTTCTGATGGTGCCGGTGGTTCTAGAATGCTGGATGTCCGCGGCCCTGTAATGGCAAAGGGTAATTGGGATGAGGCAACTATGAAAGTTTCTACCTGGCAAAAGGATATGAAACTGATTACCGAGGCCTTAGCAGCAAGTAACACGCCTGCGCCAACATTTGCAGCCTGCCAAGGCATTTATAACGCGGCGATGGGATCAGGTCATGCTGATCATGACACCGCAGCAGTGTATGCAGTTTTAAAGCGAATGAGCTCTAAAAAGTAATACCCTTCCTTTGTGCCTCAGATTACTGGGGCACAAAGTGAATGTCTTTGACCAGCTTTCCATATCTAGCGTAATCAGCACCTAGCACCTGAGTAAAGTACTCCGGCGGCTCAGTAGCAATAATTAATCCTGCCGCTATCATTTGCTCAATCA
>CANGEC010000178.1 GCA_947452625.1 Burkholderiaceae bacterium
AATTTATTGTGGATTTTTTCCAAAATAAGCTCAACACCTCATTGCATCCCTATTTTCAAGAGATTGCTGAGCAAAAAGTCTCTAGTCATTTTTTGATTTCTCGTAATGGCGCGATGTTCCAGTTTGTTTCTACGCTTGATCGCGCCTGGCATGCGGGGGTCTCGAATTTCTTTGGGCGGGAAAAATGCAACGATTTCTCCATTGGTATTGAATTGGAAGGTGATGGAGAGGTGCCATTTGAAGAAGTGCAGTACCAGGCGCTCGCCAAACTCGTTGCCGATTTGCAACAAAGTTATCCGCAATTGGATTTTGCGGGTCATAGCGATATCGCTCCGGAACGCAAAACAGATCCAGGCTCATATTTCGATTGGAAGAAGTTTCAAGCAGAAGCAGGAATTTCTGAAGAAAAATTCCCCTACGGATTGCATTCCCGCTAAGCCTTATTTCTAGTATGTGAGTACACGCTCACATTTATACCCTTTGTCTAAAGAGGGGTCAAAATTTGGCACCAAAATAGCCCCAAATTTAGTGCATAAGTTAGTAAAAATACTTATAAGAAATTGCCATAAAAGGCTTACCAAAGTAGGAATATTTCCCTATACTTAGTAGCAAATGCACTTCAAGACACTAGATGTAGTGTTTGAATACAGCAGTACACCATTGTTTTTTAACGATTTTTTATCCAAATACCCATATATATAAGTAGGAACTACATGACATACGCTAATCCAGAGACAGCAGGACAATCCACTGGCGTAAATAACCCAGGTTTGAATCCTGTTGGGTCCGTAAGCCAAGCCCCTTCAGCCGGTTTTGTGGCCGGTGGCGTAGGCGGAGCCCAAGCGACTCAATTATCAGATTACAAAATTATTCGCCGCAATGGATCGGTTGTTGCTTTTGAGCCTTCGAAAATTGCGATTGCGGTGACTAAAGCATTTTTAGCGGTCAATGGTGGTCAGGGTGCCGCATCCGCACGCGTGCGCGAGCAGGTTGAGCAATTAACCCATGCGGTTGTGCGTGCCTTGCTACGCAGCCGTCCTAATGGCGGCACGTTTCATATTGAAGATATTCAAGACCAGGTTGAATTAGCGCTGATGCGAAGCGGTGAGCACAACGTTGCCCGTGCCTATGTGCTTTATCGCGAAAAGCGTAACCAAGAGCGTGCTACTCAACAAGGTATCGCTCAGGAAACTCAAGCTGCTACGCAGGCGGGCGAGGCTGGCGTAAAAGTTACCGACAACGGTGAAGAGAAGTGGTTGGATATGTCCGCTTTGCGCACGGTGATTGAAGCGGCATGCGAAGGTTTAGGTAATCACATTGATGCAAGTCCGATCATTACTGAGACGATTAAGAATTTGTATGATGGTGTGCCGATGGCGCAGGTGTATGACTCTGCAATTTTGGCTTCACGTACCTTGATTGAAAAAGATCCCGCCTATAGTCAAGTCACTGCACGTATCTTGATGCATGTGATTCGTAAGGAAATCCTGGGCAAAGAAGTATTGCAAGGCGATATGCAGGCGGAGTACAGCACCTACTTCGCGAAATATATTCAAGAAGGTATTTCTGCCGAATTGCTAGATCCTCGTATGCGCGAGTTTGATTTACCAAGATTGGCCGCTGCTTTAAACGCTAGCCGCGACTTGCAGTTCAACTACCTCGGCTTGCAAACTCTCTATGACCGTTATTTCTTGCACATTGAAGATCGCCGTATTGAAATGCCGCAGGCTTTCTTTATGCGCGTTGCGATGGGCTTGTCTTTGAATGAATTGGATCGCGAGCGTCGCGCCATCGAGTTCTATGAAATCCTCTCCACATTTGATTTCATGTCGAGCACGCCAACTTTGTTTAATTCCGCAACCACTCGTCCTCAGCTCTCTAGCTGCTATTTGACGACGGTTGAAGATGATTTGGATGGTATCTACGAGGCCTTGAAAGAGAATGCCTTACTCTCTAAATTTGCGGGTGGTTTAGGTAATGACTGGACTAATGTGCGCGCCTTGGGAAGTCATATCAAGGGCACGAATGGCAAGTCTCAGGGTGTTGTGCCATTCTTAAAAGTGGTTAACGATACAGCCGTTGCAGTGAACCAGGGCGGTAAGCGTAAGGGTGCGGTTTGTGCGTACCTAGAAACTTGGCACTTGGATATTGAAGAGTTCCTCGAGTTGCGTAAAAACACCGGTGATGATCGCCGTCGTACGCATGACATGAATACTTCCAACTGGATTCCTGATCTGTTTATGAAGCGCGTCATGGAAAATGGCGATTGGACATTATTCTCACCATCAAATACACCTGATTTGCATGACAAATACGGTAAAGATTTTGAGCAGGCTTATGTTGCCTATGAGCAAAAAGCTGACCGTGGCGAATTAAAACCTTTCCGCAGAATTCCAGCGCAGCAATTGTGGCGCAAGATGTTGGGGATGTTGTTTGAAACGGGTCACCCATGGATTACGTTTAAAGATCCGTGCAACATTCGCAGCCCACAGCAGCATATTGGCGTGGTTCACTCATCTAACTTGTGCACTGAGATCACTCTCAATACCAATGAGGACGAAATTGCAGTTTGCAACCTTGGTTCCGTGAACTTGACGGCTCATATGACGACTGATGCTTCGGGCAAAATGATTTTGGATCACGAGAAGCTCCAAAGAACTATTCGCACCGCAATGCGAATGTTGGATAACGTGATTGATATCAATTACTACGCAGTAGCAAAAGCGCGCAATTCTAATTTGAAGCACCGTCCAGTCGGTATGGGTATTATGGGCTTCCAAGATTGCTTACATATGCAGCGTATTCCTTATGCCAGCGATGAGGCCGTGAAGTTTGCTGATTCTTCGATGGAAGCAGTTTGCTATTACGCATATCAAGCATCTAATGAGTTGGCTGAAGAGCGCGGCGTTTACAGTACCTATAAAGGCTCTTTATGGGATCGCGGTATTCTTCCTCAGGATTCAGTAGCGATGTTGGCTGAGCAGCGTGGCGGCTATGTTGAAGTCGATAGCTCTTCAACAATGGACTGGAATGGTTTGCGCGCACGTATTAAGCAGTTCGGTATGCGCAACTCCAATTGTGTGGCGATTGCACCAACTGCGACGATTTCTAACATTATTGGGGTGTCGGCTTGTATTGAGCCAACCTTCCAAAACTTGTTCGTCAAATCTAACCTTTCTGGTGAATTTACGGTGGTCAATGAGTACTTGGTACGCGATTTGAAGGATCGCGGTCTGTGGGATGAAGTGATGATTGCCGACTTGAAATACTTTGACGGCACTTTATCGAAAATCGACCGTATTCCACAAGATCTGCGCGATTTATACGCTACTGCGTTCGAAGTTGAGCCAAGTTGGTTGGTTGAAGCAGCTTCGCGTCGTCAAAAGTGGATTGATCAAGCTCAGTCATTAAATATTTATATGGCAGGTGCTTCCGGTAAGAAATTGGATGACACCTACAAGTTGGCTTGGTTGCGCGGCCTGAAGACGACTTATTACCTCCGCACCATGGCGGCAACACATGTGGAGAAGTCAACAGTAGCTAGTGGCCAGTTGAATTCAGTATCAAGTGGCGGTGGTGTAAATGGAACGGATGCTGCCGCTGCTGCAGCGCAAGAAGCTGATGGTCCGGTTTGCACAATGCGTCCAGGTGATGCTGGTTTTGAAGAATGTGAAGCATGTCAGTAAGCCATTTGCTTGCTGACCGTAAAGAGAAGAATTAGGAGAAAGTTATGTTGAATTGGGAAGAGGAAGTTGCTCCAGCGCTAGCGAAAGCTGGTCTTGCACCGCAACCGGTAGCGGCTGAGCCACAACGTCCACAGCCAGATCAGGTTGCATTGGCACCCCAAGTTGCTACACCAGCACCAGAAGCAGTTGCTGCAATGGCTGGCGGTGAAGCGCGCCGTGTAAATGTGGCGGATAAGCGAGTTATTAATGCCAAGACCGATGTGAACCAGCTCGTACCATTTAAATATAAGTGGGCTTGGGAAAAATATTTGGCAGGTTGTGCAAATCACTGGATGCCGCAAGAGATCAATATGAACCGCGATATTGCGCTTTGGAAGGATCCAAATGGCCTTACAGAAGATGAGCGCCGTATTATTAAGCGCAACTTAGGATTTTTCACTACAGCCGATTCTTTGGCTGCAAACAATATTGTTTTGGGGACCTATCGCCAAATTACCGCTCCAGAATGCCGCCAATACCTGTTGCGCCAGGCTTTTGAAGAGGCGATTCATACTCATGCGTATCAATATATCGTCGAATCTTTGGGTTTAGACCAAGGTGAAATCTTTAATGCGTATCACGAGATTGAGTCGATTCGCGCCAAAGATGAGTTCCTCATTCCGTTTATTGACGTATTAACTGACCCAACATTTAAGACCGGCACATTAGAAAACGATCAAAAGTTACTTCGTTCGTTGATTGTTTTTGCCTGCGTCATGGAAGGTTTGTTCTTTTATGTTGGTTTTACGCAAATACTTGCAATGGGTCGTCAAAACAAAATGACTGGTGC
>CANGEC010000179.1 GCA_947452625.1 Burkholderiaceae bacterium
ACACTGATGAGGTGCTGACCACCTTGCTATCTTACGGTCCAGAGCAAATTGAGGGATTGAAATCTGTCGGAGCAATTCGTAATCAAGGAGATAAATAATGGTTGGCTTATATTGGGAAGAGTGGGAAGTTGGTAAGAGCTTTGAAACTGCTGCGCGCACGGTTACTGAAACCGATGTGGTCATGTTTGCCGGTATTTCTGGTGACTACAATCCATTGCACATCAATGAAGAGTATTGCAAAAAGACCCAATTTGGCACTCGCATTGCACACGGTCCTTTGGTGTACGCCATTGCCGCTGGTTTGCTATTTCAGTTGCATCTTTATGACGATACCTTGGTTGCCTTTTTGGGGTTTGAGAATCTGCGCTTTACCAAGCCGGTGAAGATCGGAGACACAATACACGCAAAAGTTACCGTGACAGAAGTGACCGAAACCTCTAAGCCGGATAGAGGGGTGATGAAACGCTTGTTGCAAGTGATTAACCAAAATGGCGATGTGGTTCAAGAAGGTATTCAGGCATTTCTATTGCATAGAAAGCCCCGCAATTGAATAAGTCGGTAGGCCTCATTGGTTTAGGTTTGATGGGGGTTTGTCTTGCAGATCATTTGCTCAAAGCGGGTTATACGGTGTATGCCGATGATTTGGACCCCGCTAAGGTCGAGCATGTCATCAAAATGGGGGGTAAGAAACTAGCCTCTCTGCAGGAACCTACTGCTGAACTGAGGGTGATGATTCTTTCGCTACCAAACTCGAAGATCGCACATGATCTTTTGGTTGATAAGCTACATCTACTTGAAGGCGATCATTCGGGTTTAATAATTGTTGATACTACCACAGCCGATCCTGATATTACGATACCCTTGGCCGCCCAATTAAAGACACATGGAGTTGAGATGCTCGATGCGACCATCAGCGGTACCAGTGAAATGTGCGCGGCAAAGGACGCTATTTTTATGGTTGGCGGTGATGAATCTGTTTTTCAGCAATGTCGAGAAATGTTGGCACAGATGAGTCGCGAAGTTTTTTATATGGGTAAAAGTGGCTCTGGCGCGGCAATTAAATTGGTGGTGAATTTGGTGTTGGCAATCAATCGTATGGGTCTTGCCGAAGGCTTGACCCTGGCTAGAAAAGCAGGGTTAGACCCATTGCAAACTTTAGAGATCCTCAAGAAATCAGCGGCGGGTTCTAAAGCGATGGATCAAAAAGGGTATCGTATGGTGAATGAAGCTTTTTATCCACCGATCGGTCATCTGAGCACTCACTATAAGGATGTGAGATTGATGCTTTCCTATGCTGCAACCCTAAACTGCCCATTACCTTTGGCTAGTATGAACGCTCAAGCCTTAGCTTCCGAAATTTCCAAAGGAAGAGGTGATCGCGATAGTTCAGCCATCATTTCGTTTTATAACGATATTGCGAATTTAGGCTCTATCCATTCCGATTCGGATAAAAAATGAGCAAATCCCTTGCTGGAATAGTTGCTATAGTGACTGGGGCTAGTCAAGGTATTGGTGAGGCGATAGCACTTACATTAAGTGCTCATGGCGCGCAGGTAGTCATTTTTTCTAGAAAACTTGAAATCGCAAAAAAATTAATTGAAGGCATTCAGGCTAATGGCGGTCAGGCAACCGCCTATTCCGTTGATGTTTGCAATGAAGATCAAGTTCAATCTGCGGTGAGCGAAGTACTTGCCAAGAGTAAACGGGTTGATATATTAATCAACTGTGTGGGCGGCTTTAATAAATTCTTGCCTATTGAGCAAGTCTCTAGCACTGAGTGGGACGACATCTTTAACCTAAATCTTAAGTCTGCTTTTTTGATGGCCCGGGCACTCATTCCGAGTATGAAGCAACATCAGTTTGGCCGCATTATTAACATCGGCTCAATTGCAGGAAATGGCCCCAATCCCTACGGCACTTCGTATTTGCCCTACGGTGCTGCCAAAGCTGGGCTGATTGGTTTTACTAAGCATTTAGCGAAAGAGTTGGGACCCTTTGGGATTACTGTTAACTCAGTATCACCAGGAACAACAGCCACTGAGCGAGTGATTAAAGTGCGCGATCCTGAATCCTTGAATAAGATGGCTGAGCAGACCCCCTTAAAGAGGCTGGTGACGCCTGAGGATACTGCGCAAGCCGTATTATTTTTATCATCAGCGACTTCGGGGGGAATTACCGGAGTCAATCTCAATGTCAATGCAGGCGCAGTGATGTAGTTATTTATGGAGGCATTATGAGCATTAAATCTACTCTTTTGGTTCTTAAAGAATCGAATTACCCTGGACGTAGAGGCGTAACAGACGGACAGACTTATCAACGCTTGATTGGCTGGCCTGAGGTAAATGAGACCGATCGCATTCGTCTTGGGCGCGCCACTTACGCCCCGGGAACCTATGAACAACTTCATTGGCATCCTATCGAGGCTTGCTACTATGTGATTGCGGGCAATGCGACGGTTCGCAATGTTGAGGGCGAAGAGTATGAGGTCAGTGCCGGTTCAATGATTTATGCCCCTGCGGGTATTGCTGGTGCTCACGAATGGGAAGTCAAGGAGACTTTAGAGATTTTAGATATTCGTGCTTGCAATGAAACGAATAGAAAAATTCAATATACCGTTGATAAGAAAACAATGCGCTCCTATATCGACTTGGAAGACTTGCATTATCGTGAAGCGATTAGCTTTAAGTCTCATTACTAGACGAATGTTCTCAATCTCTACACAATGAAAATTCTTATCTATGGTAGCGGCGCTATCGGCAGTAATCTGGGCGGCATGCTGGCAAGACGTGGCGAAGATGTCACGTTATTGGCGCGCGGGTCGCAGCTAGAAGCTTTACGCTCAACGGGCCTGGTGATTGAAAGAAATAATCACCCCGCTGAAACAATTTCGGTAAAAGCTCTGAGTGCGGAAGATTGCCATGAAAAATTTGATACGATTTTCGTCACGCTGAAGGCTACTCAGCTAGATGCTGCCGCGGCAGACCTAATGTCCAAGCTTGCCGAAAATGGCGTATTGGTCATGATTCAGAATGGTTTGCCATGGTGGTATTTTGATAACCTTGATTCTCAATATGCGGGATCTCCCATTCAATGTCTAGATAGACAGGGCGTTCTTAGGAAACTCATTTCTTTAAATCGCATTATTGGTGGCGTCATTTATATGCCGGTATCCCAGATGGCTCCTGGAAGAATATTTTTGCCTGATATTGTGGTGCCAAAGTTATTGATTGGTGAGTTGGATGGCGCCTTCACTCCTAGACTCCGCTCGATTGAGCAGCTAATGAATGATAGTGGCTTGATTACCGAAGCGGTTGTCGATATTCGTAAAGCTAAATGGCAAAAGGTCTTGATCAATTTGGTCTGGAACTCTTTATGCGCTATTACTCAGTCTGCACCAGGCTATATCGCTGAAAATGCTTATGTAGCAGATTTAGTGCGCGATATGATTCGGGAGGCTGGTTCCGTAGCCAAGGCAGTTGGTGTTGAGTTAGAAATTGATCCCGATAAAGAGTTGCAGCGTGTACAAGGTAACTACGGTCAGCAACCATCAATGTTGCAAGATGTACGCGCAGGTAAGGCGCTTGAGAATGATGCGATTCTCGGTGCCGTCATCGAGATTGCTGAAATTACTGGGGTTCAAGTGCCAGCATTGCGCGTTGTTGGCGGTTTACTTGAAGTGATTAATCAAACCTTAATTCGTGAGAAAAAGTCGATTGCGCTAGTTTGAGTTGCGCGCTTCAAAGAAAAAGCCTTTGCACTCTCATGCAAAGGCTTTGGTGGGTTCTGAGGTTTACTGAGCTTATGCGGCTTGTTTTGCATCCACATTAGTCTCACGACCAAGCCCAAGCGCCTCATTGACTCTGGGCATCACTTCATGGGCCATCAGCTCCATTGATCGCCTACCTACAACTGGGTCAACCAAGTCCATGCCGGCATAGACGATCTCACCAAATTCACCGACTTGCTCGCGTAGTGCCAATATTTTGTCCACTACCTCATTGACAGTGCCGCGGATGACCAGCTCATCAATGATTCTGTCTAAGGAAATATTCTCATCTGGCTCATCTTTGTGCGTTTTGAAAATCACGTGACGGTTGGAGATTTTCATTTTTGTGAGCATCTGCTTGTAGTAGTAACGATATGGGCTGTTGGCATTATCTCCACCATAGCTCTTAGCAATAGCCGAGCTATCGCCTACGAATACCGTGCGGGCAACGCGCCAATCGGTTGGGTTGGCTTTTACGCCAACTGAAGCCTTGCCTTCGGCATAGTTATTCCAATGGCTTGGTAACCAGTGATTCATTAAGAAATTGGCAGACATCGGGTGGAAATCGCGCTGTCCCATGGCAATAACGCCTTTAGAGAAGGGGGCAACCACGGTCCCAACAATTTCAGGATAAGGTTTTTGGTAGGGCTTCATGAGGTGACCGCGGCCTATTTCAAGAACCATCGTTTCTTTG
>CANGEC010000180.1 GCA_947452625.1 Burkholderiaceae bacterium
CCCTTGGTCAACGTGTCGGTCTTATCGACCCAAAGTGGAAATGACATTGACGCATTGTGTCTGGTGGTGGGAGCTTCCACGCCGTTGCCTGCGCGTTTGGCAGCTGCAAATGCCTTGGTTGGCCAAACGCCGACGCCGCTCTTGATCCAATCTGTGGCCCAAGCTGCCGCGCAAGAAATTGACGCCTTGTCTGACGCACGCGCCAGTGCCGATTACCGGCGAGATATGGTGCGTGTGCTGGTCGCTCGTGCGCTGTCGGATCATTTCAACCTCACTCCCATTTGAAGGTCCACCATGAGCCAACATGCACTCCATTTAACGGTCAACGGTGAGCCTGTTGACACCACCGTTCCCGCGCGGCGCATGCTGTCCGATTTTTTGCGTGACGATCTGAACCTCACTGGTACAAAACGTGGCTGCGAAACCGGCACCTGTGGTGCTTGCACCGTTTTGGTTGACGGACGCGCTGTGAAGTCGTGTTTGTCCTTGGCCGTTCAGGCGCATGGGACTTCGGTCACCACAGTGGAAGGTTTATCCAAGGGCACTGACTTGCATCCCGTGCAACAGGCTTTCTTGTCTTGCGGCGGTTTGCAATGCGGCTATTGCACGCCAGGCTTCATGATGACCTCGGTTGCTCTGCTCAAAGAAAACCCCAAACCCACACCCGCCCAAATTCGCTCATTCTTGAATGGCCATTTGTGCCGTTGCACGGGCTACAGCCAAATCGTGGAATCGGTCATGCAAGCAGCGGAGCAGATGGATGGACATTGAAAAAAGTATCCAACTCTCGGCAACACCCGAGCAGTTATGGCGCTTGTTGTTAGACCCTCAGACCATGGCGGGTTGTGTGCCTGGCATGCAATCGATCAAGGTACTCTCTGACACAGAGTACTTGGTGTCATTGAAAGTCAAGATCGCTTTTGTCACGGCTTCGTTCAAAATCAGGACGAATGTGCTTGAGCAACGACCTCCTGCTTACCTCAAGAGTGCAGGTGTTGGTGAAGACGCTGCGCTGGCTAGCAGCCTCAAGCACCAAAGTGAAATATTTCTCACCCCGCTTGAAGATGGTGTGACTGAGTTGCGTATTCTGACCCATGTCGACGTGTTGGGGCGTGTAGGGACTTTTGGTCTCAATGCCATGAAAACAAAAACCGATCGAATGTGGGACGAGTTCGCCGCTATGCTCAAAACCAAATTAGAGCTGGAGCTTCAGGGCTCCCAGGACATCTAATGCCTTTACAACTAGTTTTGCCAAACTGCATAACCAGCTTGCTGAAGCCTGATGGCTAAATCAACCTCCATGTACTGGGCATCGCCATAAGGCATCGGGTTGAGCTGTTCATAGAGTTCTGGCATCAGGCGCAAGCCATACTTCATGGCGTATTTGTTGGCTTTGATACCCGCCTTGTGCTGATCGAAGCGAAGGTCTGGATCATGTCCAGTCATTCCCACATAGACACATGGCTTGCCCGTCACATAGTTTGGATTGGCTTTTTTGAACTTAGCTTCAAGCAAGACGTCTTGATCCAATTCGATGACATAGACATTGTGACATTCACGCATAGGATGGGTTAGGCAGATGGAGTGATGAGTTTGAATGCCCCAGACTTCACAACTTGTAAGATGGTTGCTGTTAAAACTTGAAATCAAATAGAGAAATAACTGAATGAGGAGCAAGCGTGAATCAATCTAACACGATCAGAGCTGTTGTGGTGATATTGGCGTTGGCCTTGAACTGCGCATTCGCAACTTCGGCGCTGGCCGATCGACTGGATGACGTTCAGTCGCGCGGCAAATTGCTGGTGGGTGTGAGTGACACCACCCCTCCGTTTTCTTTCAAAGCTGCCGATGGAGCGCTCACAGGGTATGTCCGTGATCTTGTGCGTGCAGTAGCAAAACGCCTTGGGGTGGGCTTAGAGATGACCGTGCTCTCAAGTGCTGATCGGATTCCGCAGTTGCAGCAAGGCAAGCTGGACTTTGTTGCAACCTCTATGACGCGAACTGCAGAACGTTTGCGTGACGTTGACTTCAGCCATATCTACTTTGTCACGCCGCATGCCGTAGTTGTTAAAAAGGCGTCTGGTATCTCCTCGGTCAAACAACTTGCAGGTCGTAAAGCGAGCTCGGCCAGTACTTCAACCGCTGGAGGTAATCTCAAAGAAGCCGTGCCTGAGGTGAACCTTGTCTATGTCCGTGACTACGCCGTTGCTTTTGCAGCGCTCAAGGATGGCAGCGTCGACGCATTCACCACAGATGAAACAGTGCTTGCGGCCATTGTTCGCGATGACGGAAATCCAAACGACTATCTGTTCTTGCCCGACTTCACGAAGTCACGTAATGTTGGGTTTGCCTTGAAAAAAGACGAGGCGCGGCTCAAGGCCGCCATCAACCAAGCGCTGCTTGACATGGAAGCCTCAGGCGATGCCGCCAAGATCTGGGACACGTGGTTTGGCCCTGGCACCGCGCAGCCGGTCAAACGCACGTTCAAGATCACGGCGCAGTACTAGGTCTTGAACATCAACGCAGAATTCAGGGGGCACCTATGGGTCAATTTCAAATCACCCGTTTCTTTTTCGATCATCGAGCACCCATCCATCTCACCAACCCGAAAATTTCTTCATTGAAAAAACTTGGCGTTGCGTTTGGTATGACTGTGTGTGCCGCCTTATGGGGCGCTCTGGCACAGGCACAGGTTGCCTCGGCCATTCACCCGCCGCTGCAAAACCAAGAATTTCGTGTCACTTTGCTGGGAACGGGGTCTCCGCCACCGTCGATGCGCCGCTTTGGACCGGCTGTGTTGGTGCAGGCCGGTGGTCAAAACTTGCTGATTGACAGTGGGCGGGGCGTGACACAGCGCCTGTTTCAAGTGGGTCTTAAATTAGGTGCTGTAGATGCCGTGTTCATCACACACTTGCACTCCGACCACATCGTTGGCATTCCAGATTTGTGGTTAACCGGATGGTTAGAAGCGGCATATGCGCAGCGCACCGGACCGTTTCGAATTTGGGGGCCAGCAGGCACGCGTTCCATGATGGGGCATTTGGAGAAAGCCTACGCTTGGGACATCAACCAACGCATCGCCGATCAAGGCCTCAAAGCTGAAAACGTTGCCGTGCAGGCCAGCGAAGTCAGTGACGCAGCAGTGGTCTACCAAAGCAAAGGTGTGAAAGTCACGGCCATCGAGGTGGATCACGGCGATTTACTCAAACCCGCCTTTGGTTACCGCATCGACTACGACGGACGCTCCGTGGTAATTTCTGGCGATACCAAGCGAAGTGACAATTTGATACGGGGCGCTGCTGGTGCTGATCTGCTGATTCACCAGGTTGCGGCAGTACAACCCGAATTGCTGAAAGATCCTGTGTATCAAGTGATCCTCGATCACCACACCAAGCCAGAAGAGGCGGGTGATGTGTTCACACGGGTGAGCCCCAAGTTGGCAGTGTTCTATCACTTCGTGCTGTTGGGCACGGCCAAGATACCGCCTGTCAGCGAAAAAGATGTGTTTGAAATGACGCGACGCACCTATGCGGGTCCGCTTGTTTTGGGTGAGGACTTGATGGCCTTTCGCATTGGGCGCGATGGGGTAGAGCAAGTTCGGGTAATCGTCCCCTAGAACCAAAGGCGTGAGAAGTAGAATTTTTTCCAATGGAAGAGGTTCTATATGAAGAGATCAAAATTCAGCGATAGCCAGATCATGGACGCCGTCAAACGTGTTGAGGCGGGCATCGGCGTTCCAGATAGCGTCTCATCAACTCAGTGTTGCGACTGCTGCGCTTCTTGGTCACGAAGCTTGATCAAATCAGCAGCCGTCAATTCAACGTTCTTGCCATCAACTGCAACAACGATACCCGTATTAGTTTTGATGGCTAGATCTTGAGTTGCTCGTGCTGCACGTTCCATGGCCGCGTATGAGCCTGCCAAATCTGGATCAGTGGAGGTGCGAATGTCTTTGGTGTTCATTTGTTGCTCCAGTCAATTAGTTTAGGGTGCATGCCTGAGCTGTCATAAAACGCCCATGAGTCAACTACCTTGCTGTAACGCTCGTGGAAGTTAGCTAAGCCTGCTTTAAAGCGCCTGCGAATAACGTCTTCGGGAATGTTGTGACCACCTTGCAGAACACGGATGGCAACTCGTGATACAGCGATATCTTCATTAGGCAATGACAAGAACCAAAGCTTAACTTGTTAGCCGTGGGCTTGCCACAGGACTATCTTTTTCAAATAGGCTAAGCCTGACAGCGTAGTTTCAAACGCAAAGCTGTGTCTAGCGTCCACACACTCATCAATCTCTTCCAGCATTAACCGGCCTGCCTTGAAGGAGGCTGTCTCTGGATTGAATGGAGCCAAGCCCGCAGCGATTAAGTCGGCGTTGATGAAACGCAGCGTTTGGGCTTCAGCAGGCAAAAAGTCACGGGCAAATGTGGTTTTGCCTGCGCCGTTGGGTCCTGCAATGATGA
>CANGEC010000181.1 GCA_947452625.1 Burkholderiaceae bacterium
ACTAATGCCTTGGGTCAATAACGCAGCCCACACAGCTAAACAGTTAATAAGGTTAAATTCACCAATCACCCCTACATGAATAGCGCAAGAGGCAACCCCTTCGAAAATAAACAGCGCGTCATAACCGTTGTCAGTCAACGCAACATCTTTTGCATAAATACGATGTAGACGATTACCAAATTTCTCAAAGCCAACGAAAGCAGCCTCACTTAAGGCATAAGCCCATACTTTTACCGCGCCTTGAGCCATTAATTTGATCGCCAATTCACGACCAAATGCATCGTCTAAATTGAGCACGGCATGTTCTAAACCCGTTTTTTCAAATAGCTTTGCCTTTGCTTGCGCATACTCAGCCATATTGCCGTGATAATCCAGATGATCCTGGCTTAGGTTTGTGAGAACTGCACAATTAAACTGCAGACCTTCTACACGACCTTGCTCGAGTGCATGTGATGACACCTCCATCGCAATGGATCGAGCACCTGCATCTAAAAACTTTTTCAACTGTGACTGCAAACGGGGAGCATCAGGAGTTGTATAACCAGTTTGCACTAATGCCCCCGGAAATCCAGACCCCAGAGTTCCCAATACTGCAGCACGACTATGTGGAGCATCTAAAGCTTGAGCAAGCCACTGTGTGATCGTGGTCTTACCATTCGTACCCGTTACGCCAATAACTTTCAAATGATTACTAGGGAACCCATACCACTGAGCGCATAGGTCGCCTACCTGTTGCGCTAAATTTTCGATAGGAAAAAATTGTGGTCGATCCAAGTATTCTTCGGGCATACCCACTGGGTCATAGACAATCGCAGCAGCCCCATTTTCTAATGCCGCAGCAATGTAATTCCGGCCATCCCGTAAAGCCTTGCCATGTCCTACTGGATATGCAAAGAAAATATCTCCGGCTTGCACCTGACGACTATCGCTTGTTGCCATCGCAGACGAGGCAACTAAATCATGTAAATGATGAATTAAGTAGGCGGGCTCTATTTTCATGACCACACTCATCTTTTTAAAACCACCGGTTGACCATGAACACTGGCGGTATGCATAACACCTGTACCACCATCCTCTAAGACTGCTTGCTTTATATTGCTATCAGGTGCAACATTTAAAGTACGTAGTGTTTCGCTGACGATCGTGGAAAATACTGGAGCCGCAACATCGCCGCCATAGTGACTACCACCCGTCGGCTCATCTACCATGACCGCAACCACAATTCGCGGGGCACTAATTGGCGCAATCCCAGCAAAATAGGCACGATAAGAATTGCCGTAGCCTTTACCCACCAACTTATGCGCTGTACCAGTCTTGCCGCCTACACGATAACCTTCGGCTTGCGCTTTAACTGCCGTACCACCAGGCTCAGTAACTGTTTCAAGCATTGCTCGCATCTCAAGTGCTGTTTTTGCTGAAAGCACTTTAGTCCCGGGTTTAAATTCTGGACTACGCTCAATTGTTAATGGGACCAAGTCCCCGTCACGCGCAAAGATTGTGTACGCACGAGCAACCTGAAATAGCGAGCCCGAGATCCCGTATCCAAATGCAATCCGCGCTTGATCAGTTGGCATCCACTTCTTAAATGGATGCACCGTGCCAGCTACTGCACCTGGAAAACCAATCTTAGGAGCCTGCCCCAAACCTACTGAGGTATAAAAATTCCACATCTCTTCAGGCGAAAGATTATTCATGGCAATCTTGGCCGTGCCAATATTGCTAGACTTTTGAATGACCTGAGCCACCGTTAAATTATCGTATGGATGCGTATCGGTAATAGGTTTAGGTCCAACTAAATACTTTGCCCCAATTGCCATATTGGTACTTGGCGTGACTGCGCCCTTTTCAAGCGCAATCGAAATCGTTAAAGGTTTAATGGTTGAGCCCGGCTCAAAAGTATCCGTCAGTACACGATTACGTAACTGCTCACCACTCAAATTTTTACGATCATTTGGGTTGTAGCTTGGATAGTTTGCCAAAGCTAAAATTTCTCCCGTTAGCGTATCTAAAACTACTGCACCACCCGCTTTAGCATGATGTTGCTCAACCGCGCTCTTTACCGCGTTATAAGCCAAATACTGAATCTTGCTATCAATGGAAAGTTGTAGATCCTTGCCATTCTGTGGCAATTGCTCAATCGCTACCTCCTCCACAACGCGTCCTAAACGATCAACTACTACACGGCGCTGACCAGGATGTCCTGCTAATTCTTTTTCTCTTGAGAGCTCCATTCCCTCTTGACCGCGATCCTCAACATTTGTAAAACCCACTACGTGAGCCATTGCCTCGCCTTCGGGATAGAAGCGACGGTACTCGTTATTTAAGCCAATCCCCGGAATCTCTAATTGTTTAATTTTCTGAGCAATCTCGGGATTTACTTGGCGCTTTAAGAAAACTTGCTTACGAGTATCTTTTAATTTTCTACGTAACTCTGCTTGACTCATTTGCAATAAATCTGCCAGCTCCTTTACCTTATCTGCAGATAAGTCATCAGGGACGGTATCGTTATAAGCAATGATTGATTTTGCTTCCAAGCTCGTAGCAATTACTTGACCATTGCGATCTAAAATTTTTCCGCGACTAGCGGGTAATTCAAGCTCACGCTGAGTTCCACGAACTGCCTTAGCTTCATAAAATGCGTTTCCCGGACCCTGAATCCAAAATGCTCGAATAAAGAGGAGCATGAAGACGATAAATAACAGGAACAGCATTAAGCGCGATCGCCACATCGGCAAGCGCAATACTAAATTAGGCGTAGTCGAGAATCCTACCGGCCTCACTTTGCCTCCTTCAAGTACAAAGTACGCTCAGGAGAAATGGGTACCATGTGCAATTGATTGCGAGCCACATCCCGAATGCGGGCAGACTTCGATAAATTACGCTGCTCATACTCCAAGCGAAGCCAATCTTGATTTAATTTGTATTCCTGAATTTGCGCGCGCTCTAGTGATACAAATAATTTCCGTGCGCGCTGTTGAGCAGCGACCAGCGATAAAGCACAAATCAACAATAAAGAAAGTAAGGTCAAGGTTGCACGATTCATGCAGAAAGCTCCTGACGCTTTTCTGCGACACGCATAATCGCGGAACGAGCGCGCGGGTTTTCTTGTACCTCTTGCTCGCTGGGTTTGACTCGGCCAATAATCTCTAAGGCGCTCTGAGGTAAGTCTTTTTCACGAACTGGTAAACCACGAGGCACAACAACATTTGCATGCGCCTGTAAAAATTGTTTAACGATACGATCTTCCAGGGAGTGAAAACTAATCACTGCCAATCTTGCGCCGGGCTTCAATAATTTAATGGCAGCCTTAAGCCCCAACTCCAAGTCCTCTAGTTCCCGATTAATAAAAATACGTAAAGCCTGGAAAGTTCTAGTCGCTGGATCTTGACCCGCCTCACGAGTGCGTACAACACTCGCAACCAAACTAGCCAATTCCAAAGTAGTTTTAGGGGGTAAACCTTCCTCGCGCTTAGCCACAATGGCCTTGGCGATCTGAAATGCAAAGCGTTCTTCTCCGTACGTCTTAATCACCCGTGTGATTTCCTCCGGCGATGCTTGCTCCAACCATTCGGCCGCTGTTAAACCATGCTCGGTATCCATACGCATATCGAGCGGCCCCTCGCGACGAAAAGAGAATCCGCGATGAGCCTCGTCCACCTGTGGCGAGCTGATACCCAAGTCCAACAAAATGCCATCTACTGACTCTGGCTCGGCATACTGATCCATTTGGGCGAAACTGTTGTGCACAATCGTCAAGCGCGGATCGTTGAGTGATTTTCCAACTGCTATCGCATCCAAATCCTTGTCGAAGGAAATCATCCGCGCATTTGGTCCCAGCGCTTTGAGCAATGCTTGCGTATGACCACCACGCCCAAAAGTTCCATCGATAAGTAGAATATTTTTTGACGGGTCGGAATGTCGAATGAGCGGACCGCTGATCAGCGCCGTCACCGCCTCGGCCAGCAACACTGGGCGATGAGTTGTATTCATAGCACCCTGTCATCAAAAATTAAATTGCTTGAGTGCTTCAGGCATGCCTTGCGCAATGGCAGCCTGTTCTTTTGCAACATATGTCGCTGAATCCCATAACTCCAAATGACTGCCCATCCCAAGCAACATCACTTCTTTTTCAATGCCCGCGGCAGCGCGTAACTCGGGACTCACCAAAATTCTGCCGGCGCTATCCAAATCAATTTCTGCAGCATTGCCGAGAAAAATTCGACGCCACCAATGCGCATCCATTGGCAATTGAGCCACTCGGGAGCGAAAAGTTTCCCATTCAGGACGAGGAAACAACAAAAGACATCCGTCTGGGTGCTTCGTGAGCGTGACTCGGCCGTCACCTTGCACTAACAAGGCGTCGCGATGCTTAGCCGGCACAGACATGCGGCCTTTTGCATCTAAATTGAGA
>CANGEC010000182.1 GCA_947452625.1 Burkholderiaceae bacterium
CATCAAGATAACGAGACACAAATTTGAGCTTTTCATCCATCTTCGTACTTTCATTCCACGGCATAGAGTGGTCCCTCCTATGCCAAAAACTGTAAAGTATGTGTCCGGTATAAAACGTAAACTATGTCTCGGGTAGTACAGAATAGCCCACTTGTTGGGCTATTTTTATTTCTAGTCTTAGCGTTTACTGGTATCTACAGTAGTTAACGCTTTTGAACTTTGCCTACCGCTGTTGATTTGCTCTAACTCTACCTAACCGTAGCTAACCATCTAGGGTGGTTACTTGCAATGTCGTTTAAAACGACAATTCTGATTACGTTCAAGAGTTAATCCTAGCTATATTCCATCCTACTTGGGACTAAATTGAATCGTCATAGCAAAAGTCCATTCAAGATCGTTATCGGTTGGAGGAGACACTAACCACCTTCGGGTGGTTTTTCATTTGTGGGGTTTTGGTAAAGCGTCGTTTGAAACGACAAATTTGGTAATCGGGTATAGAATCTGAATCATGTTGCTCCGCAAAAAAACGCTGGTTATATTCATATGCTTCTTTATGATTGCATTCAAGGCGACCGCTGGAAGTATCTTTATTCAAGCCGCAATTGAGCGGGCAGAGATTGCTAATAGTTACGCCAACGGCTCAATAGTGATGCAAGCGCAGAGCATTGCAGAATCAGCAGATGACAAAGAGCCGGTTCACACCATGTACCTCATGAGTCATGTCACTGCAAATATTACCGAAATTGGAATCACTGTTTTTTCTCCGCCGATTTCAGTGGCTAAGTTTTCTATTGCAAATGAAGTGTTGTTTACGCAAAACTTCCCCGACTCAGCCTTTAAACCGCCCAAAGCCTAGGCCTAATTTTCTTAGGCGGGACGTGCTCTAGAGGCATGCCCCTTTGTTTTTTGGCTACCGATGTGTAGCCGTGTTTGGGAAATTTCATCATGTATAAATTTGTAAAAGTATTGCCTTTGGCATTATTGGCTTTATTCGTATCCGCATGTAGTAGCGTTAAGTTAGATGGCACTAATGGTGTGGCTGAGGTTAATGCTAACGGCTCAATGACTTATGACCCGATTAGCGATCCCAAGTCAAGTGTGTACGGTAAGCGTTCAATCTATTTTGAATTTGATAGCTATAGCGTAGATCCAAAATATGTTTCAACTATCTCTGCCCATGCCTCTTACTTAAAATCGTTTCAAAAGCAAAAGGTATCCGTGATCATTCAAGGCAACACCGATGATCGTGGAACTGCAGAATACAACCTAGCCTTAGGTCAAAAGCGATCCGAAGCCGTTAAGAAAGCCTTAGTCGCTCAAGGCGTTAGTGAATCTCAGTTAGAAGCAGTGAGCTTTGGAAAAGAGAAACCTGCTGACCCAGCCCAAACAGAAGCGGCATTTAAAGAAAACCGCCGCGCTGATTTTGTCTATCAATAAACGAATTGGAAAAATCAATGAAAAATATATTTAAACTTGGTATATTGGGAATTATTGCTTTAAGCGGCTGTGCGAATAATGTTGCGCCCAATAACTCAGTACAAGTTGCAAAAACTCCATCGCCAATGACGGCGCCAGCTCCAGCCCCAGTTCACTCTGGCGCTGTGGCTAAGCGCCTTAATGACTGCATTGTTAAAAGCAATCAAGGTGCTGATGCTCTATTGGTTGATAGCCAGATCATCGCTGTTACCAGAAACAATCCTCATGCAAAAGCCCTTTTTATCTCCCCAGATAAATTAACGGACCAACAAGCGAAGGCATTAGCTAATTACTTGGTTGAAGCTAATGCTTGTCGTCCAATTGCGCTGGAGGGTTTGAGTCCTGAAATGACGACTGTGTATGAGGAATTCTTTAAAAAAATCGATGGCCTCTATGCAGATCTCATTTCCAAAAAGATCGCTATTGGCGTTGCCAATCAAGAGCGGCAATTGCTCATTCAAGATGCTCGTATGAAGCGTCTCGATATTCAATCCAAACTGAATAAGTGAGATTGATCTATGGTGAGATATAAATTTGTATGTAGCTCATGCAAGTTTGTTTGCATTAGCGGCATTGGTAGAAAGGTTGGGCTTCAATCATCCCAAGTGGTTATGGCCTGTAAATCCTGCTCGGCCATTGACACCTATACGGTTGCCAACCCAGGAAGTATTAATTCTGAAATTAGTATTAGGCCAGTATGCACAAGTTGCCACTCAAGTGATTATTTGTCTGAGTGGGATGGGCTTACTTGCCCCCATTGCCAAATGAAGATGAGAGCCTTGGGTGGAGATGTAGATGCTGAAAGACCCTTTAAAGACTGGTAAAGGAGAATTTTGATGGGCGTTAATAACAGAACCCTAGAAGAACTATTCGAGCAGTTAGGATTGTCATCCCAAGCGATTCACATGGAGCGATTCATTGAGAGGCATCAATTAAAGACAGGCTCTATTTTGGAAAATGCCATTTACTGGAACCCTGAGCAAAAGGCTTTTTTAATTGAGGCTAAAGCTGATGATTCGGAATGGTCAGAAGTAGTTGATCAGATGGCTAACTTGCTCATTAGAAGAAACACCACCCCATAATGAATCGTCCTTTTAAAGGACAAATTTATGAGTGCCTCCTCCTGGATATAAGTGATGCAGAACACTCAATAGAGCATTCTATTAACTTGATCTAAGTTGTCACATAGCTGTCATATATGCAAACTAGAGTCAATGCCAATGTATGACCGATCCAAATTTCTGGTGACAATAATTTGCCTGTTTATCGTTGCCTTTAAATGTGCATCAGCGGCCGCTTTTGTTGAGCATGGATTGGGTCGTGCCCATAACATTGGCGTCAATCCATCCAAAGCCATTTATTTGTCTGCATCAGCCACTCAGGAAGTTAAGAATGGCAACCATTTTCATTTTTCATCACATGTGCTTGGCTATTTAGAGAGCGCTCCTAAATCAGAGCAAAAAAACACTGGGTTTAGGATCGTCAGTACTTCAACTTACTCCAATCTTCACTTGGAGATCATTTCTAGTCGTATTTTTAGGCCGCCACGTTTGGTCTAGCTTTACTTTTTAGATTTATAGCTCCTGGGAACTTCTCTCTCGGGGGGAAAATAATTTTGAGTACTTTCAATTTAATAAGGAATTTTTTATGAATCAGCAGTTGAAGAAAATTATCTCTGCAGGCATGTTAGTTGCTTGCTCATCTTTATTTGCACCCGTTTCCCAGGCAACTGAAATAACTGGTGCTGGCTCATCCTTTATCTATCCAGTCCTGTCTAAATGGGCAGAAGCCTATAAAGCTAAGACGGGTAATAACCTCAATTACCAATCTATTGGATCTGGTGGTGGTATCAAGCAAATTAAAGCTAAAACAGTTGATTTTGGTGCAACTGATGCTCCGATGAGTTTTGAAGAATTAGAAGCCAGTGGCATGGTTCAGTTTCCTGCAATTATTGGTGGCGTTGTCCCAGTAGTAAATATTGAAGGCATCAAGCCAGGCCAGTTGAAATTATCAAGTGATGTGCTGTCAGATATTTTCCAAGGAACTATTACTAATTGGAATGACAAGCGTATTAAGTTGCTAAATCCTGGTCTGCAAATTCCAACAGGCGACATTACTGTAGTAACTCGTGCTGATGGCTCTGGCACAACTGCAATCTTTACTAATTACCTTTCAAAAGTAAATAAAGGCTGGAAAGATGCTGTAGGTTTTGGTGCCGCCGTTAAGTGGCCAGCTCCATCAACAGTTAGCGGCAAGGGCAATGAAGGAGTGTCCGCAAACGTAGCTCGTATTAAGAATTCGATTGGTTATGTAGAGTATGCATACGCCAAAAAGAATAATATGAGTTACACACAAATGAAGAATGCTGATGATAAGTTTGTTGAGCCAACAGCGGCTTCTTTTGCGGCCGCCTCTGCAGGCACAGATTGGTCAAAATTTCCAGGCATGAATACATTCATCACTAATGCGCCTGGCGCCAATGCTTGGCCAATTACTGGCGCTACATTTGTAGTGATTTATAAAAAGCCTGAAAATAAAGCTACTGCAACAGAAACTATTAAGTTCTTTGATTTTGGTTTTAAGGACGGCAAACAAATGGCGTCGGATTTGGACTATGTGCCAATGCCTGATGCAACAACTAACTACATTCGCAAGAGTGTTTGGTCACAGGTTGATTTGAAGTAATTTCTTGGCTTCTGATTGATTAAAACCACCTTCCGGGGTGGTTTTTCATTTATGAAGCGTCCTTTTAAAGGACACTTCATGTGTGGGGTACCCCGACCGCAACAAGGACATCACATCCTTGTGTCAGTCGAATCTCCACGACACCACCAAACAGTCCTGTAATCCTTGCGTGGGTCAAAATAACTCAACCAAATCAGTCTCATACAAACACTCAAGCAAGTCGTGTGCACAAAGTTAGCCTCTGGTGG
>CANGEC010000183.1 GCA_947452625.1 Burkholderiaceae bacterium
CCATTCATGAAAGCTTCACAGTCATTTCTCGCCACGCTAAAAGAAGCCCCCTCTGACGCTGAGGTGGTTTCGCACAAACTTATGGTGCGTGCCGGTCTTATCCGCAAATTGAGCGCGGGTATTTATAACTACTTGCCTTTGGGTTTGCGCTCTATTCGTAAGGTTGAAAATATTATTCGCGAAGAAATGAATCGCGCTGGCGCCATTGAGTTGTTGATGCCGATGATTCAGCCAGCTGAATTGTGGCAAGAGACAGGTCGCTGGGAAAAGATGGGGCCTGAGCTATTGCGCATTAAAGATCGCCACGACCGTGATTTTTTAATTCAACCGACCTCTGAAGAGGTGATTACTGATTTAGCACGTAATGAGATTAAAAGTTACAAGCAGTTGCCAGTAAATTTTTATCAAATCCAGACGAAGTTCCGCGATGAGCGTCGCCCACGTTTTGGAATTATGCGTGGTCGTGAATTTAGTATGAAGGATGCCTATTCCTTTGATCGCGATACCGAAGGTTTGAAAAAGTCTTATCAGATCATGTTTGAGGCGTACACCCGCATCTTTAAGCGTATGGGCTTAGAGTTTCGTGCAGTGACTGCAGACAATGGCGCGATCGGTGGTTCGGGTAGCCAAGAGTTTCATGTGATTGCTGATACTGGTGAAGATGCCATTGTGTATTGCCCTAACTCTGATTACGCAGCTAATTTAGAGGCGGCAGAGTCATTGGCTTTAATTGCGGCTCGTGCAGCTCCAGTGCAGGCTATGCAAAAGGTAGCAACGCCAGATAAAACTCATTGCGCAGATGTTGCGCAATTTTTGGATGTGCCACTTGAAAAAACTGTGAAATCTCTTTTGTTCGCGGCTGATCAAGAATCTGGACCAGCAAAATTATTTATGATTTTGCTGCGTGGCGACCATGAGTTGAACGAGGTCAAAGCAAGCAAGATCCCTGGCATGGCTGAGTCTCGCTTTGCTACTGAGGCTGAAATTTTGCAAGCATGTCATGCTCCTGCGGGATATCTAGGTCCGGTTGGTGTGGCTGATGATGTCACAGTGATTGCCGATCGCACCGTAGCCAATATGTCAGATTTTGTTTGCGGTGCCAATGCTGCTGGCCATCACTTCACTGGTGTGAACTGGGTCCGTGATTTGCCGGAGCCGCTGGTAGCCGACCTTCGCAATGCCGTAGTTGGAGACCCTTCTCCTGACGGTAAAGGGGTTGTGGATATTTGTCGTGGTATTGAAGTGGGCCATGTATTTCAATTGGGGACGCGTTACTCTGAATCAATGGGTTGTACTTACCTTGATCAACAGGGTAAAGCTCAACCGATGGTGATGGGTTGCTATGGCATTGGGGTGACGCGTTTGCTTGGTGCTGCCATAGAGCAGGGTCACGATGAGCGAGGCATTATCTGGCCAATTTCTATGGCGCCGTTTGAAGTAGTGATTTGTCCAATGGGGTATGACAAGTCGGAAGCAGTTAAAAAAGAAGCTGATCAATTACATGATGCATTGTTGGCGGCTGGTATTGATGTAATTTTGGATGATCGCGGTGAGCGCCCAGGAGCCATGTTTGCGGATTGGGAGTTGATCGGTGCGCCATTCCGAGTAGTGATTGGGGATCGCGGTTTGGCTGATTCTATTGTGGAATTCAAAGGTCGGACTGACGCTGAATCACAAAATATTCCTTTGGCTGATATTGGGGCAAAGGTGATTGCGGAAGTTCAGGCAGCGAAAGCGGCGCTGATTTAAGCGGTAAAACTTTTTATTTCTTAAATAAGCCGCCAATACCTTTGGCGGCTCCTTTTGCAGCCATCGCAGCCATCGTGCGCGCCATCTTGCCGCCTTTAAATTGCTTCATCATGGTTTGCATTTGATCAAATTGAGCAAGCAGACGATTTACTTCTTGCACCTCTACGCCAGCACCAGCGGCAATACGGCGCTTACGACTCGCTTTGAGTAGTTCAGGTTTAGCGCGCTCTTTCGGTGTCATGCTATCGATGATGCCGCGCATGCGTTTTGTTTGTTTGTCAGCGGCACTCAAATTGGTTTTAGAAGCTGCTTGCGCCATTTGGCTGGGTAGTTTATCCATCAAGCTTGCCATGCCACCCATTTGTTGCATTTGAGCTAATTGATCCCTGAAATCACCCAGATCAAATCCGCCCTTAGAAATTTTACTGGCTAATTTTTCTGCCTTAGCCACATCGACATGTTGTTGGGCTTGTTCAACCAAAGACA
Source organism: Burkholderiaceae bacterium (assembly GCA_947452625.1). Taxonomy (GTDB): domain Bacteria; phylum Pseudomonadota; class Gammaproteobacteria; order Burkholderiales; family Burkholderiaceae; genus Polynucleobacter. Next base: position 2,236 of record CANGEC010000183.1, read on the forward strand.
GAATATCGCCCATGCCCAAAATTCTGCTGGCCATGCGTTCCGCATCAAACGCTTCAAGGCCATCCATTTTTTCGGCAACACCGATAAATTTGAGGGGCACACCAGTGACTTGACGAACAGACAGTGCCGCACCACCACGTGAGTCACCATCAAGCTTAGTGAGGATGACGCCGGTAAGTGGTAATGCATCATGGAAAGCTTTGGCAGTATTGACGGCATCTTGACCAAGCATGGAATCAACTACAAAAAGTGTTTCGATAGGGTTGAGTGACGCATGCAGGGTTTTGATCTCCTGCATGAGCGCTTCATCAATACCAAGTCGACCGGCGGTGTCTACCAGCAAGACATCAAAGTAGTGGCGACGAGCCCAATCTAAGGCAGCAGCAGCAATCTCTTGGGGTTTTTGGTTGATGTTGCTTGGAAAAAACTCGGCACCCACCTGTTTGGTAACTGTTTCTAGCTGTTCAATTGCCGCTGGACGATAGACGTCACAAGAAACCGTGAGTACTTTCTTCTTCTTTTTTTCTTGAAGAAATTTAGCCAGTTTTCCGACGGAAGTAGTTTTACCCGCACCCTGCAAACCTGCCATCAATATGACTGCTGGAGGCTGTGTGGCTAAATTCAGTTCCCCCGTTTGCTGGCCATCGCCCATCATCACTTGGGCTAGTTCGCGCTGAACTACCCCGACCAGGGCTTGGCCTGGGCTGAGGCTACCAACCACTTCCTCACCAAGGGCTTTAAATTTAATTTGCTCGAGTAAGGACTTGACGACTGGCAAGGCCACGTCGGCCTCCAATAAGGCCAGGCGGATCTCTCGCAGCATGTCGGCAGTATTGCTTTCCGTGAGGCGAGCTTGTCCTCGCATCGTTTTAACGACGCGGGATAGACGGTCGGTGAGGTTTTCTAGCATTTATCGATTAGACTTTCCAGATGGATATTTTAGGTTACTCAAGTTCCGGATGCTTGCCATCTGCGCTTTATTTAATTCTTTTGCTTGTTTTGACCCTGACTTCAAAGGCCAAGATGGACTCTGCTTGGTTCTCTGGCTTGGTCCAAGGGGCAATTTTTGTGATTTTGCTGATTCACGGGGTTGAGTTACATGATTCAGTTTTCACCGCCGAAGGTTTTGTTTTCGGGTTTGCGCAAGACCTCTCATTGATTGCTTGGGTGGGATTGGCTTTTTATTGGTTCCAGTCTTGGTTTACGCCGATCGCAAGTTTGCGTTGGATGGCAGTCTTGTTTGCAATGATTTATGCCTTTTTGCCAAGTGTATTTCCAGGAACCTTGATTTCACCAAGAGCGGTCTCTGACCCTTGGTTTAAGGCCCACTTTATTGTGGCGACTGTTTCGGTCGGCTTATTAAGCTTGGCTGCGATGCATGCCATGTTGATGAGTGTGCAAGATCGTGCTTTGCATCGCCAATTGGCGGTTATTCCCAATGGACGCATTGCCCACTGGCTGGAAGATCTGCCGCCACTACTGACAATGGAGGCATTGCTCTTTAATTTGCTTTATGTCGGCTTTGTTTTACTTTCGCTTACGGTGTTCTCTGGACTTCTCTTTTCGCAAGCCTTATTTGGTAAGCCGCTAGTGTTTGACCATAAGACAGTGTTTGCATTGGTGTCTTGGTTTCTGTTTGCAGGTCTTTTACTAGCCCGTTGGCGAGTGGGATTACGGGGGCGTACGGCGGTCCGCTGGGTCTTGAGCGCATACACCGCGCTCTTGCTGGCTTATATCGGCAGTCGCTTTGTGATGGAAGTTATTCTTCAAAGAGCATAGCAGTGACCAAATGGCTACTTCTGTTTATTGGCGCAGGCTTTTTTTATCTTTGGCTCAAGGGTAAGAAGCAAGCTGAACTCACGGCCAAAGAAAGCCTAAAGACAGGGGCGCAGGCTAAACAGAAGCTTCATGAACCGGAGATTATGGTGCAGTGTCAGTATTGCAACGTGCACCTTCCCCAATCCGAAGCGATCACGAAAGAGCATCGTTTTTATTGCTCTGAACAGCATCTGCAATCTTTAGACGCTCGCGGTTGGCTTGGTTGTGCAGCATGGCGCAATTCCCCCAATTGCGACCCAAGACCTGATGGCTGTATGCCTAATTTAGTGGTGGTGCACCACATCAGCCTGCCGCCAGGGGAATTTAAAGAGCGCAATTGCAGTC
>CANGEC010000184.1 GCA_947452625.1 Burkholderiaceae bacterium
AGCAAGCATGCCCGTTTTGATTGCCGCATGACTACCTTTAATACGTGAGGCATTCAGAAAGCCTGCATCACAGCCAATTAAGGCGCCGCCAGGAAAGACTGTTTTAGGTAGGCTATTCAAGCCGCCGGCCGTTAAGGCGCGTGCACCATAGGCAATGCGTTTGCCACCCTCAAAAGTCTCCCGAATCTTTGGATGCAGTTTGTAACGTTGAAATTCTTCAAAGGGCGAGAGGTAGGGGTTTTTATACGAGAGTCCGACCACGAGGCCAACGGCTACCTTGTTGTCACCAAGGTGGTACAGAAAAGAGCCACCATAGGTATCACTTTCCAGTGGCCAGCCCGCAGTGTGAACCACTAGGCCAGGCTTGCTCTTAGAGGGCTCTACCTCCCAGAGCTCCTTAATGCCAATGCCATAACTTTGCGGATCGGCATCTTTATCTAAGGCATATTTAGCAATCAGTTGTTTGCCCAGATGACCACGTGCACCTTCGGCAAACAAAGTGTATTTGGCGCGCAATTCCATCCCCAGCTGAAACTGATCAGTAGGATTACCTTCTTTGTCTAAACCCATGGAGCCAGTAATAACCCCGCAGACAGCGCCTTGCTCGTTATATAGCACCTCGGCAGCAGGAAAGCCGGGGAATATTTCCACGCCCAAGCCCTCGGCTTGCTCACCAAGCCAGCGAGTAACGTTGGCCAGGCTGACAATGTAGTTGCCTTCATTCTTAAAGCAGTGGGGCAGCATCCAATTGGGTACTTGGTAGGAGTTTTGTGCGGTAAGAAACAGAAATTGATCTGCACTGACCGCTGTTTCTAAGGGTGCGCCAAGATCTTTCCAGTTAGGCAAGAGTTCGGTCAGGGCTTTAGGGTCCATGACGGCTCCAGACAGGATATGGGCACCAATTTCTGAGCCTTTTTCCAGCACGCAGACGCTAATTTCTTTTCCGGAGGCGGTGGCAAGTTGTTTGGCTTTAATGGCGGCTGATAAGCCAGCGGGACCGCCACCTACGATGACCAGGTCATAGTCCATGGACTCACGGGGGCCAAATTGCTCTAGCAGTTCCTGATTGGTCATTCAATTTCTCCGAAAAAATCTAAAAATAGGGCGCTTAGTGCTATTAGTTTAGTTCTAAGCGAAAAAATGGGTGTCAGTAGCACCTGTTCGGTACTTGTATGGTTCCTTGAGGGTGTTACTGCAGCGGGCTAAAGCGTTATGATTGCTTCTTTACCTTTTTTGGCAATATTAGGACGAAAGATATGAATAAAACCTACCCATCAGCAGTCGATGCACTGCGGGATATTTTGAAGGATGGCCAAAAGCTGGCAGTTGGTGGCTTTGGCCTATGCGGGATTCCGGAAGCCTTAATTCAGGCAGTCAAAGATTTAGGTGCGCAAAATTTAACCGCGATTGCTAACAATGCGGGTGTTGACGGATTTGGCTTGGGACTCTTGCTCAACTCTCGTCAAGTTAAGAAGATGGTTGCTTCTTATGTGGGTGAAAACAAAGAATTCGAACGTCAGTTCTTAGCGGGTGAGTTGGAGCTGGAATTTACTCCACAAGGTACTTTGGCTGAAAAGCTGCGTGCTGGTGGTTGCGGCATTCCTGCGTTCTACACCAAAACTGGTGTCGGCACTTTGGTTGCTGAGGGTAAAGAGGTTAAAGAGTTTGATGGTGAAAAGTACATCATGGAGCGCGCCATTATTTCCGATATTTCTTTAGTGAAAGCGTGGAAAGCGGATAAGTCTGGCAACTTGATTTATCGCTATACCGCTCGTAACTTCAATCCCGTAGTGGCAATGGCTGGCAAGATCACTGTAGCGGAAGTTGAAGAGATTGTTGAGAACGGTCAATTGGATCCCGATGAGATCCACACGCCTGGAATTTATGTTCATCGCCTGGTCTTGAATAAGACCCCAGAAAAACGGATTGAGCAACGCACTTTATCTGCGTCTTAATTCACTACACCGTACAGATAGATATATAGGAAGATCGATATGCCTTGGAATAGAGATGAGATGGCAGCGCGCGCTGCTAAAGAGTTAAAAGACGGTTACTACGTGAATTTAGGTATTGGTATGCCAACCTTGGTTGCCAACCATGTGCCTAAGGATATGGAAGTTTGGCTTCAATCTGAAAATGGTTTATTGGGTATCGGACCATTTCCAACTGAAGCGCAGATTGATGCCGATCTGATTAATGCTGGCAAGCAAACAGTAACCACTTTGCCAGGCTCATCCATTTTTTCTTCTGCCGACTCCTTCGGGATGATTCGTGGTGGTAAGATTAATATCGCCATTTTGGGCGCGATGCAAGTGAGCGAGCATGGTGACTTGGCCAACTGGATGATTCCGGGCAAGATGGTCAAAGGCATGGGCGGCGCCATGGATCTGGTTGCTGGCGTTAAGCATGTCGTAGTGTTGATGGAGCATGTTGCCAAGAAAAAAGATGGCACGGAAGAAATCAAGATTTTGCCTAAATGCACCTTGCCACTCACTGGTGTTGGCGTGATTAGTCGCATCATTACCGATCTTTGTGTTTTGGATATCACTCCTAAGGGTCTTAAATTGGTTGAGCTAGCTCCTGGCGTGACTAAAGAAGAGGTGATCGCGAAGACGGGTGCGCCCGTTGATGTTGCCGGTTTCTAACACTAGCTATCTTTTAATGAAATAATGGGAACACCATGTCGGGTTCCCATCATTCTCACTCTGTAAGGCCTGCTCGCCCTCAACGCAATACCGAGGGCGATCCTTCTTTGCATGCCCATAAGCGCGGGGATGCAAAGCACTCCCATAGCAAAGAAGTTTCCAATCAAAGTCTGCTGCTGATTGCTTTGGTGCTTACTCTGGGTTTTTCTGGGGTTGAAGCTGCTGCCGCTTACTTTGCTGGTTCCTTAGCACTAATCTCTGATGCGGGTCATATGGTTACCGATGCCGCCGCTCTAGGTTTAGCGCTGTTGGCGCAAATCATTTCTAGGCGCCCACCATCACCCAAGCATTCGTTTGGTTTTGGTCGAGCGGAAGCTTTGGCGGCTTTTGTAAATAGTATCGCCATGCTCTTTTTAGTTGTCTGGATTGTGGTTGAGGCGGTGAGTCGTTTTTATACCCCGCATCATGTTGATGGTCTAACCGTCACGGTGGTTGCCGCACTTGGTCTCTTGATGAATGTTGTTGTTGCCTGGGTTCTATCCCGCGACAAGAAGAGTGTGAATACGCGAGCAGCTCTAGTACATGTGATGGGGGACTTGTTGGGTTCTGTTGCCGCGCTCTTTGCCGGTGTGATTATTCAACTGACTGGCTGGATGCCAATTGATGCACTCTTGTCCATCTTGGTTTCTTTATTAATTCTCAAGTCGACCATCAGCATCTTGCATGAGTCATATCACTTCCTGATGGAAGGCGTACCACTGCATATTGATTATTTGCAGGTGGGTAGCGATCTAAAGAAGATTCCTGGCGTACTGGCAGTCCACGATTTGCATGTATGGGAAATGACGCCTAGCTTTCCTGCCTTGATTGGTCATATTGAAATTGAGCATATTGCAGATTGGCCCGAGATCATGGCGCGAATTAATGCCATGCTACTCGAACAGCATGGCATTGATCATGTGACCCTGCAACCTGAGGAGGTAGGGGTAGCGCACGATCACCATCATCATGATATTGCTCCCAAGCATAGTCGCCTTGAGGAAGTGTTTTATCAAGGCGAAACCTTTTATGTTGACTGTGTCAGTGCGGATGGCGCGCATCGTATGGCATATCACGCCTGGGGTAATCCTAGTAATCCCAAAGTATTGGTGTGCGTCCATGGTTTAACGCGTCGCGGAAGTGACTTCAAGACCTTGGCTCAGGCGATGTGTCATGACTATTACGTAGTCTGTCCTGATGTTGTTGGTCGAGGTGCATCAGACCGTTTACAAAACCCAATGCTATATGCTGTGCCACAGTATGTGGCCGATATGGCCAGTCTTGTGAAGCATCTTGGGGTGTCACAGGTAGATTGGTTTGGCACCTCTATGGGTGGCTTGATCGGAATGGTCTATGCCTCCATGCCTAAGTCACCAATACGCCGCATGTTAATTAATGATGTTGGACCCCGTATTGAACCGGAAGCCATTAAACGCCTCGGTTCCTATGTTGGACAGGCATTTGCATTTGCCGATCGTGCTGCTGCACTGGCAAAGCTAAATGCGATCTGCGCCAGTTTTGGTGAGCACACCTCTCAAGAGTGGGAGGCTTATAACGGCCCGATGCTTGTGCAAAAAGATGGCCTGTGGGTGATGCACTATGACCCTGACATTGCAGTGCCTTTTGCTTCCGTGAATCCTATTATGGCCAAAGCAGGTGAAATGGCCATGTGGCACGCCTTTAAACAAATCCGCAT
>CANGEC010000185.1 GCA_947452625.1 Burkholderiaceae bacterium
AATCCATCCTCGTCTCTGACTAAATCACTAGGATTGGGACTGACTAGTTTTAATTTTCCAGCTTGGTTTAGAAACTGCGTTCCTGGCAGCTGCGTGAAAATTTGTCCATCTTCTGCAACCTGAACAATGGCATTCGGTGGCAGCGTAATCGTTCCACCGGAACCCATTACCGGGACATCTCTTCCAGCTTGCAACACCCCTTGATCATTTACAAAAAACTGACCTGATCTTGTATAGGCCTCAGTACCGTCAGGCTTTCTGACAACAAAAAATCCGTCGCCTTTGATTGCCATATCGTAGGTGTTGCCAGTCGTCTTAATTTGACCAGTTGTAAAGTTGTTTCCTGGCGTAGTCTCAGCCACGAATGCTCTCGAATCGGCACCAAGACCTTTAATAGGGTCAGTGCGGTACGCGCTAATCACCTCCCTAAAACCAGGTGTCTGCGCATTGGCCAAGTTGTTAGCCGTAACTGCCAACTGCTGAGTCGATGCTGTGCCACCAGTCATGGAGGTGTAAGCGAAGCGATTAATCATATGTGTGGATCAATTAATCTTTATTGGCCAATACGAATTGCATCATCAACAATGGTGGCAGCTTCAATCTTCACTGCCTGTGAGTTGGCTGTGTAGAGTCTTTGTAAGGTCATTAACTTAACAAGTTCTGCTGTTAAATCGACATTTGAGCTTTCAACAGCTTTACCTTGAACTGCGCCCAGATTTCCTGAATTAGCTGTTCCGTACATCGCAGCGCCAGAGGTAGTGCCTGTTGTACCCGACACCTGATATGAATTAAGTCCAACTGGAATCAAGCCCTCAGTATTATTAAAGCTAGCGATTGCAAGCTGGCCTTTAATTAAGGTTGTCCCGTCATCATAGCTAGCGATTAACTCTCCCTTATTACTAAAAGTATACCCAGTCAATTGGGAAAGCGGATTGCCGTTTGTGTTGCTTTTATATGTTTGAGCAGAAGCTGAGTAAGCAGTCATATCAGTACTATCAATATTGAGTGCCAATTGATTTACTCGTGTACCACTACCAACCGTTGTTGAAATTGACGTTTGAGTTGTAAAAGCAGGTACGCCAAAATTATCTCGCGCTAATGAATCAATATTTTTTCCCGCTACAAATCCCATAATACCTAAAGGTTGGTTTTCAATTGCTACCACTTTGTTATTCAGTGAGGCGGCAATTGCCGCTTCCGACTCTGTTGCTGGAGTATTTAAAGTAACAGAGATGCCGTTAGAGAATGTAAATGTCTGTAAAGTACTAACCGATCCAGCAACTATAGGTTGAGATGATAAAATTGGGCTTCCAGTTAGATCATGCATTGTCAGGAACGAACCGCTATACGTCTTTCCTGTTATAGCTCCAATGCTCAATGCACTTGATCCGGACCCAAGGGAGCCGGCAGGTATCGTTACAGTATCAGTTGTGTAACCTTGTCCGCCACTTAGTTGAATACTGTTGATTACTCCATTGCCGCCATAATTTATGGTTGCAATGCCGCCAGTACCAGCTCCATTTGACAATAATGGCACTGTATATATTCCTGCCACTCCCCCTGTCACACTTCCACTTGGTGTAATTGTGCCGTTCAATGCACCAGTTACCGTCGTACTACCATAAGTGTAAGAGCCTGCTGGCGCACTTCCTTGTAACGCTCCACCAACACTCAGGCTTGATACAGTAGAGGTTGTTACGTTCGTGCCAGCTACCAAGTTAATTGTTAATGCATCGCCAGAGCCATCTGCTCCACCCAGTTGCGATCCAGTAATGTGAACGGTTGCTCCAGGAGTAAAGCCTGTTCCACCAGTTATTGTGGCAGCAGTAATTTGATCATTTCCGCCAGAAGTGGCTGTAGTAACAGTTAGTGTTGCTGCCAACCCACCTGCTGTTGGACTTGGTACTGAAAATGTGTATGTATGAGATCCTGATGCTATGGATCCCAGTACACCTCCGCTAACAGTAATTGGCGCACCCACTAATGACCCATAAGTTGAACCCGAGTTATAGCCGGGCGCAACTTGACTTGTTACCGCGACGTTTCTATTAACCACAACGCCATCTACAGTTGAATATACCTTGTAACGATCTGCAGCGTACGCGTATCGTGTCACTGGATTACCCGTTCCGTCCAAACCAGGTTGAGCAGTTACGATTAATGTTGTCCCATCACCCAACTTCATTTGGTAGGTTGAAGTTTGGCCGGCAGGCATTGGCGTCAAAGTAACGCCTTGTAATGTTTCATTTGTCCCTGCATTTGCCGATACTGAAGTTGTTGCTATGGATTGATCACTGCTCACACCATTACCGACACCAGTCAAATTTTGTGTTGAACTAAAGTTATCGGCAGCACTGCTAATATCCTGCTTTGGATTAAATGAGAATACTGTTGCACCCGTTCTTGTTCCGCCACCATTTTGTGGATAAAGGTATAAAGTGGCGGGGGCCTGTTTCACATAAAAATTTGACATGGTATGTGAATTTCCGGAAGAGTCATACACAGTCTGAGAAGTCGACTGTGTATAGGATGCGCTATTGTTTGGATCAAATGGGCTTTGAATTGGATTGCCGCCGTTATTAATATTCAAAGCAATAGTTGATGTTGTAGATGGATTGGCTGACTTTGGCGTTGGGTCAAGTGATAACACTGAAAATGAAGCCTGACTAACGGTCTGTCCATCTGGCGATGCAGGATATCCAACTACAAACATACCGCTTTCATTGACGATGCGGTTCTGACTATCCACTCCAAACTGACCATTGCGTGAGTATTGAAATACCGATGGCGTTTCAGTTGGCACATTATTGCTAGCCTGCTTAGCAAGCACGAACATTCCAGGGCCGGTTAATGCTAAATCCAGAGGATTTTGCGTACCAGTAACAGTGCCGTAATTTTGATCGCGTCGAATGACTTGGCGATTGGTGCCCATACCACTGCGATCTTTGCTTTGTGGATCTTGTGCACGAAAGAATTGGTCGGCAAATACATATTGGCCCGCTTTATATCCTACAGTTTGTGAGTTAGCAATGTTGTTACTAGTAACATCAATCGCCTCTGCAGCAGCTGTTAAGCCCGAAAATGCAATGTTGTATCCCATTTTTTTCTACCTTTTAAATATTCTTTTAACGTTTCTTGCTTTAAATTGATTGTTTGGACTAAATCAGGTATCCCACTGCGTTACTGATGCTGAGTCAACCATTCTTCCATCTGCAAGTTGTAAATTCACGGTTTTGCCATCTGCGGATTTAGAAACATTCACAACAGGCGAAGCTACATATGATGTTGGCGATTGATCAGTCGCACCGGCTGCATCTGTCCCAACTAAGGTAACTGAATATCTTCCGGCTGGTACTGGCTGGCCATTGCTATCCGTTCCATCCCATGAGTAATTATTCATACCTGCCTGTGCAGAACCAAGATTTACGGTATTAACAACATTGCCAGTACTATCTACAATCGTTGCAGTTAGGTTGGATAAAGGATTGGCAACATTTGCGCCTAGCAATACAGAGCCAGATCCTGAGTAAGAAATCGTATTGCTAGTAGCTAGCGGGCTATGTCCAATTGAGGAAGATTGCGTAATAAAGTTAGCGCTCTGCATCTGCGAGAGTAATGATGACAATGAGGTATTCATTGACTGCATACTATTAACCATACTCAAGTTCGACATCTGTGATGTCATCGTTGAAGCATCCATTGGGCTCATTGGATCTTGATTTTGAATCTGTGCAACTAAGAGTTTCAAAAAGTTTTGAGTTTGATCGGCACCCGTTGTCCCAACTGTCGTATCAGTTGCGGGTTTATTTGCAGTCAACGGATCGTAGGTCCGAATTCCCATTGCATTTGTTGTTGTCATATCTTCCTCTACTCTCTTTTGCTCTTGCTTAATTTATTTCGTTTTATCACTTACTTCTATTACTTACCTAAATCCATAGTCGACATCATTAGTTGCCTTGTTACATTCATCGCTTCAATATTCATTTGATAGGAGCGTGATGCAGAAATCATGTTCACCATTTCTTCTGTTGGATTCACGTTAGGCATATCGACATAACCAGACTTATCGGCTTTCGGATGACCTGGCTTATATTCGCGACGCAGTGGCGCCGTGCTCTCCACAATTTGAGTTACAGCTACACCTGCACCAGGCTGACCAGCAGGCTGGGTTGCCTCAAATACCACTTGACGTGAGCGATATGGTTTTCCATCAGGGCCTGATACGCTATCGATATTGGCAATATTGCTAGCGGTTGTATTAAGGCGCAGTGATTGAGCCACCAAACCTGTTGCACCGATATTAAAAGTGGCTTATAGACTCATGAAGGCTGTCCAGTGATCGCTGACAT
>CANGEC010000186.1 GCA_947452625.1 Burkholderiaceae bacterium
AAATTCCTTATTTAGGCTTATTTAGTTATATCGTTACAGTGCTTATATTAGCAATAAGCCAAACTTTTTGCCTAAAAACCAAAATAAACCCTAAAACAACTATTTCACAAAATCACTCAAGCTAACGGCATGTCGCAGTCTTTCCCAACTATTTTGTCAGCGCAAGCGCCATACACATGGTCTATTGCGCCTGATGCGCAGGCCTTAGAGCAGCTTGCTGGAGGCATTTGGGATTGTGCAATGCAAACTGAGCAGCGCCCCCTAGTGGTGCTAAGTACAGCCGGGCCATTAATCGGGGTGAGGGCTGCATTAGAGCGATATCGCCCTCATGCCAGCCAACTCAATCCTCGCACTGCCTTTTTGCCTCAGGTCATGAGCTTTAATGATTGGCTAGAGGCGGTGCCAGGTGCATGGCAGTTTCCTAAGAGGCAATCCAATTTAGAACGCTGGTTATCGGTCTACACCAACTTGCGTAAGCATCCGATCTTGCAGGCTTGGTTTAAGGCTGAGAGTGAAGCGGGCGCGTGGGGTTTGGCTCAAGCAGTGATTGATGCATGTGATGCATTGTCAGAGGCAGTCGTGCCGCATCTACAAGGTGAGCTCAATACCGTACTAGAAACGCATGCCTTGGATACTGAGGTGTGGCTCAAAAAAGTCACGTTGGTATTGGATCAAGCGATTGCCAAAGCTTATGTGGGACTTTCCAGAAATATCGTCGATCAGGAGTCCGCCGTACTGTTGGCATTTTGGCGTTATCTCAGCAATGTGGGCGACCCAGTTATTCGGAAGCATCTGGCGATGGCAGCGCATTTGCAATTAGCCAAAAGTAATGCGCAAATACCCGGACAGGCAAAGCGACCATTTATCTGGGTAGAGACCGCCGATCCCAAGCCCAGTGATCAAGTCTTGATTGATCAATATCTTAGTGACTACGCGCAATATGCGCCCGTGGTACGAGTTGATCTGAACTGGCAATCAGTAGCCTTGTGGTCTGAAGCTTTGACGGGACAAAGTCTTGAAGGCGATATTCCGCATATTGATGAGGTGGTGCAAGCGCAACTGACTCAGAATATTCAAGAGAACGCTCGCGTGGGCTGGCGTTTGTTGGCGGCGCGACGTTTTGAGGAGTTAGCTTGGGCTGCGACTAAATCGATTGAGACGCATCTGATTGCGGGCAAGAAAAATATCGCCTTGGTTGCGCAAGATCGTTTGGCGGCACGTCGGACGCGCGCATTGTTAAGTCGCTTGGGTGACTCGCTACGCATTCGGGATGAGACGGGTTGGAAGTTATCTACCACTCGTGCAGCTGCAGCGTTCAATAGTTGGCTTGAACTCATCCGCGCACCTAAAGAGGGGCCAAGTGCTAGCGCACTCTTGGAGTTTTTGCAGAACCCGTATTTTGATTTGGCGTTTAGTTTAAACAAAACACCCGAGATCTGTATAGGCTGGGTAGCGCAACTCGAAGACATTCTGATTGCTAGTCAAGCTAAGTCAGGATGGGAAACCTTCCGGATGGCAATTGAGCGGGCTAATAGTTATGCAGCTACTCATAGCGGCTCACCCAACGAACATTTACTCGAGTTGATTGCATTTGTGCAAAGCCGTCATCTCGCTTGGCAACAGCTCTCAGTGAACTGTACAAGTGCTTACCAACTCTTGCAAGTTGATCTTGTACAAACTGGTATGACGCCGCGTCTTGAAGCAGACCCTGCCGGTCAACAATTATTGGAGGTGCTCAAGCAATTTGAGTTGAGTGGCGGCGCCTATCAGCAGCTCAAGATGCGTTTGTCAGAGTGGCTGAGTTTGATCAAAACCGTCATAGAAGAAGCTTCGTATCAAGAGGCTGGCAAAGAGGCGCTAGCGACCTTGAGTATTTTGCCTTTGAGTTCTACGCGCTTACGAGAATTCGATGCTGTGGTGCTGGTGGGTTGTGATGAGCAGCAATTGCCAGCATTTTCTGAACCACCTTTATTCTTTTCTGATGCCCTCAATCGTTATCTCAAGAGCTCTACGATCGCTGCGCAATATGTTCAGCAAGCTAGAGATCTATCGCAGTTGCTCGTCTCTTGTCAAAACGTCGATTTACTTTGGCAGAGTAAAAGCAAGAGCGGTGAACCTTTGCGTCCCTCGGCTTGGATACAGCGTTTGCAAGCGCAACTACCGCAATGGACGACGCAAGAGCTTAAGCCAGATGTGTATGAAGATCAATCTCAGCCACTGAAACGCGCAGTGGGTATTCCGCAGCACGATTTAGCGATTCCGGTAACCGTAACACCAAGTGCTTATAAGGCGTTGCGTGAGTGTCCTTATCGTTATTACGTCAGTAGTTTATTAGGTCTACGTAAGGCTAAAGAATTCGAGGAAGGGTTTGATGCCTCGTTAGCCGGCCAAACCTTGCATGCTTTATTGAAAAACTTCTTTCAAGCGCTTAAGACTGAAGAAAATAAATCCCATTCACCGATTCATGAGGGTCTGGAAGCCCGTCGGCAGTGGATGCAAGCACAGTTAAGAGCGCATTCAGAAAAAGAGTTTGAGCGATTGATCGCTGGCGATGCTAGGGTCTTGGGAACCTTGCGCGATTGGCAAAAACAAATCCCGAGTTTTGTGGATTGGCAATTAAAACGCGAGGCCCAAGGTTGGCGTTATCACGATGCCGAGTTGACGGTGGGTTTTACCTTGAGCTTGACTGATTCTGAGGGTATTCCTAGAACGATTGAGATTTCAGGGCGTGCGGATCGCTTTGATATTCATGAAACGGATCCGAGCTTAGCAGCAGTGATTGACTATAAAAATCAGGGAATCAAAAAAGTTGTCAAACGTGCTGAAAATATTTTGGATGATCCGCAATTATTAATTTATGCGCGTGGCGCCAATGAGAATCCCATTGCAGCCCATTTACCTGGCCGCACTGTGAATCAAGCAGAGTGGGTGTCCCTTAAAGCGGAGATTGATCAGGCTGACGAGAAGATTGTGCGAGCACATCCGGTAGAGGAAATGCCAGAATTAATGGCGCAATTTAATGAGCAAATCAAGACTGATCTAAAAGTCCTGTGGGCGCGCCAACCAATGCAAGCTTTTGCACCAGACAGCGTGTGTCAGTACTGTGATGCTCGAGGTATCTGCAGAAAGGGGATGTGGTGAGCAAAGAGTTTGACTATGCCATTGCCTGCAATCCCGAGAAATCGGTAATAGTTTCTGCTTGTGCCGGTAGCGGTAAAACCTGGTTACTAGTTGCGCGCATGATTCGCTTATTGCTCGCGGGTGCCAAGCCTCCAGAAATTTTGGCGCTGACCTTTACCCGTAAAGCTGCCCAAGAAATGCGCGAACGTCTTTATAGCTTGCTTGAAGAGTTCTCCAGAGCTGATGACGCAACGCTGATTCAAGAGTTGAAAATGCGAGGCCTTAAGGAGTCTGGGGCTATTAGGCTGCTGCCAGAGGCAAGAGCGCTATATCTCAAGGTGCTAGCAAGTCCACAGGCAGTGGTGATTGATACCTTTCATGGTTGGTTTGGAAGATTGCTGGGTGCCGCACCAGTTTCGGCGGAAGTGCAGCCCGGCTTTAACTTGCGTGAAGATGCCAAACGTTTGCAAGAAGAGTGCATGGCCGATTGGTGGGGAGATTTGCCGGATTCAGTAAAGGCGCATTACGACTTACTGTTGGATGAATTCGGGGCAAGCGAGACTCACAAGTTTCTGATGGGGAATTACAGTCTCTTTAAACAACGCGGCGCTTGGACATTCTTTTTGGCAGCTTGTCAGGCAAAGGGCATCACGCCGATTGAGTATTTAGACCAATCATTACCAGCCCTGGGAACCCCTAATCCGTTAGAAGTATTTTGGCAACACCCCCAAACTGCGGCAGACCTCAGGGTAATGTATCAATGCTTTAGCAATGGCACGCCTACTCAACAGAAAGACGCACCCTTTATCGAGGCTGTGATTGCACATCATCGTGCTGGCGGATCGGTGATGGAAATTGCTGAGCAGTGGGAGAGTTATTTCTTAACCAAGAAGCGTACGCCTTTAGCTGATATTGCTAAGACCTCTAAGCCGGTGCTTGAGTACCTCGCTAAAACCGGCGGCGACCCAACAGAGATTACGGCGATTCGCAATGCTTGGGTTGATGCGTATCAAGCGTTCTTTGCTTGGGAGTGCGAACATCGCATTCATGATCTGAATTTGGCTTGGTATGCCATGAGCGCAGTCATGCTGGGCCATATGGAAAAAACCAAAGAGTCTATGCGAGTGCGTGACTTTGATGATCTGGAGATTGGGGTGAGCCAGTTAATGGCTGATCCCGCCAATGCGGCGTATTTACAGGCCCGCT
>CANGEC010000187.1 GCA_947452625.1 Burkholderiaceae bacterium
CGGCACAAAAAGGCCCGGAAGAAACTCGCTTGGTTCTCTTGATAGTTGGTTTGGGTTTATCCATTCCCTTGATTATTTTTGGCAGCACCATGCTTTTGAAGGTAATGGATCGTTTTCCAATCATTATTACCCTAGGGGCTGGACTCTTGGGGCTCTTGGCTGGCGGCATGTTGGTTGAGGATCCTGCTATTAAGGACTCTATTCAGACGGCAATGGAAGATGCTCATATGATTTTTGAAGGGATTGGGGTTGCCATTGTTATTTTGGTGGGTACTTATCTCAAGAAAAAGAACGGCGCAAAAGAGGCTTAAAGCTTTAATACTTTTAGTTGCAAATCAGACAAAGCCGGCTCTTAAAGCCGGCTTTTCTTATGGGCGCCTCACTAGAGTAATTGGGGTATAGACTGGAAGATAGTGGTTTAACCCACAGGAGCTAAATATGGAAATACAAGAAAGAAGCCTTACCCAAAAGGAAGAGGCTGGCTTTACTTTAATTGAGGTCATGGTAGTGGTAGCCATCATTGGTATCTTGGTTGCCGTGGCTGTACCTCAATATCAGGATTACATTGCGCGCAGTCGAGTAGTGGAGGGTTTGAATTTATCTTCAAGTGCGAAGTTGGCTGTTACGGAAGCATTTGCCAGTCAGGGAACTGTGCGTATGGATGAGGCTACTAGTGGCGCATTTACATTCTCGCCTACTCGTAGCGTAAAGTTAATTGAAGTGACGCCTTCAGGTGCGATTGCAATTGATTTTCAAAATAATGTTGCGCCAGAAGGGAAAAATACACTGCATCTTGTGCCAACCAATGAGCCGGATGCGAGCGTGCCACAACCGTTGGATTTATCTAAATCTGAGGGCTCAACTTGGTCTGGCGGTTGGTCATGTCGCTCAACACAAACGAATCTGCTCTCCCAGTTATTGCCTTCAGAATGCAGAATTAGTCAGTAAGCCATTCAATGGTAATCAGGCCATCTATGTGTGGCTTGATTGCTTTAGTCTGCCTTCCATTCCCCAGACTTACCGCCGCTCTTCTCTATGAGTTTGATGTCACTCATGACCATGCCTCTATCAACGGCCTTGCACATATCGTAGATTGTGAGTAGGGCGACTTGGATTGCGGTGAGGGCTTCCATTTCTACTCCCGTTGGACCCGTGGTTTCTGCTCTCACTTGGCAAGTAATGCTACTTTCAAGACTATTCAAGCCAAACTCGAGGCTGACATGGCTTAGAGCCAATGGGTGGCAAAGCGGAATCAGATCTGCAGTCTTTTTGGATGCTTGAATGCCTGCTATGCGAGCAATTCCAAGTACATCCCCCTTTTTATGGGTGCCAGCCTCAACCATTTGAAAGGTTTCTGGGCGCATCGTGATCTTGCCTGTGGCAATGGCAATACGATGGGTATTGGGCTTATCGCCGACGTTTACCATGTGGGCTTGGCCACTAGCATCAAAATGAGTTAGTTTGTTCATGGGATAAGTTTTACCATATAGGGATGGAAGTGATAAAGACCTTCAATTTGCCCCAGTCTAGGCCCTCAGTTTTCAAGCGTATTTTGGCTACGCAACTGATCCTGGCGCTAAGCTGCGCAGGAATGGGGTCTAGCTACGCTGCCACCGTCTCATCTACACCCTCCGGAGATGTTTCTGTGCAGGGTGATTCCGCTGCTTTGCAAAATATTGGCAGAGCAATGCAATCTCCTGAAGCACGCTCATCCAATCTGCCAAGCCGCAATACTTTTCAGAGTCAGCCCAATATTGTGTTGCCAGACATGGGTGACCCTGGGGGTGATGCCTTAAGCCGAGTTGATGAGCGTAAATACGGCGAAATGATCATGCGCCAAATTCGACCAGATCCTGACTATTCCAATGATTTACCTATTTATGACTTTTTAAATCAGATGGAGCGGCGCTTACTACAAGCAGCTAAAAAGTTGCAATTGGGCGGTGCCAATGAGCAAGGTAGTGGTGCCTACAACTATGAAGTTTTCGCTGTTAAAGATAGCAGTATTAATGCCTTTGCTTTGCCCGGTGGTTTCATTGGTTTTCATACGGGGTTGATTGTCAGTGCAGAGTCAGATTCCGAGGTCGCCTCAGTAATGGGTCATGAGACCGGGCATGTATTGCAACGCCATCTTGCTCGCCAGATG
The DNA here is from genome assembly GCA_947452625.1 of Burkholderiaceae bacterium. GTDB lineage: Bacteria > Pseudomonadota > Gammaproteobacteria > Burkholderiales > Burkholderiaceae > Polynucleobacter. Next base: position 2,147 of record CANGEC010000187.1, read on the forward strand.
GATAAGCAGGGTATGAATACTATGCTGGCTCTCGCGGGATTTTTGCTGGGCGTTTTAGCTGCTTCACGCAACCCCTCTGCTGCCGCAGGATTAATGCAGGGCGGCCAGGCGCTTGCTATTAGTAATCAATTGTCGTATTCGCGCGATGCCGAGCGCGAGGCAGATCGTGTGGGGTTTCAAATTCTGGATGCTAGCGGATACGATGTGAATGGTGCTCCTGGATTTTTTCAGCGTTTACAAAAGGCGACCGGAATTATGGATAACGGGGTGCCATCTTATGTACGCACTCACCCTTTAACAGTTGATCGTATTGCAGACATGCAGGATCGGGCGCGCACCGTTACACCTAGAACGGTGCCAACTGCTGTGGAGTTTTACTTTATTAAAGCTCGCGCACGCATGGAACAGTCAGGTACTACGAGCGGGATGTACGATCTTAAGAATCAATTTGAGAGTCTGAGCAAGCAGCCCCAAGCTGGTAAGCAAATGGAAGGCTTTTATGGGTTAGCATTAATTGCGCAGCGCCAAGGCAAGATCGATCAGGCTGAAACCTATTTACAGCAAGCGCGCAATGTAGCTCACACTGCTAGTGCGCCAGGCTCACCTCTGGTCCGACAAAGTTTATCGTTGGATATCACCGCTTCTGAATTGGCTTTAGCTAAAGGAAAGAATGAAGAAGCTTTGCAGATTGCACAAACGACTTTACGTGCCTATCCTCAGTCTTATGCTGCAGGCGCGGCCGTCATTAATGCGGATCTTCAATTAGGGCGAACCAATGATGCAATTACTTGGTTAAAGGCCCGCACTAAGTCACAGCCGAATGAAATTATTTGGTGGGGCATGCTTTCAAATGCCTATGACCAGGCAAAAAACGTCCCTATGCGTCACTATGCATTGGGAGAAAAGTACGCGTTAGAGGGTGCGTGGCCATCCGCCATCGAGCAGTTGAAAATTGCTAGATCCTCAAGTGGTACGGATTTCTATCAAAATTCAACAATTGATGCACGCTTAAGAGAGATGCAGCGCCAGTATCAAGATGAGCTGAAAGAACAAAAAAAAGCGCCTACTGGCTAGCAAGTTACTGTTAGGCGTTAGGGGTTTTAATGAAGCCAAAGCGCTCACAAAGCTCGTTAGCAGAAATGGGGTCTAGTGGTAACGCCTTCTCATGCCAGATCCAGGAACCTCCAAAGCTACAAGCTTGTTCCTGGATGGTTGCCAACTCAGAAAAAAGTGCTAAGTCATGATCATGCAATAGGGCAACTGATAACTCGGCTGTTTGAGTGAAGCTAATTTTGTCAGCTTGCTCAAAGTCGGTATAAATGGTTTGCTGTGTCAGTCCGGTGATGTAGATATTGCCAAGCTCATCGCTGAGCGCACCTTGAGGATGAAATGGCATTTGGCATTGGGTTGTGAAATGCATGTTGTTAGCAGTGGGATGCAGACGCACAATCCATGGAGTCGCATCTAGCGTGATGAAAACGCGCTGTGGACCATTTTGAAAAAAATATCTACCAGTGGTATCACGCGCATAGTTGCGTGCGATAAATTCATTTAATGCCACATGTCGAATTACACTACCCGTCAATTTATTTTGTTGAGCAAATTCATCTCGCATGCGCCATTGGCCGCGACGATCTAATGCTAGCCAACCAAAGCAATGCGGAACATTAGGCCACTTAATGAGAGAGCGTAGTACTCGCTCATCCATGACTTCGTTTAATGCAGGCCATGTGGCGTCGAAGGAGCATCAAAGGTTTCATCTTTTGAATGGCTAGCATGCAGATGAGCAATGCGCCAGCCTTGACTATCCTGCAGTAAGACCAGGGTGATATTTAAGAAGAAAGCCGTTTCAATTTGATCGGGCCCCAGGTGAACTGCTTCAGTAGTGTCATAGATTGCCGCGCCCAAGATCGAGTGGCTGATGCAGGCAATCGGTTCCAGAAATAATGCCTGCTTGGCAAGCAGGCGCTCCAGACCTTGACGAATCTCAGCATGACCACTTAGTCTATGTCCTTCGGGAAGTACACAAGTGATCGAATCATCATCTAACCAAATATCCAGAGCACCCTTGACATCACGATGTCTCAAGGCATCCCGCCAGGC
>CANGEC010000188.1 GCA_947452625.1 Burkholderiaceae bacterium
AATGCAGTTTGCACAATGACACAACGTTCTATTCCCAAAAAATCATGCAGGGCAAATAACTGCTCTTTACTCCCGTCTACTGGCGTAAAAGAGCGCCCTGTGGCATATGGAAATTGAGATGCCGGTCCAAAAATATGGCAATGCGCATCGCAAGCCTTTGGTGGCAATTGAAAAATAGGTTTGCTTGGCGCAGCAAGATAGGTTTGAATTAACTCGGTCATGTCTCAAATGATTTTTTTATTTTAAATAAGAAGCCTACAGACTGAGTTTAACTGGCATCAGCATTCAACATGGGACTCATGTTGAAGAAGCAATCATGCAAATATCCACCGCTGGAAGAGTATTACACAGGGCGATAGTCTGCATCAGCCCCGTCTAGATTACTCATCTTTCATATTCGCGCTCTTCACAATCGGCAACAGACGCTTTCTTTCCTCGGAGAGAAACTTAATAAAATCAGCTTGTGACCCAGGCGCTGGTTCTATACCCTGAGGAATCAAACGAGCTTTCAAACTATTGGTATCAAGAGCGGCCTGTATTGCAGCATTCATTTTTTGAATGATTTCTGGCGAAGTTCCTTTGGGCGCAAAAATTCCGGACCAGTGGCCAATAAAAATGTTGGGATATCCCAACTCCTTGGTAGTTGGCACGTTGGGTAAGCGCGTAATGCGCTTATTCCAGGTAGAGGCAATTGGCCGCAATTTATTTCCTTCAATTTGCGGTAGTACCACTACGCTAGCCTCTGATGTGGCATCCACTTGTTTTGATACCACTGCAAAAACACCTTCAGAGCCGCTTTTGTAAGGAATGATTTCATAATTACCACCCCCGGCATAGAGCTTGAGCATTTCAGCAACGAAATGGGGCGTACTGCCGCTACCAGCAGTAGCAAATGTCAGGCCAGGTTTGCCTTGTGCTTTTTTAATTAAGTCTTTCAGATTTTGAATCGGGGAGTCTGTGCTCACCACAATGATAGAAGGACTCACCGCCATCATGCCAACCGGAATTAAATCATCAGGCTTGTAGGGCATATTGCTACGTAACATCGGAATCGTCACAACACCGCCCGCTGCACCAGCATAAAAAGTATAGCCATCAGGCGCTGACTTGGCGACATAATCGCCGCCAACCACTGAACCCGCGCCTGGCTTATTCTCCACAATAATCGGCTGACCTAATTGTTTGCTCACGCCCTCAGCAACTGCGCGCGCAACTAAGTCATTAGCACCACCAGGACCAAAACCCACAATAAAGCGAATCGGACGACTTGGCCAACTATCAGCTAAGGCTGCATTGACAATGAACATCCCGAAGAGAATGGCTACAACTTGAATTTTTTTCATGAGAACTTTTTCTCCAATAAATCAAAATATTCTTTTTTGACACTACTCTGACGCTCTGCAAATGTTGCCACCAAAGCAGGATCCTCTTTTAGCTCACCATGCTGCTTTAGATGCTCCAAAGCATTGGTCATGCCACGCACCGCACCTTGCAAGGCGGCATTGGCATACAGCACAATCCCAAAACCCATTTCAGATAACTCTATCAGCGGTAATGAAGGAGTCTTGCCGCCAATCACAATATTGATCAGTTGCGGGCAGTATGCTTGCGCAGCGATGATCTTCATTTCTTCAACGCTTTCAGGAGCTTCGATGAAAGTCATATCCGCGCCCGCTGCGGCATAAGCTGCTGCACGTTCTAGAGCATCATCCAAGCCATTCACTGTTCTGGCATCTGTTCGCGCAATGATTAAAAAATCTTGATGCATTCTGGCATCCACTGCCGCCTTAATCTTGCCGCACATTTCCGCCTGAGAGATCACCTCTTTGCCGGCAAAATGTCCGCAACGCTTAGGCATTGCTTGATCTTCAATTTGCACTGCATTAGCACCAGCTCGCTCCAGAGCTCTAACACTATGGTAAACATTGACAGCATTACCAAAGCCAGTATCAATATCCACAATCAAAGGTATTTGCACCACATCCCGAATGGCCGCAGTATGCGCAACCACATCATTGAGATTAATAAAGCCTAAGTCCGGAATACCATAAAACTGATTGGTTAATCCGGCACCACTCAAATACACTGCTTCAAAACCAGCATCTTCAATCACACGGGCGGCCAAGGCATTGCCAGCTCCCGGAACTAAAAGCCCGCGCTTTTCATTTACCAGCTTTCGTAAACTAGTTCCCAAGTGTCCAGACACCTTAGCCCCTTATTGAATCGTTATCGGAAGATTATATGATTGCCAAGGCATGCACTTGCTGAATCAAGCAAACCCCACAGAAGGCCGTCTAAGCCACATCTCGCAGTCTCATTGTTTTCTTGCTAGCGGGTTGGGGGTAGGCTCACCAATCTTATGGAGGGTATTTCTATCACGATGATGAAATAACTCCTCCTGACCTTGAATCTTCAAAACAGTATCCTGATCGTAACTCCAAGTACCATCATCATTAATCTTGACCTGAATACGGAATTCAACTGTTTTGAATGCATGATCCAAAAACGGTGCCGAACAAATTCCATAAGTATCCGAACCTTGGACCGCGAGCAACTCAAACTCTTTGGCAGTAGCACTCGCCTTGCCAGAGGCCATGGCCGTTTGCCCCCTTGGAATAGTTAGGATATGAATAATCGTTTCCGTTGCGGGCTCCCATAACCAATAACCCACTTGATCGTGATAGGTCTTGACTTGCTCTGGCTTGGTGACATGCACGTGATATCGCAAGCCGTAAAGTAATTGCGGGCCATTCGTTTGCGGATCGATAGGCTGAAGTTCAATACGCTCTGCATAAGCCTGTTTTTTAGGGCCCTCTGCTTTAGGCTTGATATCTAAACCGCGCTCACCTTCCCAAATCCCCGCCATCTTGGATAGTGGTCCCAAATTCTCTAGGGTATTGAAATCAATTGAACGTGGTTCGGTATAAATATCTTTGGGAAACTCAGACATAGCGACCTCCATTAACATGAATGGACATTCTAGCGAAATAACTAGCTTGCGAGAACCATTCCCCAATAAGGATCAGCTTTGGGGGCATCTCGCATCTTCTCCCGAAACAATGGCGTATGCATTGCATTGCTAGTGGTGCTGAGGATATTGAGCAATACCGGTTTTTTAAACTCTGCCTCCAAAATAGGCACCGCATAAATTGCGTACCATAAACCACCCGGCAACAATAAGGCCTGAGCATCTGGGGCACTGCGCAACGCATCTCTTCCCAAGGTCAAAGCTAATTCATGATCAGCGTATGGATTGGCAACCTTATTTTCAGAAAGTGAGCGACCTTGCGCCCGACAAATCACCACCTCAATACCGGCACTTGCCAAGTATTGAGTTAAAGCATTATTCACCGCATCAGACCAACGAGAGCCGATTGCTAGCTTCGTAATACCTAAACGTTGCATAGTGGCAATATGGGCTTCCAAATCCGTATCGCACTCAATCCCAGTTCGCTGACGAGCCTCTTCTAACATTGCCAACATCCGTGGGCGCCCCATCGCTGCGGCAATTGGCACCCCGCTCAAAGCAATACGATCAACACATTTTTTGACTAACAAATCCAAAGCAGAATAAAAAGGTGGTAACTGCGATTCCACCGAATCTAGGGTGTACTCGGATAAATCCAATCCAGTTGTCACCAGCATCATGCCATCGGGCGCTACGCGATAAAACTGATAAGCATCCATATCCGTATAGCGATGGGGAATGATGTAACCAAGCTGGTAAGAGGGCGGAAAGAAGCTCTTAGCGCGCCACGCTGGAGTTTTCTGGGCTGCAGCTTGAGCGAAGGCTGAAGTTTGCGCAACCACAGCCATTGATGCACCCACTGTGGATGCCTGCAAAAATTGACGACGAGAAAATTGCGACATCTAAACCCCTCTATTAAGCTTGTAGCGAACGATGCTTATCCTGTAAAGATAGAAACAGACTTGGTATTGAGATAGGCCTCCATGGCCTCATAACCACCCTCCGAACCATAGCCGGATTCCTTAATACCACCAAATGGCATTTCTGGCCAAGCAGCAGCTGGCTGGTTCATCCACAACATACCGACTTGTAACTCTTGCGATAACTGATGTGCGTTTTTTAAAGACTGTGTAAACGCATAACCAGCAAGACCAAATGGAAGTCTATTGGCCTCGCCAATTGCCTCATCCAAAGTTTTAAAACTCCGAATGCCTAACATGGGGCCAAAGGGTTCGTCATTAA
>CANGEC010000189.1 GCA_947452625.1 Burkholderiaceae bacterium
GTGTGTCGGTCGTTTGGATTACGACACCACTGGCCTATTGTTAATTTCGGATGATGGGCAGTTTATTCATAAAATGACAACACCCAAAAAAAACATTGGCAAGGTTTACGAAATTACTACTCCCGAGCCTATCACTCAAAAGCAAATTGATCATCTTTTAAAAGGAGTGGTATTGGATGATGACCCTAGGCCGTGTCTTGCAACTGCGTGCAAACCATTCAATGAAAACACCTTAGCGATGACGATTGTTGAGGGCCGCTATCACCAGGTCAAGCGCATGATGGCTGCAGTGGGTAATCATGTTGAAAAATTACATCGCACCGAGATCGGTCAATATGTTATGCCTTCTGATTTAGCAGAAGGTGAGTGGCGCTGGCTCTACCCAGATGATCTGCAAAAACTTTCTAAAAGCGTGGATGCTGAGTGTGCCTAAGCTACTGCCAGAAGATATGGATTTTCAAGCAGCCCTTCCTGCTTGGAAGATGAGTGCCGACGCAAAAACTTTATCTCAGGAATTTATATTTAGAGATTTTAAAAATGCTTTTGAGTTCATGACGCTGGTAGCTCGATATGCGGAAGAGATTGATCATCATCCCGACTGGTCAAACTCTTGGAATAAGGTGAAAGTGCGCCTAACTACTCACTCAACACAGGGGCTTACAGATCTGGACCTGGCGATGGCTAAGGCCATGGATCAGTTTGCCCTACAGTTCGATAAATAAACTAGAAGCTTAATGCTCTTCTTCGTCACCTTCTTCTGCGTTCATGCTCATTAAGATCGTTGCTAAAAGACCGTAGACCACTTCAGTCGCAATCATACCGCCCTCATCAAGCTCATCAATCAGATCATTTAAGCAATCTTCTGTTGGCTCATTCAAGAGGGTCATTGCGCACTCACACCCGTAGTCGAAATCTTCGTCGTTTTGGGTTTGATTTTCGTCAGTCATATTCATCCTTGGTTGAGCCCTCAGAATAGCAAATAAATGGGGGTTTTAGGGAGGCGTTTAGGGTGTCCTCGCTTTATCACTCTAAAGACTACTTCCATTGGTCATGAGAGACTCGCTCGCCCTGGATGCTTTAAATTGAGGTAAATTGAGCTTGATGAATTGATGTGGTTTATAAAAATATAAAAAATGGAGGAGACATGAGTAATAGCAATCATCATGACGGTGATCAAGACGATCAACGTCGTCAGTTTCTAACTTGGCTTGCAGCAAGCCCTTTGTTTGCGTTGGCGGGAAACCAAAATGCTTTTGCAGACGAGTCAAAAGAACTGATCAGAAATTTTACGAAACGTCCTGACCCCATGATTTGGGCATCCAATACACCTCTAGATCTGATCTCCAGCCCTAAAGATGCTATCAATGTGTTTGATTTTGAGCCGGTAGCCTTTACTAAAGTTCCACCAGCACATTTTGCTTACATGGCTTCAGGAATCGATGATGAAGTGACATTGCGAGCTAACCGCAGTTCTTTCCTGAAATATCAATTGCGCCCCCGCCGTCTTCGTGACGTCAGTCAAATAGACACCTCCATCACCTTGTTTGGTAGTCGGTGGAAATCTCCAATCATCATTGCGCCAACAGGTGGTAACAAAGCTTATGACCCGGAGGGTGAGGTCGCTGTTGCAAGAGCTGCGCGAACGGGTGGGTTCTTGAATATTCTTTCGAATGCCGGGGCTTCAACGATTGAAGAGGTCATTGCCGCTCGGCAAGGGGAGGTGTGGTTTCAGTTATATGCAACCTCCAGTCCCGAAGTCGCTAAGCAGGTGATTCGGCGCGTAGAAAAAGCGGGCGCTCCTGTTTTAGAAATTACAGTTGATCGCAATGGTGGCAGAAATCAAGAAACATTTGCTCGTCTCAAAAAACTCGATCCACGCAATTGTGCTGGTTGCCATGTGCATGGTTTTGGAAGTGCTCAGGAGCGCCCCAATTACGATGGCATTGATATGACGGGCGTCAAGATGGCCTCATCCAATATGACTTGGGATTTTATTAAGCAGGTGCGCGATACAACCAAGATGAAAATCATCATTAAGGGAATTTTGACCGAGGAAGATGCGAAGCTTTGTCTGAAATACGGAGTCGATGGTATCCATGTATCCAATCATGGGGGCCGCAGTGAGGATGGCGGACGCGGTGCAATTGAATGTTTGCCTGAAGTTGCCAGGGTCGCAAAAGGCAAGGTACCCATCCTCTTTGACAGTGGCATACGCAGAGGCAGTGATGTCTTTAAGGCGATGGCATTAGGAGCAAGCGCAGTTTGTGTGGGTCGACCCTACCTTTGGGGATTGGGCGCATTTGGCCAACCAGGGGTTGAGCGGGTGATGGAGATCTTGCAAACCGAATTTAGGTCCACCATGCAACAAATGGGCGCTGTCAATATTGCCGCAATTAACGCTGCGATGGTTTACAAAGAAAGCGGGATCTCATAAGCGCCTAACGCTGTGCTGTTCATCTGGATAAAGCCACCTGCTGAACCGACCCATAAACGTTAGACAATTCAGTAGGTGGCTTTATCGTATTCAGGGTTTCTACTAGGTTGCCGATTTGGCTCTGAATTTATTCACAGAATGATTTATAGTCATTTGAAATAAATATAAGCATTTAGTAATGAAAAGCATTCAAGGAGACAGTAATGCAATTAACCATTAATGGGCAAATCCATAATATCGATGTGGAACCCAATATGCCTTTGTTATGGGCGATTCGAGAAGTCGTTGGGCTCACTGGTACTAAGTATGGCTGTGGGGTTGCTCAGTGTGGTGCCTGCACCGTCTATATGAATGGCGAACCTGTCCGCTCTTGCTCGATTCCAGTCTCAGCGGTAGGCGGCATGAAGATCACTACGGTCGAAGCACTGTCTAAAGATAATTCCCACCCAGTACAAAAGGCGTGGATCGCCTTGGATGTGCCTCAGTGTGGCTACTGCCAATCTGGTCAAGTGATGGCAGCAGCAGCTTTACTCAAAAAGATTCCCAAGCCAACGGATGCAGATATTGATAATGCTATGACCAACGTTTGTCGTTGTGGCACTTATCAAAAAGTACGCGATGGTATTCATGTAGCGTCTGGACAGAAGAAGTTAGAGGATGTTCTTGCGCAATACGATGCCTCAACTAAGACACGTGGATAAGGGGCGCAACATGACTACAAATATAGAAAATACTAATATGTTGGCAAACGCTTCTCGTCGTGACTTCATCATCAAGGGATCTCTTGTTGGTGGTGGCTTGATCCTTGGGCTTGGTGCTTTGCCTGATCTTGCGCTAGCGCAATCTAATAGCAAGTACGACCAAAACACTCCAATGAAGGCGGGTGAGCCTGAAGTGAATGCTTGGGTCTCTATTAAGCCTGATGATACCGTGGCAATCAGAATTGCTCGCTCAGAAATGGGTCAGGGAACCCGCACAGGTTTGGCGCAAATGGTTTCGGAAGAGTTGGAATGTAATTGGAAGAAAGTCACAACAGAGTCTCCAACACCAGGTCAAAGTTTGGCGCGTAAGCGTGCTTGGGGCGAGCATGGTACTGGTGGTAGCCGAGGCATACGTATCTCCGAGGACTATGTTCGTCGTGGTGCCGCTGCTGCGCGCATCATGCTGGTTCAAGCTGCGGCAGATACTTGGAATGTCCCTGTTAGTGAATTAAAGGTCGACAAGGGTGTTATTACGCATGTACCGACAGGCCGCAAATTGACTTACGGACAGGTGGCTGAGCGTGCCTCAACTTTGACACCTCCCGATCCAAAGTCAATCACCTTAAAAGATCCAAGAACTTGGAAGGTTGCTGGTCAGCCATATGCGCGGATTGATACCGCGAATAAGGTAAATGGCACAAAAATCTTTGGACTGGATTTACAGCTTCCAGGAATGCTCTGCGCCTCTGTTAAATCATGCCCAGTATTTGGGGGTAGGCTAGTCAGCTATGACGAAGCTAAAGTGAAGAACTTACGGGGTGTCAAAGGTGTTGTCAAAATTAATGACAGCACAGTCGCGGTAGTAGCTGACACTTGGTGGCGCGCAAATACTGCATTGAATGCATTACCAATTGTGTGGGATGAAGGTCAAGCTGCGAATGTTTCACAATCTGACATTAATAAAATGTTGAGCGATGGATTAAATGAGCAAGGTGATTTCTGGCAGCGCAAAGAAGGTGATGCTCTAGGCGCTATTGCAGCCTCAAATAAAAAAGTGGA
>CANGEC010000190.1 GCA_947452625.1 Burkholderiaceae bacterium
GACGGCTATGATGGTCTTTAGCGTTAGCCTTGAAATGGGGGGTTAATTCATTGATGCGGGCTGTTAGCAATGAAACTTGCACTTCAGGACTACCCGTATCGTTTGCGCTACGCGCGTTTTCTTTGACGATTTCCGCCGTTTTGATATCAGCAACTGCCATTTTTAATACTCCTAACTTGCGAACACTTGAGCTTTCACCCAACTCGTGTCGTGCACTTATTAACAAAATAAAACAAAAAAGCTTTAAAAATCAAAGCCATCGAATTGTATCAGAGTAAACCCCTCAAATCGGCAGGATCCATCGTATTTATTGGTATCCTCTCACTATCGACTCGTATTGAGCACCCTAAAACCCAATAAAATCAATAACTTAATGAAAATCAAACCCCTCCTACAAACCCTCGCGCTCATTTTTTGCGTTAGTTTTGCTTTCAACAGTCCAGTTTTTGCTCAATTTCCCGACATTTTTAGCTCAAATAAAACCGTTGCCCAGCAGCGTGATGCCATTTTGAAGAAAAATGACGAGATTTTGAAGCGGCTTTATAAAGTACAGCCAAAAGCCAAAGAAGCGATTGAAAAATCAGTCGGCTATGCGACCTTTAGTAACTTTGGCATGAAAATTTTGATTGCCGGTGGCGGAACCGGTAGCGGGGTCGTTTTTAGCAAAACATCCTCTAAACCCATCTATATGAATATGGCTGAAGTGCAAGCTGGCCTGGGCTTTGGAATTAAGTCCTTTCAGAACATCTTTGTTTTCCAAACTGAAGCTGCGCTAAATGACTTTGTGAACTCCGGATGGACTTTTGGCGGCCAAACCACCCTCTCGGCCAAATATGAAAACAATGGCGATGCTTATCAAGACGCCGTTACCGTAGCCCCCGGTGTACTGATGTACCAACTGACAGACTCAGGCCTTGCCGCTGAACTCACCGGCAAGGGTACCAAGTACTACAAGAACACCGACCTCAATAAGTAATGAGCTGCAGACGACGCTAGTACTACTAAGGCGTCATCTGGGCATTTAACTTCGCCTGACTAGGGTCATGCAGTTTATTTAATGCCGACAAATAAGCCTTAGCAGAAGCCGCAATGATGTCGGGATCCGTTCCGACACCATTCACAATGCGGCCGCCCTTGGCTAGCCGCACCGTCACTTCACCTTGAGATTGCGTTCCTGAAGTAATCGCATTCACTGAGTACAGTAATTGCTCAGCACCGCTCTTTACGGTTGCTTCAATCGCATTCAAGCTAGCATCAACCGGACCATTGCCATCCGCCTCAGAAGTGACTTCCTTACCCCCTACCGAGAAGGTAATGCGCGATGTTGGTCGCTCACCTGTTTCCGAATGCTGACTCATGGAAATAAAACGGTAATGCTCACCCTCTTCAGCGGCAGCAGTATCAGACATGATGGCGATAATATCTTCATCAAAAATCTCCGCCTTCTGGTCTGCCAAGGCTTTAAAGCGCACGAAGGCCTCGTTTAAATCCGCCTCAGCTTCAATTGCGATACCTAATTCTTGCAAGCGCTGCTTAAAGGCGTTACGGCCCGACAGTTTGCCGAGCACAATCTTATTGGTAGACCAACCCACATCTTCAGCACGCATAATTTCATAAGTCTCGCGGGCTTTCAAAATGCCGTCTTGATGAATGCCTGAAGCATGCGCAAATGCATTCGCCCCTACCACTGCTTTATTAGGCTGCACTACAAAACCAGTAATTTGAGAAACTAATTTTGAGGCGGGCACAATTTGCGTAGCATCGATACCGCAGACCATATCGAAGTAATCCTTACGAGTACGCAAGGACATCACAATTTCTTCCAAAGCGGTATTGCCAGCGCGCTCACCCAAGCCATTAATCGTGCACTCAATCTGACGAGCGCCGCCAATCTTCACTCCAGCCAAGGAATTGGCTACCGCCATCCCTAAATCATTATGGCAATGCACTGACCAAACCGCTTTATCGGAATTGGGCACACGCGTGCGCAAAGTTTTAATGAAATCACCATACAACTCTGGAATTGCATAACCCACAGTGTCAGGAATATTAATGGTCGTGGCACCCTCATTAATGACGCCCTCAACCACTCGGCACAAGAAATCCATTTCGGAACGGTAGCCATCCTCGGCAGAGAACTCAATATCGCTTGCCAAGTTTCGAGCAAAACGAATGGAGCGTTTAGCTTGCTCTAAAACTTCTTCTGGAGACATACGCAACTTCACGGCCATATGCAATGGTGAGGTCGCCAAAAATGCGTGGATGCGTTTAGCATTCGCGGGCTGCAAAGCATCAGCTGCACGAGTGATGTCCTTATCGTTGGCGCGAGCCAATGAGCACACAATCGAATCTTTCACAGCGGCTGCTACCGCCGAGATTGCCGCAAAATCCCCCTCCGAGCTAGCAGCAAAACCAGCCTCAATCACATCAACCTTGAGTCGCTCTAATTGACGCGCAATGCGAACCTTTTCATCTTTGGTCATCGAGGCGCCGGGCGACTGCTCGCCATCACGCAAGGTGGTATCAAAAATAATTACTTTGTCGCTCATCACTACTCTCCGGTTCAATATTTTCAAATTTCTTTGAAGCTATTTTTTGGTTAACTGTTAATGCAATCTTAAAAACAAAAACCCCAGCAATTTGCTGGGGCTGGTATTTGGTGGTTAATGAATTACGTTAATCTCATCAACTCAGGCCTTACCCGCCCCAAGCTTTAGGCTTAGTGCTAGCAGAAGTAGACCGGTTAAAAGTGAGAAATTCATCAACATGGAATAAATATACCCGAAATATCTGAAATTAGCTAAAACGGCGTCCACTTAGCCGTTCCCAAGCCCAAATCACATAGCCAGAGATGGAATACACCACAAATAAACCAAATAACGTCAATGGCGGATTGGAAGAAATCAAGACAAAGGTCAAGATCATCAAAACCATCACACCAAATGGAACGCGATAGCGAACATCCAAAGCCTTACCGCTGTAAAAACGGGCATTTGAGACCATGGTCAAGCCAGCATATACCGCGATGAAGAACGTAATCCACGGAATGGCAGTATCTCGCACGGGAATCTTGTTGTCGTCAGCTAGCCAGATGAAACCTGCCATTAAAGCGCCCGCTGCTGGGCTTGGCAAACCCTGAAAGAATTTTTTATCGACAACGCCAGTGTTGACGTTAAAGCGCGCCAAACGTAAGGCAGCACCCGCACAATAAGTAAAAGCGGCCAGCCAGCCCCATTTACCCAAATCTTTTAAAGCCCACTCATACGCTACCAAGGCGGGCGCAACCCCAAATGACACCATATCAGCCAAGGAATCGTATTGCTCACCAAAAGCACTTTGAGTATTGGTCATGCGGGCAATACGCCCATCCATACCATCCAATACCAAAGAGGCAAAAATCGCAATCGCCGCAACCTGAAATTGATCATTCATGGCATTCACAATTGCAAAAAAGCCGCTGAATAATGCTGCAGTTGTAAAGGCATTGGGCAGCAAATAAATGCCCTTGCTACGTGGACGCGGTTTCTCGTGTAGCTCTTCTACTTCGTAATCCAGAGGATCACCAAGCTCATCCACCCACTCATTACGAGCCTGTTCAGCCCGTGAACGCGATACGCGACTACGATCTATACGACCACGACGACGAAATGTACTCAATGATCTTCCTGGATGTAATTAATCAAGACCCGGCAAGCGAGCTAAAGCAGTGTTGGTGGCAAATACCTTATCGCCCACACTCACCAAAGGCTCAGCGCTTACCGGTAAATATACATCCACCCGCGAACCAAAGCGAATGAAGCCATAACGCTCACCAGCTTTTAAGCGATCACCGACATGGATATAGCAAAGAATGCGGCGAGCGATTAAACCTGCTACCTGCACCAGGGTAACAATTTGACCGTTTGCATCGATGACAACGGCGTTACGCTCATTCTCAGTAGAAGCTTTGTCTAGATCCGCATTGACGAACTTACCCGGAAAATACTGAATCTCTTTTACCAAGCCGTTCACAGCACTGCGGTTTGAATGAACATTAAAGACATTCATGAAAACACTGATTTTGAGTGCTTCACGACCAGCATAAGGATCATTTGTCTTCTCCACCACCACAATACGACCATCGGCTGGAGATAAAACCAAATCACGACCTAAAGCGGCAATCCGCTGCGGGTCACGAA
>CANGEC010000191.1 GCA_947452625.1 Burkholderiaceae bacterium
CATACCAACCAGTGTGCAGCAATTTTACCCCCCACGAGCAGGGCTAATGGGGTTGGTGAAAGTGCCATTTGTTCCAGGGTCCCATCGGTAAAATCCGTAGCAAAAAGGCGCTGCAGGCCTAACATGGTGGATAACAAGGCGGTGACCCAAATTACCCCAGGGGCGATCTTGCGCAGAAGCGCTGTATCCGCCCCAATTCCCAGTGGAAATAGACTAGTCACAATCACAAAGAAGAACAAGATAGTGAGTACTTCGCTCTTACGGCGCATTACCAAGAGCAAGTCCCGGCGAATGGTGGCTAAGAATGCACTCATAGCTGTACGACCCTGCCGTTCGGCATCGGAATTTCTTGATGACTAGTCATGATGGCAATGCCACCAGAGGCAATGTGTTCCAAGATCAATTCGGAGAGCATTTCAACGGCACGAACATCTAGAGCGTTAAAGGGCTCATCCAAAATCCAGAGTTTTGCCTGGCGCAACAGCAATCTGGCCAGAAGTACCCTACGCTTTTGGCCAGCAGATAAACAATTGACGGGTAAATCCTCTCGCCCTCGTAAACCAAAGCGATGAAGTGCTAATAAGATCTCCTCTTCAGAAACCGTAATGCCGTCCAATGCCGTGGAAATGGAAAGATTCTCAAGCGCAGTGAGATCTTCCTTTAAAGAATCACGATGACCTAAAAAGAGAAGATTGCGATAGTATTCAGAAGGATCAACAGAAATCAATTGCTCATTCCAAAAGATTTCGCCTGCAGCAGGTTTAGTTAAACCAGATAAGAGGCGCAAAAGACTCGTTTTGCCAATGCCATTCTCACCACGAACATGCAACCACTCTCCAGCAGAAACCTCTAAATTCAAACCTGTAAAAAGGGTGCGCTCACCCCGAACGCAAGTTAATGCATTGGCACGGAGTGAGGATGGATTCAAAGACAAATGAGTAGGTTCTGAAATATGAGTAGTCATGAATAGAAAATGGCCGGGATTGAACCATCCCAGCCATTGTCCAAGAGCCTTAACAGGCTGTCAAACCTTAATCCTCATCTGACTCTTCATACTCTTTAGGCAATTGATGCGCAATACCTTTATGACAATCAATACAGGTCTTGCCAGCCTCTTTTGCCTTCATATGCTTCTTATAAGGCGTCTGTTTCTGCAATTCTGGGCTCATCGCATCAAAATCGTGACAGTTACGGCATTCGCGTGAATTATTCCCCTTCATGCGCGCCCATTCGTGGCTAGCCAACTCCATACGCTTAGCTTCGAACTTCTCACGCGTATCGATAGAACCCGTAATCTTGCCCCAGACCTCAAATGCAGCCTGTGACTTACGAATCATCTTATGAGTCCAGTCTTTTGGCACGTGACAATCAGAACAGATGGCACGAACACCACTGCGATTACTATAGTGAATGGTCTCTTTGTATTCCTGATACACGTTATCACGCATCTCGTGGCAAGTAGTACAGAAAGCCAGAGTATTAGTCGCTTCCATGCCTGTATTGAATGCACCCCAGAACAAAATACCCGAGATAAAAGCAACGGAGAAAATGGCTAGGATGGAATACTTGGCACTAGGCTTCTTAACGAAAGCCCAAAACCGCTTTAATGCACCTGGTTGTTTAGTTTCCATAATTTAATCCGTTCTTTTATTTAAAGGTATTCCGAAAGCATCAATCAAAGCTGTAGGTGTAAGAAGCTGCAATCACATTCACGTTGTAACTACCAGTTGTTTGGTTAGTTGGCAATACTCCAATAGGGGTATAACCAGTCTGATATGCGTTATAGTAGTAATCACTACTGTATAAGTGCTGATAGATATATCTAAGGGCAACTCTAGAATTTTTATCAACTTGATAACTTGCCCCAAGCTTGATTGCAGCCATGGCATTTCTAATGGTTGGCAAAGTACCACATTGGCCCGCAACTGATGGTGGAGTTGCAGAAGCATCAACAGCACAAGATAAAGCGGATCCGCCAGTAGTTGTAGGTATGTAATTAAGATTAGTGCTGTACTGAGATTGAGCTAAAGAATAGGTAACATCCCCATTTAGACTAAGCTTGCCAGTCATTAGTCCCGCTTGTCTAGCCCCTATACCAAAGGTAGTGGCTATATCATTCAGAGTATTATTCCAAGTACCATTAACTTTCGCTGAAGTGCTACTACCAGCGCTATACACATAATTAGTCATATTACGTTGACCATTTTGTTGTGTAACATAACCAGATATCATGCCTTCTTCAGCATAGTTCAATGTTGAGTCTAGACTTAAAACCCACGAATTACCATTTTGAACGCCATAAGTAGAATCTGGATAGTTGCTATAAATATACTTTCCACCCAAGCCAAATGATAGATTTTCAGCGGCCTGCCAATTCACGTTTGCTTTGGTAGTTTGTTGAGTGCGGGATGCCTCAAAGAATGGTTGGAAGCCCACATAATCATTGGCATTCTGACCAGGTACCGCATTTGGCAAAATACCCGGGGCCGCATTTGGGTTTGTACCGGAGAATGCAGCAATTGCACTTTGGTTCCATAAGGTTTTACGAATATCGACCCCATAACCCAACTTGACACTAACTGCATCATTTACTTTTGCCCTATACAGCGCATTCAAATTATTAGCATTACTTGAATTAGCAGTTACGCAATCAGCTCCAGCTGGAAAATTTGAGCTTCCTGAAATAATATTTCCACCAACAGCATATTGGTTACACCATCTTTTAATAGACTCATTTCCATAGACTATTTGCACTTTTTGATTTGAGGTTAGACGATAGTCACCGTTTAGATTAATCAATTGCTTCTGAAAACTAAGAGGCGTACTAGGATAATTAGCTATATTACTGCCATCAACAGCATAAAAATTATTAATATTTGATTGGCTTAAATTATTTCTTTGATCAAATTTATAGCTGGCAGATAAGCTGAGGTCCTTAGTGGTTTGATCTGAAACCTTTAGGTCCGCATGGGATGTATTGGCTAAGCCATTAAAACTAGGGGCCGGACTTAACAGCATCACAGGATCAACAGCACTACTAGTATTTTGAATGTTTCGAGCGATGGAAATATTTCCAACTAATTTCGTTTTATTCGAAAAATCATAACCGCCAGATAAATTTAATTGATGAAATTGATTGCTCGGCGCCGTACTCATTGTCTCAATAGTGCTGGCTGGGCTACCGCTACTTGATGTAGCCCCCCATGTCTGGAACTTAACACCGTTACTCCCATCTCGAAAAAATGAACCAAAATATGATCCACTTAAACGAGCAGAGTTTCCAAGCCAATTTAAAGCTAAATTAACAGTATCGGTTTGATAGTTAGTTGGCATTGGTAGTATAGAAACAGCCTGTCCTAATACATTGCCCCCACTTGCTGCAGAAGGCCCTGTAGAGCTGTATGGGTTAGCTGCAAATGCCTGCAGCTTCCCACCAGATTGATTGAGGTGATTAAATTCAAAAGTGGCATTTAGATTATTGTCTAAAATTTTTGATGCATTTAATGAATAATTTTCACGAGTAGTGGAAATATCCATGTTTTGAAAAGCTGACAATTGTCCGGATGTGAGGGCTCGTGTTCCCTGACCTGCATATGGAGATGATCCAGCCGCAGTATCAACCGTACCAAAATTACCTGGCAAGGTAAAAAGAGTGTTGCCAGGACTACCTTGATAAGGCGTCTGGTATCCCGGTGCTAAATTATGCTGAAGAGCATCATATCCAACGCTAACCCCCCAATCACCTTGATCACTGTATCCTGCCGTTGCAGAACGATTGCTTAGACCGAGATCCGTTCCAGTCAATGACCAACGCGAAGTGTTGCCTTCTTCATTCTTTTTATATGCATCACCACCACGGATATTGATATTGCCATTCAAATAACCACCCTGCTTATTCAAACCGTTATATTCGCCAAATTTTTGCGAACCTTGAGATACATAAATCTCTTCAACCTCAACCGAACTAGTTGGATATTTAAGTGCTGCGGCCTCTTCTTCATCTGCATAAACATACATCGAACTAACTACGCCAACCATGGCAAGACTCAACACACTGAGCTTTAAATTTTTGTTACGAGCTTTCATAACATTCTCCAATTTCGTAAAATCTCTTTAACG
>CANGEC010000192.1 GCA_947452625.1 Burkholderiaceae bacterium
AGAAAGCCTTTTTTGACTGCGGAACGGATACCGTTGAGGTTCGCGGAAATGATGCGTAACATGTAGGCCTATGAGCTCAAATAATTCAAATCAAGATAACTTTATTCGTTTTGCCTTAGAGGCAAAGGTTTTGTCCTTCGGGGAGTTTAAAACTAAAGCGGGAAGACTCTCACCTTATTTCTTCAATGCGGGTGAATTTAATGATGGTGCTCGCTTAAGTGCATTGGGTCGCTACTACGCTAAGGCCTTGCAAGAATCCAATATTCAGTTCGATATGCTCTATGGCCCTGCCTACAAAGGAATTACCTTAGCAGCAGCTACAGCCATCGCGTTAGCTGATAACGGTATTAATGTTCCTTATGCCTATAACCGCAAAGAAGCAAAAGATCATGGTGAGGGCGGTATGTTGGTCGGTGCACCCGTAAAAGGCAAAGTAGTCATTATTGATGATGTAATTTCTGCAGGCACTTCTGTCAGAGAGTCGGTAGATCTGATTCGTGGTGCAGGCGCCGAGCCGGCGGCTGTTTTAATTGCACTAGATCGCATGGAGCGCTCGGGCAATGCAATTGAAATTGGCGATAAGTCTGCAGTCCAGGCTGTTGAGCAAGAGTTTGGATTGCCGGTAATTGCAATTGCAAACTTAGCTGGCCTCATGTCTTTCTTAACTTCTTCTAGTGATGCACAGTTAACAAACTATCTACCTGCGGTAAAAGCTTATCGCGATAAATACGGTATTTAAATAGTTGTTTCGCCTTCAAAGACGGTAACTGCAGGCCCGGTCATGATGACGGGCTGAGCAACGTTATTAACAATTCCGCCCCAGGCAATTTGTAAGTCTCCGCCACGGGTATGCACTTTCACTGGTGAGTCCAGCAGGCCCCTCCGAATTCCAGAAACTACGGCCGCACAAGCGCCGGTGCCACAAGCTAAGGTTTCGCCTGCTCCACGTTCATAAACACGCAACTTGATTGCATTGCGATCAAGCACTTGCATATAACCAGCATTTACTCTTTTTGGGAAGGCTGAATTTTTTTCAATTTCAGCACCCTCCAAAAGAACGGGTGCGCTCTCAAGATCAACAACTACCTGTATTGCATGGGGGTTGCCCATCGAAAGTACGCCAACAAAACTATCGTGCGCTGCAGGATAGTTGAGAGGAAGCGCATAAAGAGTTTCCTGAAACTCTTGCATGCTGGCTAGACCGCTTGAGTTAAATGGAATGTGGCTATGCTCAAAAATAGGTGCGCCCATGTCCACTTCTACCTGTCCATCAGCGTGTGACTTTAGGGTGAGTACGGTATGCGTGACTTCAACACGCAATGGATTTTTGTCAGATAAACCTTGATCCAATACAAAGCGTACAAAGCAGCGTGAGCCATTACCGCATTGCTCTACTTCACCGCCATCGGCATTGAAAATCCGGTAACGAAAATCCGCATCTGGGCGAGTCGCTTTTTCAACGATGAGAATTTGATCTGCGCCAATACCAAATTGACGGTGCGCTAATGCTTGCCATTGCTCTCGTGTAATAGAGCTCAGGTCTTGATCAATGCCATTAAGCACAATGAAATCATTGCCAGCACCATGCATCTTGGTGAAGCGCAGTTTGCGTGCTGGTAAATGTGTGCTCAAAATATTTTCGCTTAATCGTAAAGACTGGCTTCGCCAGGAGGTCTATGTTTAAAACGTTTATGTACCCAATAGTACTCTGCCGGCCTTTCTCGAACAAGCTCTTCAATGTATTGATTTAAGCGAGCCGTGTCTCTTTCAACATCATCACTTGGAAAGTTTGGCAAAGGTTCGCTGATATGGCAGGTATAGCCTTTGCGATCTTTGTTCAGTGTGGTGGTCATCAAGCAAACCTCAGCGCCGCTTAGCCTTGCTAGGCGCGAAACCGAAGTAATAGTATTGGTTTGAATGCCAAAGAAAGGCACAAATACAGAATCGCGTGGACCTAGATCAATATCGGGAGCAATAAAGATAAAGTTACCCGTTTGAATTTCACGAATGAGATCGCGCAAGCGACTTTGTCTTTCGATGGATTTGCCACCAAAGCGATTTCTCCATTCAATCATCTTTTGATTGAAAAATGGGTTCTTCATATTTTGATAAAGGCCTGCTCCGCGGGGCCAGTCGTGTTGATTGGCCAAAGCGGACAGGGCCATAAAGCCGCCTTCAAGACCAACAAAGTGTGGATTGATGAGTAAGCGTGGCTTGCGATCACCCAGGGTAATGGCTGAATTAATAGTCACAATGTCGGTAATTTGTTTGCCACTCCCGAGCCATATGCGACTTCTTTCTAGAACACTGCGACCAAATAATTTCCAGTGCTCTAGTGCAAGTTCATCGATTTCTTTTTCACTCAGATGAGGAAAACATAGGCGAAGATTGGTTTTGACTACCTGTGTGCGGCCATTCGGAATATGAGCCGCAAGCCAGCCGAGGCCATAGCCTACATGGACGGTGATCGTATATGGCAGAAAAGCAAAGAGGCGCAGCAGACTGAGCGCTAAGAAATTGAAGAGGTTTTGTAACCAGGTCATTTCAAAAGTTTATAACTAATTGCTTGGCGGCAACTCTGCACCGGCTGGATGCTTATAGCGGTTGTAAGACCAAATAAATTGTTCAGGAGCAATCAATACTGCTTTCTCAATTGCCACATTCAGTTCGGCGGCTGCAACATTGGCATCTTCGGATAAAGGGGGAAGCCTAGTGGCTTGCATTAGCCAGCCCTCGCCAATGACTTTACGTTTGGCGGTAAACATCACAACTGGCGTGTTGTTACGATTTGCTAAACGCGCAGGCAATGGGGTTGTATATGCTGGGCGCCCAAAGAACGGGACCCAAACGCCTTCGCCACCGCTGGGTACTTGGTCAGGAAGAATGCCAATCGCCTCCCCACGAGTGAGCGCCCTAGTCATTTGTCGGACACCATTGAGATTGGTGGGCACGAAATGCATATTGGGGTAGGCACGACCTTCTTCTACCACTTCATTGAGCCACTCTTGGCGCGAGGGTCTATACAAAATAGTGGCGGGGAAATGCTGCGCTAAAACACGGGGAATAATTTCAAAGCCGCCGAGGTGTGGGGTCAGCATCACCAAGCCATGTCCCTCTCCTATGGCTGCCTCAACTATGTCCCAGTTTTGCACTTCAACTAATTTGAGTGCTTTTTGTGGGTTGCGCCAAATCCATAAACTATCCGAAAACAGCATTCCAGAGGCTCTAATAGCTTCCCAAAGCTTGAAAGGCAGTTTGTGAGTACTAACTACAGACTCATATTGGGGGCGAAAAAGTGAGCGATATTGCTTAGAACCTACATAGGCTAAGAGGCCCATAGAGGCGCCAATGACTTGCACCAAAGCAAGGGGTAGCACGGCAATTGCATTGAGGCAGAGCTTGAGTAGTAGTTTTCGCACCCCCCAATGATATTCAATGCGGCCATCAGGGCCAAATTTAAGTTCGCCTTGATGGCTTAAGCCCTTTTCGGATAGAATTGCACCATCGCTGAGTTAAGACAACTTGCAGGGCGATTCATAAATTCTGCTAAAGCGTCGCCGTTGTAGTTCCTGGCACGTCATGTTGTCCCAAAGATCGTGTTAATTTTTAAAGGAATATGCAATGGCAAATGATTACTTCTTTACCTCAGAGTCAGTCTCTGAAGGTCACCCCGATAAAGTAGCAGACCAAATTTCTGATTCGATTCTTGACGCCATCTTGGCCCAGGATCCTACTGCACGTGTTGCGGCAGAAACTTTGTGCAATACCGGCTTGGTTGTTCTCGCCGGTGAAATCACTACGAACGCAAACGTTGACTATATCCAAGTGGCACGCAATACCTTGCGTGAAATTGGTTACGACAATACTGCCTACGGTATCGACTACAAAGGTTGTGCTGTATTGGTTGCTTACGACAAGCAAAGTCCTGATATCGCTCAAGGTGTTGATAAAGCGCATGATGATGGCTTGGACCAAGGTGCCGGTGACCAAGGTTTGATGTTTGGTTACGCTTGTGATGAGACTGCAGAGCTGATGCCTTTGCCGATCCACCTCTCACACCGTTTGGTTGAGCGCCAATCACAATTGCGCCGCGATGGCCGTTTGAC
>CANGEC010000193.1 GCA_947452625.1 Burkholderiaceae bacterium
AATAAAACGCGATGGACATCAGCCACCATAGAAGCAATCCAGCGCATATTGAAATCTTTATCCCGCTCCCCGCTCACTCCCGCCAAGCACTCTTGCACATAACGGCGGACCGGCTCGGCCCAATGACGCATATTGGACATATTGATCGCGAATTCTTTTGTAGAGTGGGCAATCTCCACTGCATGCTTAATCAAAATAAATTCACCGGTCATTTTATTCAGCGTGAACATCACTACGCCCTCACCCAAAGTGAGGGCCATGGTTGTTTGAGGGCCATAGACCACATACCCCGCTGCCACTTGATGACGCCCAGAAAGCAGAAAGTCTGAGGTTTGCATGGGTGACTGCGGATCCTGCTTCTTTAGAACAGAAAAAATAGTGCCAATGGAAACATTCACATCAATATTGGAAGAGCCGTCAAGCGGATCAAACAACAAAAGATAATCTCCCGTACCTTGCACGGGAACTGGTAATTCCATTTCTTCTGAGGCCAAGCCTGCTAGCGCTTTGCAGTCCTGCACACCTTCAATCAATAGGTCATTGGCAATCACATCAAGCTTTTGCTGCACCTCACCTTGCACATTACCAGTACCTGCAGACCCCAGCAAACCAATCAGAGCGCCTTGTGCCACTTCATGACTTAAGGTGTTGCAAGTGTCAGCCACGGCCAGCAATAACTCTTGCAAGCCAACAGGTACCGCATGACCCTTCACAGTGGTCATTGCCAGGTATTCCTTGAAATTCGTTTTTAAACTCTTTGGGGCGTTCAAAGGATAATTCTCCGTTGTCTTATGAAATGAAGTATGCAGAATGAAGGTCTATTTTGCCTTGTTCCTACGCTGTGTTTCCCAATGCCTTAGAAACTACTTCCCGAACATCCGCAGAAAGGGTTTTACAGGCAGCTACTTGCTCTAAATAAGCATGCATCTTTTTCTGGTAAGGCTGCGCAAACAGTCTCCAGCGATCCAAAGCTCGCGCCAATCGCGCAGCAACTTGGGGATTAATCGGATCAAGCGCTAAGACCGCCTCAGCCCAAAACGCATAGCCACTGCCATCAGGCTGATGAAAGCTAGCAGGATTATTCATACAAAAAGCATGGATCACGCTACGCACACGATTTGGGTTATTCATCTTAAATGCCTCGTGTTCACGCAAACGATAGACGTCGGTCAGAGTGTCCTCAGCTCCAGCTACGGGCGGCCGGCTTGCCTGCAATGCAAACCATTTATCTACCACTAGAGGATCATCGGCAAAACGTTGATAAAAATCCTCTAGGCATAGCTTGGCGCCATTAGCTCCATGCACTACCAGACCCGCGAGCGCCGCATAACGATCGGTCATATTGTCCGCATTTTGGTATTGATTCACCGCCATCGCGGACCACACTGCACCATCTGACTCCAGCAGCATGCTCAGGGCCAAGTTTTTCAGCGCACGCTTACCAGCACTGCTAGCATCTGATTTAAATTCGCCAGGGGTTTGCATCTGCTGATACAGAGCCGCCCACTCTAAGCGCAAGCCATTAGCTAGAGCTCGGCGGAAGGCGCGGCGCGCAGCATGAATCTTTTGCGGATCCACGCTAGTACATTGTTCATATAGATAGGTTTCAGCAGGTAAGGTTAGAGCGAGCTCCTTAAAGGCGGGATCCAAATCTTTATCCAACAAAATGGTGCGGTAGGCATCCAGAAAAGCAGCGTCCGGTAGGCGATCCTCTAGGATCATTTGCATCGCCAATTTCTGACCCGACTCCCAGCGATTAAAGGCATCGTCGTCGCTGGAAAATAATGTCAATAAATCTGATTCATCTTGTGCAAAGTCTAAATTAATCGGCGCAGAGAAATTGCGATTAATCGATAGCACTGGGCGCCCTGAGAGACCCTCAAAAGTCCACGACTGCTCTGTTTCTTTGAGCTCTAACAATTGCTCGGATTGATCATTCGCGCCAGTAATCAAGCGGATTTTTAAAGGGATATGAAAAGGCTGCTTTTCTGCTTGGCCAGGACTTGGCGCGCAACTCTGTGTAAGAGTGAGATGGTACTTTTTCCCCGCTTCATCATATGCAGTTTGCACTCCCACTCGAGGTGTACCGGCTTGGCTATACCAATTTTTAAATTGCGTTAAATCACGCCCGTTCGCATCCGCCATCGCCGCCAAGAAATCATCGCAAGTAACTGCCTGACCATCATGACGCTGGAAATAAAAATCCATGCCTTTACGAAAACCTTCTACCCCTAACAAAGTTTGATACATGCGCACTACTTCAGCACCTTTTTCATATACGGTGACGGTATAAAAGTTATTAATCTCCTGGTACTCGTCTGGGCGAATTGGATGTGCCATAGGGCCTGCATCTTCCGGAAACTGCAATTGCCGCAAGGTGCGTATATCTTCAATACGTTTGACCGCCCTACCCGATTCACTACCCATTTGATCGGCTGAAAATTCTTGATCCCGAAATACCGTCAAACCCTCTTTTAAGGAAAGCTGAAACCAATCCTGACAGGTGACACGGTTACCCGTCCAATTATGAAAATACTCATGGGCAACAACGCTCTCAATATTGGCAAAATCTATATCTGTCGCTGTTTCCGCTTGGGCCAATACATACTTGGTATTGAAAATATTCAAACCCTTATTTTCCATTGCGCCCATATTGAAATCACTGACAGCCACAATCATGAAACGCTCGAGATCCAACTCTAGACCGTAACGACGCTCATCCCAATAAATTGAGGCAATCAAGGAATCCATTGCATGACGGGTTTTCTTGAGATCATGCGGCTCAACCCAAATTTGTAATAACTTCTTGGCGCCACTACTAGTAGTGATGGTTTCTTCAATACATTCCAACTTGCCCGCCACTAACGCGAATAAATAAGATGGCTTTGGAAAGGGGTCCTCCCACACTGCGCTATGCCAACCGTTAGGTAACTTTTCTGTCTTTATTAAATTGCCGTTGGCCAACAGCACCGGGCATTGCGCTTCACGCGCCTGCAAAGTCACGCGAAACTTAGCCATCACATCAGGCCGATCCAAGAAATAGGTAATCTTTCTAAATCCCTCGGCCTCGCACTGTGTAAAGAAATTCCCATTGGATACATACAAGCCCATCAGCGAGGTATTTTTCTCGGGCACACAAATACAAATAATCTCAACGACAAACGATGTCTTGCCTTCATTTGGTAAAGAATGAATGCTGAGGGTTTCCGGAGTTAATTCAAAATGACGATGCGCTACGCCATTGACGCGCAAGCTGACAAATTCGAGCTCTTGCCCCTGTAATACCAAAGGAGCGCCTGGCTCATGACTTTTACCCGGCACAACCTCAAGATGACTTTTTACAATCGTGCGCGCCGGATCTAACGCAATATCTAATTCAACCTGCGTAAAGGTGTATTGAGGTGGGCGATAGTCGAGCCGACGAAAGCTCTGGGGAAGATCAGTTTTCATAGGGCAATTTTAGTCGCCCCTGGGATTTTTAGCCCCAGATCAGGGTAGCAACACCAATGGCGATGAAAGTAATGGCTGCCACGGCATGCACCAACTTAATCGGCATGCGTTTTGTGAACTTCTGCCCAATCCAAACAGCCGGGGCATTAGCCAGCATCATTCCCAAAGTCGTGCCGATCGTAACGGATAACACATCGGCATAACGCGCGCCTAAGGCAATGGTTGCAATCTGGGTTTTATCTCCCATTTCTGCCAGAAAAAACAAGCCAGCCGTCAAAATAAAGACCTGCAATGCACGATCAGCTGTTTTGGCGCCCGCAGCATCATCAATGTGGTCTGGCACTAAAAGCCATAAGCCTATACCCAGAAAACTTAAACTTAAGACCCATTTCAAAATCTCCGGACTCATCAAAGTCGTGAGCCACTGACCTAAAAAAGCAGCGCAGGCATGATTCGCAATTGTGGCAATAAAAATGCCCGCAATAATGGCCAGCGCCTGTTTGGGATAGCGCGCAGCGAGCATTAATGACAGTAGCTGAGTTTTATCACCCATCTCGGCCAAGGCAACCACCCCAGCAGACAGCGTTAACGCAGAGAGATCCATAAATTCCATTAATTGAAAGATTGCAACTTTC
>CANGEC010000194.1 GCA_947452625.1 Burkholderiaceae bacterium
GACCAATACCCACAATAAATTGAAGTGCCCTTTCAAATTCCAGCTCGGTTAACTGATTCTCTAAAACAAATTGGTGTAAATGCTTGGTGAGTGATGTAACTAAAGTTTTGAGTCGCTGATCTTCAGTGCTCTGCATTGCCGCAAGAGTGATTTCTAAGATGGATTCGGGGCTTGTTATTAACGTCATATCAAAAACCTTTTTTATAAAATTGGCTCAAGAGTCATAACCAGATTGAAAGGATTGTGCGGAAAAGCCTGACCTACCCAAGACCTATAGGAATTACTGTCTGTTTTCATAGGTACTTAGACTTCACAAAATCAGCCAATAACCAACCTGATTAAAACTGCCAATGATTTTATTAATAAGGTCAATCTTAATCCATTCTTAAACGATTGTTTAAACCACCGCTAAATGACTTGGCGCAATCATGACCGGACAGATAGGAACAAAAAGCTGGAAAAAAACAAAGGGCAAATGAAATCAGATATGCAATTATAAGTCATTGATATTATTGATAATTTCTGAATTTAAGCTTCAGTTTAGGACTTTACATTGTGTTTATGTACTCAGCCAGCAGTGAAAGTTTCACTAAAAAGGCTTCAGGGCGCCTTCCCTAAAGAGTAAATTCTTTAAGCCATTCAAAATGTGCGTCGCCTGATGGGTGGTAATCACATCCAATCCAATGTGAATAACCCATTTCCGCCAACTCTGAAAAGAGGTAATCAAAGCGAATTTCCCCAGTCCCAGGCTCTGCCCTAGTAGGAACGTCCGCAACTTGCATATGCCAAATCTTGGGTAAAAACATACGAATTGTATTGACCAGGTTTCCTTCAGACATCTGCGCGTGATAAACATCATATTCAATACCCAGATTTGGAGCGCCCACCTCATCAACTATTGCAGCCGCCTGATCCGTCCGCAACAAAAAAAATCCTGGGAAGTCTATCGGATTTAAAGGCTCAATCACAATATTAATTCCATGAGTCTGAGCCTTCTTACAACAATAATCTAGATTATCAATATAAGTTCGATGAAGATCGGCCCAGCTAACGCCTGGCTCAGCAATTCCAGCCAAACAATTGATGGTGGGGCAACTCAGTGCTGCGGCGTAGTCCACTGCAATATCAACAGATTCCCGAAACTCACCTACTCTCGATGGTTGACAAGCGATACCACGATCACCCTTCTCGCGGTTGCCTGCGGGCATGTTAAACAGGACTTGTTTTAATTTGTACTTTTGCAGCTGTTCAACAATCTGCTCCTTGGGAAAGGCATATGGGGACATATATTCAACGCCCTTAAATCCATACTGCGAAGCCAACTTAAATCGAGTTATAAAATCAACCTCATTAAACAACATCGATAAGTTGGCTGCAAATTGATACATACTTATTCAGGTGCCACATTATTCGCTTTGATAATTTGGCCCCATCGTACTCGGTCTTCTTTTGCTAGATCAGAAAACTGTTTTGGTGTTCCACCAGAAGCTTGCCCACCAATAGATGCAATTTTTAACAAGACATTAGGATCAGTCAATGACTTATTCAATGCAGTATTTAATTTATTAAGCACCTCAGGCGAGATGCCTGCTGGCGCAATAACGCCCCACCAGGAATTAGTAACAAAGTTTGGAAAGCCTGCCTCAACCATTGTCGGCGTCTCTTTTAGCACTGGAAAGCGCTTTGCACTAGTGACGGCTAAAGCACGTAATCGGCCATCCTGAACAAATGGTAAAGAAGTGGTCATTTGATCAAACATCATATCTACCTGACCGCCAACCAGATCAACCAATGCTGGACCAGTCCCTTTGTAAGGAATGATGGTTAACTGTGCATCTGTTTTTGATTCAAATAATTTTTCATTGAGGAGATGCATCGTTGCTCCTGATGCTGCATTAAGACTGCCCCGCTTCTTTGCTAATTCAATTAATTCTTTCACATTTTTTACTGGTAAATCTTTATTCACCACCAAAATATTAGGCGCAGTGGCAGCCAAGCCCACCTCAACAAACGCCTTATCGGGATCATAAGGTATGTTTCCAGCATACAACGATGGATTAATTGAAACAGTACTGGTCGTACAGAATAAGATTGTGTAGCCATCTGGTAGGGACTTGGCGAGCATATCCATCCCAATCAACCCATTAGCACCACCCTTGTTTTCTATGATGACCTGTTGGCCTAAATTTTCTGAAAGCTTTTGTGCAATGACACGCGCAAGAATATCAGTTGATCCTCCTACAGAAAACGGAATAATCATCCTAATCGGCTTATTTGGATAAGCCTGAGCCAATACAACATCAGAGAAGGCAAAAGAACTAACAACAAAACTGATTAGCAATAAAAGTTTTTTCATTTTCTGAACCTTTCCATCTTATTCATCGCATACACGATTATCAACTGCGCTAGCAAAATTCAGGACTTGTCTCGCACATAATGCCGGCTTGATGTAATGAATCATGTGATAAGGAGTTGGTAAATGTACAAATCTCAAATTTTTAACATGCTTCATAAAAGTCTGCTTTTGTTCATCATTAGCAATTGCCCCACCAGTTGGATACAAGCATAAAACGGGTGCAGTAATTTTTTCGAGGTAAGGCGTCACATTCCCATTAAGCGCAAATTGACCCATGTGCACCAAAAGTTCCATACCCGCTTCGGAAACTTTTTCCGTATACCAATCAGTAAATTCCTTGGGCATGTCAGGTGGAAAGCGAGTGCTATTGTTCGTGGCAACCATCCAGGCCTCAACACCCATCTTTTTGATGGCCTCTGGCCAGGACTCATGACCACAGGCGTAGCCCTTACGAGCAATATCACTAATAAATGCTGGGGCAGAAATTAACGATAGCGAGCGAATCATATTGGGATAAGTTCCAGCAAATGCAATCCCAATAATTCCACCTATCGACTCACCACAATAGTGAACCGGGATATCACCCAAGTCAGCAATCACTGCTTGTAAGTCCTCGACATAATTTTCAGGGGTAAGCCCCTTACTTAAATCAAAATCCTTACCTGATTTACCGAGCCCCCTCAAATCTGGACGAACTACTTTGAAAAATCGAGAGAGGTATGGCACCCACTGAAACCAAAAGTCGGATGTCCTACCATAACCATGTTGCAAGATTAGGGTTGGCGCATTACTCCAGGGGTCAGTGAAATCGTCAACCTGATAATACAAATCTGGCTTATTGTCTCTTTTGATGATTGGCATATATAAATACTCTTTTATAAGGTCGTTACATCATAATCCAATCCCCAAACACTTAACTAAGACATCCTAGAGACATTGCGATTGAGATTTCCTCCAGCTAAGATTAGATAATTAAATGGGTAGTAAACTATATTTTTAAGTCATCCAATCGAGATAATTGATTCACTATTAAAGCTGTTTAATTACTCTTAACCACCATACCAGGGAGTCTTGATGAAACGCAGAATTTTTATACGCAACCTTGCAGCTCTGTCTTGCCTCTCAATACCTCATTTAAAAGCATTGGCCGCACCCAATGATGTGAGCCTAAATGTCAAAGTCTTTCCTGGCGCACAAAATCTGCCACTCTGGGTTGGATTAGAGAAAATGTTTTTTGCAAGCGCCGGCTTAAACCTGAACGTCGCTTTCACCGTCAATTCAGATGAATTGCGAGCTGATCTAGAAAATGGAAAAATCGACATCGCACATGCAGCAGTTGATAACTCTGTAGCCATCCAACAAATGACCGGAAAACCTTCAGTCATTTTGATGGGTGGCGATTCCAGCATGAATCAACTGATTGTTCAACCTGAAATTAAGACGGCAGCAGACATGAGGGGCAAAGTTCTCATCGTCGATGCCCCTAATACTGCATATGCTCTACAGGCTATGAAGGCTCTTTCTCTGGCGGGTGTAAAGCCAGGAGAATATAGCCTCAAAGTTATTGGTGGCACAGCCTTCCGCTACAAGGCAATGCAAAACAATAAGGAATATTCAGCCTCAACCTTAAACCCACCATTTTCTATTCAAGCTTTAGATTCAAATATGAATAGTCTCGGATGGCTGGTTGATCTAGTAGGTCC
>CANGEC010000195.1 GCA_947452625.1 Burkholderiaceae bacterium
AATAGCCAAAATCATCGGCACCGGGCCTGTAGCATTTTTAGGCAGACGAACATAAGCATGAATCGTCTTACCCTCAAACGGGATTTGCACGACCTTCATTGGGTTGTCTAGCGTTTTACTGTACTTCGCATAAGCATCTAAGGCGCTTGCGTACGCCTGTTTTTTGCCTGCGGAATTGGGTACAGGCCATTGCGCAAAATAATATAGTCGCCAAGCGCGCTTATAAGCCTCGCCAGCAGACTTGGGGTCTGTCGCTTGATTACCTATCGCCATGTATTTTGCTGCGACCTTACTAAACCCAGCAGCCCAATCATCACGATCACGCGTCTTGATGTAAGAAAGCGCCTCTTCCACATCCTGTGGATTTAATCCACCTAATGGATAGGCGCCTTTTTCAGCCCTCAGCATGCTTTCTTGCTTAATCTCATCAATCGTTCTCTCCTTCACCTGAGCCCAGCTTGGAGATGCACAAATCAGCGCTACTGAAAGCGCAAAAATGGAGACAATTTTTTTCATAAAACGCTACCTCAATCATGTGGGGTTAAAAATCGTATTACTAGGAATTTTTACAATTAAGCAAAATACTAGATCATTTTGAACAAGCGTATAAATTACTGCATAGCAGCATGAAGCAACGCCAACCCGATATTGAAAAGATAAATTCAGTTACGATGATGCTCAAACTAACGACTCATCAATAAGTCATCAGAGACAAATCCCATGCATATCAAACAAAGAAGAGCTTTTCTACAAAAGTCCCTTGGCGCTCTAGCGGCCTCCACCTTGCCGAGCTCACCCCTGATGGCTGAGCCAAATTCGGAAAGTCTTAATACCGGAAAAGATGCTACAAAAATTTTGGCGCAATACGCACTCAACACCAAATATGAAGACCTACCACCCAAGATTCAACATGAAGCAATTCGATCGTTCGTGAATTATGTGGGCGTGACTATCGGCAGCTGCCGCCACCCCGCTATTGATATTTGTATTGCAAGCCTGCGCCCTGTCTCAGGATCTAATCAGGCCAGTATTCTAGGTCGACATGAGCGTTTTGATGCCCTTAATGCAGCTTTTATTAATGGGGTAGGTAGCCATATTTTGGATTTTGATGACACCCACTTAGTTACGAATGTCCACGCTTCTGGCCCTATTGCATCAGCGCTACTGGCTTATGCTGAAATGAAGCCTATTAGCGGTAAAGAATTTATGAATGCGTTTTATCTAGGTGTAGAACTGACCATTCGCCTATCAAACGCTCTCGCACCAGATCATGCGGATATCGGTTGGCATGTTTCTGGCACGCACCCCACCATTGGCGCAGCTGCTGCAGTCGGTAGACTAATGCGCCTTACCGAACAGCAAATGATTTGGGCTCTCGGACTGGCAGCCTCTCAGCCTGTTGGCTTTAGAGATTCCTTTGGCTCCATGAATAAAAGCTTTAATCCTGGCAGGGCAGCATCGAACGGCTTATTTTCTGCATTACTAGCCCAGAAAAACTTTACCAGCTCTAGTCAAATGATTGAATCACGTATTGGCTGGGCGAACGCCATGAGTACCAAACGCAATTATCAAGAACTACTTGGAGACCTAGGCACTCGATTTGAAATTGCCAAGAACACCTACAAACCTTTTGCTTGCGGCATCGTGATTCATCCAGCCATTGATGCAACAATTCAATTGCGTAATCAGTACAAACTCCAGCCCGAACAAATTCAATCGATTCTCATCAAAGCCAATCCGTATGTAGTCGAGCTGACTGGCAAGAAAACTCCACAGACCGGACTAGAAGGTAAGTTCAGCGCTTACCATTCCGTTGCGATTGCCATGATTGATGGGCGGGCCGGCGAAAAACAATACTCTGATGCGGCGGTGCTTAATCCCAAAACGATTGCCCTTAGAGAAAAAATCATTGTTGAAATCGACCCCAATTTACCTAAGAAGTCCGGCGAAGCAATCATCACCCTCACTGATGGCAGAGTTCTCAAAAAATCAATTGAAAGTGCGATTGGTGGATTAGAAAATCCCCTAAGCGATGCGGCATTAGATGAAAAATTTCTAGACCTGACCGAAGGCATCTTGCCACGAGATAAAAGCAAATCAATATTAGCAAACTGTTGGAAAATGAGCGAATTACCCAGTGCGGGCAGTTTCGCAAAATCGACCACCGTCTAATATTTGTAATGACCGCTCCTGCACACCAATCCTTCGCCGCCCTACGCATTCCGGCATTCAGAATTCTCGTCATCACCTTTCTGCTGACCATGATGGCTGATAACATCGAGCACGTCATTAGTTATTGGATGATGTTTCAAAAGTTTCACTCTCCAGCCCTCGGCGGTTTTGCAGTGATCTCTCACTGGCTCCCCTTCCTGGTGTTTTCTGTTCCCGCAGGCGCCCTGGCAGACTATGTCGATCCACGACGCCTAATACAAATTGGTCTGATTCTCTTTATTGGCTGTTCACTGAGCTGGGGATATCTTTTTATTACTGACACCCTAGAACTCTGGGAAGCCATCTGTCTACTCGTCGTTCATGGATGCTCAGGAGTCCTTTGGCAAACTGCCACGCAAATTATTCTTTACGATGTCGTCGGCAAAGAAAATCTCCCAAGCGGCATTCGGATACTAGCAACCACTCGCTATCTTGGATTGCTGGTTGGCCCTGCTATTGGTGCGCTCATCATGCTCGGTGCCGGCCCAGAATTTGGCATCCTCCTTAATGCCTGTTTTTATTTACCCAATTTGATTTGGTTGATCAATGCTCCTTGTGGACCAAAATTCAGAAAAGCGGTAATTGCCGTCCCTCGCGCTTTTCGCGGTCTAAAGGATATCCACCTGACTGCCAAAGAAATTCGACATGAACACAAAATTAGATCGATGATTCTTTTGGCCGGAGCAGCCTCATTTTTTATTGGCAATAGCTATCAGGCGCAAATGCCTGGCTTCGCCACCGATCTTGGTCACGGAGACCCCGGAATCTTGTACAGCATGCTCTTGGCGGCCGATGCGGCCGGCGCTTTGGTGGCAGGACTAATCCTAGAGAGTAAAGGTGGCATTCTCAAAACCACACCTAAAACAGCTCTCGTGATTGCGGTCTTGTGGTGCTCCTCTTTGCTTTGCTTTGCGCTATCTCAAGAGTACCTTCTGGCACTCGTATTTTTATTTATTGGTGGATTTTTTGAGCTCTCATTTAATTCGATGGCCCAAACCATTGTGCAACTCAATGCGCCCCTAGAGATTCGTGGGCGTGTCATTGGCCTCTTTAATATGTCCGCGCTTGGCATGCGTGCAGGAGCTGGAATTACGGTCGGACTAATGGGCGGACTCATTGGCATCCACTGGTCTTTGGCCATCTCGGCTTTATGCTTAATTCTGGTAACTAGCAGTCTTTTTCTTCGCTTTCAACACCGCCTCTAAAAAACTGATTGAAAGTGGCTTACTTGGGATATAGCCACTTATACACAACATGGGTGCAACACGGCATTGCCCAATAGGTGGCGATGCCAACAATGATGAATGCAAACGTTGCTTGGTAAAGTGTAAAAATATTAGCCACGCCAAAGTATTGAAACACTGGAATAAATGCCATAGGCACCACAACCGACAAGGGCCATATCACCACGGTTGTCAAAAGCCACTGCTTCCACCTAGGGGGCGCTAGAGAGCTTGGGGTAAACCAAAAATCAATGCCGCTACGCATTTCAAAATGCTCTTGTCGATTGAGATATTTATGGGCTTCTACTGCAATCTCTTTGCGAACATCAGAGTCCTGCCATGCTTTCGCCTCTTGGGCAGAATGAAAACGAACGGCAGTCGTAAATTCATTACTACCCTGAGGCGGTTTAATCACCTGAACGCCTAAATGACCCGGGAATTCCGCAGCTTTAAACATCAATCTTCTAAGCCACTGCTCGTACTCGCTCTCCATGCCTGATTTGACATCATGTCGCACGATAAAAAATACCCCGCTATCTGCACCAGAAGAATCAAAAGTCTCTACATTAGTCATGCTCACCACCCTGCCTTTATCTTCTGGGTAAGAT
>CANGEC010000196.1 GCA_947452625.1 Burkholderiaceae bacterium
ATTGCGATTGCGGCCTCCGAACGTTCACCATTGATGCCCAACGTCCCTACCCTGGGGCAAGATGGGATGAAATCCTTTGACGTAGAAAATCTCTATGCTATCTATGTTCCTAAGGGCACTTCACCAACCATCATTGCCAGACTTGAGCGCGAGATTCGGAAGATTTTGACCAATCCCGATTTCAAATCCCGTATGGCAAATCAAGGCATTCATCCTCAGTTTGAAAATGCTGAGCGTCTGAGTGACATCACCACCGCCGAGCACAGCAAGTGGGAAAAAATAGTAAAGTCAGCCAATGTTAAAGTTGACTAAATAACCCACCTACAAGAGTACTTAGACTGATGCATATTTCACCCCCCTTTGGCGGCGGTCGCGCCCCAGTATTAGCTAAAAACGCAGTAGCTAGCTCCCAACCCTTAGCAACCCAGGCTGGCATAGAAGCCTTGCAAAATGGCGGCAACGCTGTCGATGCTGCCTTGACTACTGCTATTACCCTCACTGTGGTGGAACCCACCATGAACGGCATAGGAGGCGATGGCTTTGCACTCATCTGGGATGGTAAGAAGTTGCATGGCTTAAATGCTTCAGGTCGTGCCCCACAAGCCTGGACTCCTGATTTCTTTGCTGGCAAAACCACCATGGATCTGATTGGCTGGAATACCGTTACTGTGCCCGGCATGGTCTCAGGTTGGATTGAGCTCTCCCGCAAATTTGGCAAACTGCCATTTACTCAATTATTTAAACGTGCCATAGATTACGCAGAAAATGGTTTTCCGGTATCTCCCGTCATTGCACGGCAATGGCGTGAGGCCATTCCAGTGCTCCGCAAACAACCAGGCTTCTTGGAATCATTTTGCATTGATGGCCATTCTCCCGCGGCGGGCGAAATCTGGCGTTACCCAGCACAAGCTAATACGCTTAGGGAGATCGCCGCTACCGAAGGGGAATCTTTTTACACTGGTGCGCTTGCTAAAGGCATGGTCGATTTTGCGCAAGCGACGGGCGGCTGCTTCACTATGGCGGACTTTGCTGCCAATCAATCAGACTGGGTTGAGCCTCTAGCATTTGATTATGGTGACTACACCCTCCATGAAATCCCCCCCAACGGTTCAGGCATTGTGGCGCAAATCGCCCTTGGTATTTTAGAGGCGGCTAACGTCACACAATATCCCACAAACTCTGCGCAGCGCATTCATTTACAAGTCGAGGCGATGCGCATTGCTTTTGCCGATGCCTATGCGCACGTATCCGATAGCAGCACCATGAAAGTCCCTACTGCGGCATTGCTGAATCGCGACTATCTGGCGAGCCGTGCCGCACTAATCGATCACCAAAAGGCGGGCAGCTATGGTGCAGGTGATCCGCACTCTGGTGGCACAGTGTATTTGTGCGCAGCCGATAGCTCAGGCATGATGATTTCTTACATTCAGTCGAACTTTAAAGGCTTTGGCTCTGGAGTCGTTGCCCCCGGTGGTATCGCCTTTCATAACCGCGGGATGAGCTTTAGCTTGGTTGATGGCCACCCCAATCAAGTGGGTCCGGGCAAGCGCCCTTTTCATACCATCATCCCCGCATTTTTGACTAAGGGCAATCAGCCCGCGATGGCTTTTGGCGTCATGGGTGGCAATATGCAACCGCAGGGACACTTACAAGTAGTGATGCGCTTTGTTAATGAGCAACTCAATCCGCAAGCCTGCTCTGATGCGCCGCGCTGGCGCATTGATGATCTCGGCAAACTCACGGTAGAAGCCTCAATGCCAAGCCATATTGTGGAAGGCTTAAAAAGCTTTGGACATGACGTCACTATCACGCCTACCGATAGTCTTGACTTTGGAAGCGCTCAAGCGATTGCCTTGCTAGGCGAAGATACAAGTGCTGGCTATATTGCCGGCAGCGATCACCGCAGAGATGGATTGGCGGCAGGCTTTTAAAAAACCGCGAACCATAAAACAACAAAGCCACCGGATTGATCATCGGTGGCTTTGTGACTGCTCACTGCAAGCAGTCAAGTGTTTGGCAAATTAGAAGTTCACTGTGGCCGAGATTTGTGGACCGGCATTCAAGAACTTGGTAGTACCAACATGTGAGTTCAAGTCAAAGTACATCGCGCGATAGGCCAAAGTCACATCACCCCAAGAGTAGGCATTACCCACTCCAAGCAAAGCCTGCCATGTCGTGTTGTTAGAGCCAGGGCCTTTACCAGCATCAGCATAGAAAGGCACAAACCATGAGGTATCGCTGATACGCGCACGGCCTTTGAAACCGATCACAGGATCAGTGGTATGGAGTACGGAACTACGATTGCCAGAGGCACTTACTGAACCTGATGGGTCAGTAATTTCTCGAGTGACATCGACTGTAGTAGTTGAAGTGATATAACGAATACCGGCCAAGCCATCCAAATACAAGGATGGTGAGTTATAGGCTGTATAGGTTCCAGCAAAAGTAAGCATGGTCTGAGTAACCTTAGCATTCACACCCACGTCAAGCGTGCCAGCGCCACGCAAAATTGGCACCTCTTTGCTCGCATTGCCACCCATTTGCCAGTAGACCATATCGGCCATCAAACCCCAGTTACCCTTGTGCGCTTCGCCAGATAACATCGCCAACCCACCAGCGCTATTGACGTTATCGCTAATCGAGCTCGTAGTGGACTTAGAAATGCGCTCGGTCGAAACCGTAGTCCAACTTGCAGGCGCCCATCCAGAGATCGTGCCCGAGAAACGCCAATCATCATTTACTTTAGGCATTGGATTAATGGTTTGCGCTTGAGCACCAACTGCAGCAGTGACCGCCAAAGCGGCAAAAAGAGATTTCATCATGTGAGTGTTGAGTTTCATAGTCATCAAAATTGTAAAAATAAGCTCCAATTGTAATGGGATTGGGGTCAAACTGAGGCTAGGACTAGCTATGCGGTAAACAATCAAGGTAAAAACGCTTAATTTCCGGATCGCAACTCACATCCCGGGGTGTGATGGGGCGTTCTAGAGAAATGCCCTCGATTGAAGTGCAGCGACTTAAAGCCACATAGACCTGCCCCGAAGCAAAAGCACCCGAGGATAGATCGACCTTAACCTTATCCAGGGTCTTGCCCTGGCTTTTATGAATTGTGACCGCCCAAGCCAGCATCAACGGGATCTGCACATAGGTACCAATAATGCTTGGTGAAATACGCCCTGACATCATGTCATGGTCATAACGATAGGATTCCCACTGATGGCCAGTCACCTCAACGGTATTGGTATAAGGGCCATTCTTGACAAGAACCTTTACCTTATCAGGTAATAACTCGCGAACGATGCCGATAGTGCCATTAACCCAACGCTTCGGAAAGCCGCTATCAGTGGCGGTAAACATCACCTTAGCACCCACCTTCAGCGCCAAGTTTGCAGACGAAGGTAAATTTCGCTCATCCACATTGAACTTACCAGTGGTCTTACCGGCATAGATTTTGATGTCAGTCTCTAGTGCACGCAAACCTGCCCCATTAATTTGGTCAGCCCTGGCATTAGTGGTCGTTAAGGTGATGGTCTGCTCATCGAGCTCAAGGTCTTTGGCTTTTTCATAGCACTGCGCATTTAAGGTATCAAGCGCCTCATCAATATCTTGATTAATCCTAATGCGATTGAGTAAGCCGGCAAAGTGTTCGTCCTTTTGACGGAAGATCTTAGACAACTCAACCATCGTCACGTCTTTGCGATGCAAAGCCATGGCGCAAAAGAAGTAAGGCCCTTCATAACCACGCTGGGCAAGCACTTCCATATCTGCCCGCGATACCACTGGTGGCAATTGGAAAAGGTCGCCCACAAACATGACCTGAATACCGCCAAAGGGTTTGCCTTTTTGGGGACCATTCTCGCGTAAAAATAAATCCATCGCATCGACAACGTCGGCCCGCACCATCGAAATCTCATCAATGATAAGTAAACGGATATCTTTATAGAGTCGCTTGTCCTTTAGCGGCTTAATGTCTTCTTCCGGAAAAATTAAACGCGGGG
>CANGEC010000197.1 GCA_947452625.1 Burkholderiaceae bacterium
CTGATATTTAGCAAAGAGCTGGACCTTATCATTGCGCCTAGTGCGATTGGTGAGGCGCCTGGGTCAAAAGAAACTACTGGAGATCCCATCTTCTGTAGAGGCTGGACTTTACTTGGTCTGCCCTGCATTAATCTGAACATCACTAGCGGCCCTAATGGAATGCCGGTAGGAGTGCAATTAATTGCAGGTCCAGGTAAAGATCATTTCTTACTAAGTGCAGCCAGAGCATTTGCACGCTCGCTGTCCGATCCCGTCACACGGGATCAGGCTTAGCGCATGGAGCATTAGTCGAGAGTGATGTGCGCTGATTTAATTGCCTTATTCCAAAATGGCAATTCTTTTTTCAGCAAAGCATCGGTTGCGGCGGGAGTCAGGTAACGCAATTCAACACCGGAAGTATCAGCGCGCTCTTTCACTTCCGGCAATGCCAAGCTTGCTTTTACTGAATCCGTTAGCTTTGTAATCACTGGTGCAGGCGTTCCTGCAGGGGCATACAAAGCAACCCAAGACTCCAATTGGAAAGTAGGTAAGCCTGCCTCGGCAGTAGTAGGCACATTGGGCATACCAGGGTGACGTGTCTTACCAGTCACAGCCAATGCTTTGAGCTTGCCACTCTGCACGTGC
Source organism: Burkholderiaceae bacterium (assembly GCA_947452625.1). Lineage (GTDB taxonomy): Bacteria > Pseudomonadota > Gammaproteobacteria > Burkholderiales > Burkholderiaceae > Polynucleobacter. The sequence continues at coordinate 625 of CANGEC010000197.1, forward strand.
TGCATCACTGATGGTGGCGTAGTGATAAATACCTGGACCTGGCCAGCAAGCACATCTTGTACAGCGGGGCCCGAGCCCTTGTAAGGAACGTGCACCATCTCAACACCAGTAATTTGCTTGAAGATTTCTGTACCAATATGTGAGACCGAGCCATTACCTTGAGACGCATAGTTCAACTTACCAGGATTGGCTTTGGCATAAGCAATGAATTCTTTGAGATTGTTGACTGGTACCGATGGATGCACTGCAATCACATTCGTAGAAACAGTCAGTAATGCAATGGGTGAAAAGTCTTTAATCGGATCCCATGGCAATTTATCCATCAGCGCAGGATTGCCAACGTGATAACCAGAGTAAGAAATCAACAAAGTATAGCCATCAGGTTTAGCCTTGGCAACATATTGGTATGCAGTATTTCCACTCGCGCCAGGCTTGTTATCCACAATCACGGGCTGACCAATAACCCTCGTTAAAGGCTCGCTTAATAAACGTGCAGAGGTATCCACTAAACCGCCCGGAGGATTTGGCACGACCAATACGATCGGATGCTCTGGGAAAGTTTGTGCATATGCGACGCTAAAACTCAATGTAATAGCCAAAACTATAAAAAACTTCTGTACAGTTTGGTAGGTTTTCATAATCATCCTCATGAATTTGATTGCTGATTTTTTATCTCTGACCTACTTTGACATCGCCAAATATCGCCTGCGCTTCACGTGGCAAACAACGCCAATAGCGCTCGTGAGAGCTCACTACACCGCCTAAAGCGGTGGCAGCCTCCCAAGCCCAGCGTGGCTTATACAAGAAGGCGCGCGCTAATGCAATCAAGTCTGCATCGCCCTTCTCCAAAATTTCTTCAGCTTGATGAGGATCCGTAATGAGACCAACCGTCATGGTTGGTAGGCCAGATTTGTCTTTCACGATCTTAGCAAAAGGGACTTGATAATTGGGGCCAATCGCAATTTTTTGTTTTGGTGAGATACCACCAGAAGAGATGTGAACAAAATCACAGCCAATGGGTTTTAACTGAGAAGCAAACTCTGCTGTTTCTTCTGGAGTCCAACCGCCCTCGATCCAATCGCTGGCTGAAATCCGTATACCTAGTACACCTTTATAGGCAGCGCGCACTGCTTTGAATAACTCTAATGGAAAACGAATACGATTTTCAAAAGAACCACCATACTCATCAGAGCGTTGATTGGCGATTGGCGATAAGAACTGGTGCAATAAATATCCATGAGCCCCATGTAATTCAATACCGTCTACGCCAATTCGGTCAGCGCGTTGGGCGGACTCTACAAACGCCTTAATCAAGCCACTCAATTCTACTTTTGAGAGTTCATGAGGCAAACGCTCTCCATCCATCTGTGGAATAGCAGAAGGCGCTTCCATTTCCCAGCCACCTTGTTCAACTGCCAATAGCTGACCACCATTCCAAGGAGTTGCGCTAGAGGCTTTACGTCCAGCATGTGCCAACTGTATAAATACCGGAGTTGCAGGCGCTAATTTACGAGCTCGAGTGAGTTTATCTTTTAAGGCAGCTTCTGTGCGGTCATCCCATAATCCAAGGCACCCTGGAGTAATACGGCCCTCTGGCGTTACGCCAGTTGCTTCAATAATAAATAAAGCGGCACCGCTATTCAATAAATTACCCCAATGCATTAAATGCCAGTCTGATGCCTCGCCATTAATAGAGGCGTATTGGCACATCGGCGCAACCACAATTCGGTTTGCCAATGAAAGGGGCCCTCGTGGAGAGTTGAGGGTGTAGCTTGAAAACAATAAACTCATAAATAGCCTCTTGGATGACTTCTATATAACAAAAGCAATACGGAAAACCTGAAATTCGCTTAAAGCGATAGAATACTTAATAACTAGAATAAACGAGACAGCAAAGTCGTACTGATTACTATCCTGAGCGACTTGGCTAACCCCTAAACCCTATTATCCTTAACTATAAATACTATGAATGCACCTCAAGCCTTTGAATCTAAAGAAGATATTGGTCACTATGTCGGCGGTAAAGTTATTAACCCCAAGGATGGCCGCTTTGCTGATGTTTATAACCCAGCAAAAGGTAAAGTAGCTAGACGTGTTGCTCTAGCCAGCCGTAAAGAGGTTGATGATGTTGTAGCCGTTGCTCAGACTGCCTTTCAGGCATGGAGCCAAACATCCCCCCTGCGTCGTGCGCGCATCATGTTTAAGTATCTCGAGCTCCTTAATGCGAATCGCGATGAATTGGCCGCCATTATTACCGCTGAACACGGCAAAGTATTTACAGATGCTCAAGGCGAAGTTGTCCGCGGTCTTGAGATTGTGGAATTTGCTACTGGTATTCCTGAGTTACTCAAGGGTGACTACACAGAGCAGGTCTCTACCGATATCGATAACTGGGTAATGCGTCAACCTTTGGGTGTTGTTGCAGGGGTCACACCCTTTAACTTCCCAGTCATGGTTCCAATGTGGATGTTCCCAGTAGCGATTGCTTGTGGCAACACCTTCATTCTTAAGCCAAGCCCAACCGATCCATCCGCTTCACTCTTCATGGCTAAATTACTGAAAGAAGCTGGTTTACCTGATGGCGTATTTAACGTCGTGCAAGGCGATAAAGAAGCAGTTGATGCCTTAATCGAAAATCCAGATGTGAAAGCGGTTAGCTTTGTAGGTTCAACTCCTATTGCTAACTATATTTATGAGCGCTGCGCTCACTTTGGTAAACGCTCCCAAGCACTTGGTGGCGCCAAGAACCACATGGTCATCATGCCTGATGCAGATATCGATAAAGCGATTGATGCATTGATTGGTGCGGCCTATGGCTCGGCTGGTGAGCGTTGCATGGCAATCTCCGTTGCCGTATTAGTTGGTGATGCTGCTGACAAGATCATGCCAAAACTGATTGAGCGTACCAAGACCTTGAAAATCAAGAATGGTATGGAGCTCGATGCTGAGATGGGCCCAATTGTGAGCAAGGCTGCGCTTGAGCGAATTACTGGCTATATTGAAAGTGGTGTTGCCTCTGGTGCCAAGTTGTTAGTTGATGGTCGCGGCCTAAAGGTTTCAGGTCTTGAAGATGGCTTTTTCATTGGCGGCACTCTATTTGACAACGTTAAGCCAGATATGAAGATCTACTTAGAAGAAATCTTTGGGCCAGTACTGTCTTGTTTACGTGTTACAAACTTTTCTGAGGCCTTAAACCTGGTCAACTCATGTGAGTTTGGTAATGGTGTTGCTTGCTTCACTAGTGACGGCAATATCGCTCGTGAATTTGCGCGTCGTGTTCAAGTTGGCATGGTTGGTATTAACGTACCTATTC
>CANGEC010000198.1 GCA_947452625.1 Burkholderiaceae bacterium
CTTAACAAGTCCGCAATGATGACAGCTTAGTGCTGGTTTTTTGCTGAGAGCTCCTGCCTTGTGCATCACCATATGCGAAGAGCATTGCGTGCACACAGACAACCAGGTGCAAGCACTGCAGCTCAATACCGGTGCATACCCCCTGCGATTTATTAATATCAAACTCTGTTTACCAACTTCTAGATTTTTACTAATGGCATTAGCCAATGTTTTAGTCATTAAGCTTTTAGTCTTAGGGCTATTTTTGTCGCCAGGGCTAAATTGATTTTGAGAATTTCGTGAGTTCACAAGGTGTACTTTAGGCAGTAGGGCACCTTGAGCTCGCTGATCGAGACGCAGGTATTCGTATCGACCCGCCTTAGCTGCCATCCAAGTTTCTAACGATGGGGTTGCTGAAGTAAGCAAAATCGGAATTTTCTGGTCATGGGCCCGCCAAATAGCTAAGTCTCTTGCAGAGTACCTTGTACCTTCTTGCTGTTTGTATGAAGGATCATGCTCTTCATCTACTACGATCGCTCGTAAGTTTGGGATCGGGGTTAGGGTGGCCAAACGCGTTCCTAATATGATCCGAGCCTTCCCTGTCATGGCCTCATACCAGGCAACACCTCTCTCTTTTTCCGTTACTCCACTATGCAGCACAGCCAATATTTCGTTTGGGAAATATGCGCGCACCCTGCGCTCTAATTGTGGGGTTAAATTAATTTCAGGCACGAGCAATAAAACTTGGGCTACATCATCTTGCAGAATGTTCGCTAGCCAATTTAAAAATACTGCCGTCTTGCCGCTTCCGGTTTGTCCTTGCATCAAAATTGCCCGGAAGCCGTTCTTTTGCTTATTTGCCTCGCCTATCAAGGACTCCAATGCATTGGATTGCTCTTGATTTAATTGATCTACAGTGATGTGCCCCTCTTCGAATTCACCATTTTTTTCTTTTGCTTTTTTCTTTGCCGCACTTTCTAATTTTTTGGGGATTTTTTCCCAGTCCTCTGACTTCCGCCACATCTTAGGAATGCTGGGCATGATAGTTTCGCCAAGCGCGTGCAAGTAATATTGGCTCGCAAAGCTCATCAACTTCAGTAGCCCCCCATCCAATAGCGGCAGGGGGGCTATTTTTCCAATAGACTTTAATTTATCTAATTCATATTCAGAGTGAGCGCTCACCCTTGTGACAATGCCTACTTCCTTGCCTCTGCCGAAAGGTATTTCAACAATATGGCCAATCTGTGGCAAACAACCTAACTTAACCTTGTCCCATAAATAGTCAAAACCCTGGGGTAAGGGCTTATCGACGACTATTTGGACCACGATGGGGGTTGTCATGATTTACTTCTATTTTCTTATTAACCTGTGGATAAGTCTGTGGATATCATCTGATCATTCTGGTTTCTACGCTAATTTATCAGCATAAAATCATTGCTTATTTTTTAGTCATTATTTATAAAAACTAATATAATCAGTAACTTATATCGCTTTCTAGAAGTTAAAGATGATTTTTGTTCTGAATCCCACTGAATTCAGCCCTATACCCATAACTGTGCATAACTTTCATCAAAAATTAAGACTAAGTTAGCAATTACTTTGATTTATGACTCAGATCTAAGCGTGCGCGAGGTTTTTATTACAGACTCTGCCAAAGCGCTGACGCTCTCGGGTGGGGTGAATTGAGAAATTCCATGACCTAAATTGAAAATATGGCCATCTAACGGATGAAGGTCTGCTTTTAAGGCGGGCGCTTGGGCAAGATCCTCCAAAAGGGTGCTGGCTGCTTTGGCAATCTGCTGCGGCTCAGAAAATAAAATGAGGGGGTCAAGATTGCCCTGCAGAGCCAAGGGTTTGTTAATGCCCAGCAATTGTTTTCGCGCGCGACTTAAAGACATCGTCCAATCGAGCGCTATGACATCAGCGCCAACTTGCGCCATATCATTTAGCCAAATACCGCCGCCCTTAGTGAACATAATGAAGGGAATTTTTTTACCCTCATACTCACGAGGTAGGCGTGCAATCACTTTTTGCATGGCAGCTAAAGACATTGTTTGATACCAACCATCTGGGAGTAAACCGCCCCAGGTATCAAAGATCATTAGTGCTTGTGCGCCTGCTTTTACTTGCTCCGTTAAGTAGGTCGCGACTGATTCAACATTAATATCCAAAATATGTTGCAACAAATCTGGCCTACTAAACATCATTGTTTTGGCGTGACGAAAATCATCAGAACCAGAACCGTCAATCATGTAACAAGCCAAGGTCCATGGACTTCCAGAGAAGCCAATCAATGGAACACGTTGCTTACCATCCTGAATCAGCGCTTTACGGATTTCTGAAACGGCATCAAAAACATATTGCAGCTGAGCCATATCAGCTACGCGTAATTTTTTTACAGCTTCTTCGGTGCGCAAAGGATGGTCGAAGCTAGGACCTTCACCTGTGGTGAATTGCAAGCCCAATCCCATTGCATCTGGAATAGTCAAAATATCTGAAAATAAGATAGCCGCATCCAGTGGATAGCGGTCTAAAGGTTGCAGCGTTACTTCAGTTGCATACGAAGGATTTTTAGCAAGGCCGAGAAAACTGCCAGCTCTTGCTCTAGTTGCGTTGTATTCTGGAAGATAGCGCCCAGCTTGGCGCATGAGCCAAAGCGGTGTTTGATCAACCGCTTCACCCAAGCAGGCTTTTATAAACCGGTCATTTAACAGCAAGGAGATGGCCGGCTTTTACTTTTTACTACGGAAGCGGGCTATTGCAGCCAATTGAGCTGCTGCCATCGCAAACTCAGACTGGGCCAAGGCTAAATCAAAGTCGGTGCCACGATTTTGCATTGCTTCTTCAGCACGCTTCTTAGCTTCAGTGGCTTTGGCCTCATCCAAATCATGGCCACGAATAGCGGTCTCCGCTAAAACAGTAACACGATCTGGTTGAACCTCTAAATACCCGCCAGCAACGAAAACAAACTCTTCATCACCATCAGCCTTTTCAATACGAACTGAACCTGGTCGAATGCGCGTAATTAAAGGTATGTGGCCGTGCAAAATACCGAGCTCACCACTTTCGCCAGGGAGGGCAACAAACTTGGCCTCCCCACTGAAAATAGATTTTTCGGCACTGACTACGTCGACGTAAATGGTTGACATAATTTCCCTAGATGAATTCGATTAAAGCTTCTTGGCTTTCTCGATGGCTTCATCAATTGAACCCACCATGTAGAACGCTTGCTCAGGCAGGTGATCTAACTCACCGCTACAAATCATCTTGAAGCCACGAATGGTTTCTTTCAATGTGACGTATTTACCTGGTGATCCAGTAAACACTTCGGCAACGTGGAATGGCTGAGACAAGAAACGCTGAATCTTACGTGCGCGTGATACAGCCAATTTGTCTTCTGGAGACAATTCATCCATACCCAAAATAGCAATAATGTCGCGCAATTCTTTGTAGCGTTGCAATGTCATCTGTACATCACGCGCTACGTCATAGTGCTCTTGACCAACCACTTGTGGGTCGAGCTGACGGCTGGTTGAGTCCAGTGGATCGACCGCGGGGTAAATACCCAAAGCAGCAATATCACGTGACAACACAACTGTGGAATCCAAATGCAAGAAGGTTGTTGCTGGTGATGGATCGGTCAAGTCATCCGCAGGAACGTAAACGGCCTGAATAGAGGTAACAGAACCGGTCTTAGTAGAAGTAATACGCTCTTGCAGCTTACCCATCTCTTCAGCCAATGTAGGCTGGTAACCCACAGCGGAAGGCATACGTCCGAGCAACGCAGAAACTTCAGTACCTGCCAATGTGTAGCGGTAGATATTATCAACGAAGAACAAAATGTCACGGCCTTCGTCACGGAACGCTTCAGCCATTGTCAAACCTGTCAACGCAACGCGCAAACGGTTTCCAGGAGGCTCATTCATCTGACCGAACACCATCGC
>CANGEC010000199.1 GCA_947452625.1 Burkholderiaceae bacterium
GTTGCTGAGCTTCCACTGCCTTTTGCCGAGACTCTTCAACTTTGCGCTGCGCCATTGCATGACGATCCAAAGCCATTTGCAGCGCTTCAGCATCGGGCTTACGCATGCCAGTCAACTCACCTTCCAAGCGTGTCTGACGACCTTTAATTTCATCAAGCTGCGCAAGCATTGACCGAGTACGCTCACCCATACTAGCCAAGCGTTGTTCAATGGTCGCCAAACTATCGCGCGCATCATTCAGCGCTCGAGCGCTCATTTGATAAGTCTCTTCGTGACCCGGCATTTGCTCTTGCAAACCACTCAAATTTGCAATGAGTGTCTGCTCTTTTTCAGAAGCTAGACTTAATTCGTGCTCGGCCGTACGTTGTGCTTGTGCTGCATCTGTTTCTTGAACAGTCCAGCGTTGCAATTGCGCCTGTAAATCTTGGGTTTGCTGCTGCAAGCGAGCTCGCGCTTCTTGTACATACCGAATTTGTGACTCAACTTGACTCACATCGGAGTTTGTTTGATACAACTCACCCTGAGCCTCAGAAACTTTATCTTGCAAGGCGTACTGTTGAGTACGCATCGTTTCTAGCTCAGTCTCCGCATGACGCAATTTTGCCGTCTGCTCTTCCAATCCTACTTGTGTATCCCGGATGCCATTGGCATGACGCTCTTGCTCTTTACCGGCCTCGGTTTGACGAACAAACCAGAGCAATTGCTGTTGCGACTTCATCTCTGCTGAAAGCTCTGCATGTCTTTCGGCAACAGTAGCTTGTTTCTCCAGGCGGGTGAGCTGTTGATCAAGCTCACGCAAAATATCCTCAACTCGCACAAGATTTTCTTTGGTGTCTTCAAGACGCGATGCAGTTTCTTTGCGGCGTTCTTTATATTTAGAGACGCCTGCAGCTTCTTCGAGGAATACGCGCAACTCTTCTGGTTTTGCTTCCAGAATTCGGTTAATCGTACCCTGCCCAATAATGGCATAGCCTCTTGGACCCATTCCGGTGCCCAAGAAAATATCTTGAATGTCTTTACGACGCACCACCTGATTATTGACGTAGTAACTTGAATTGCCATCACGAGTGAGCACGCGTTTGACCGCTAACTCGGTAAATGCACTCCATTGCCCTTGAGCACGTCCATCGGCATTATCAAAAATCAATTCAACACTGGCCCGACCCGAAGGCTTGCGTAAACCGGAGCCATTAAAAATGACATCCTGCATGGATTCACCACGCAATTCACTGGCACGGGATTCACCTAAAACCCAGCGCACGGCGTCAATAATGTTCGACTTTCCGCAACCATTGGGGCCTACAACACCGATTAATTGACCCGGGAGCTCAAAGTGGGTTGGATCGACGAAAGACTTAAAGCCGGAAAGTTTGATGGATTTCAGTTGCACGGCGTACTTTGCAGGGAAAAAAGGGGTTCAAATAAGGGGTAAAAATTAACACTAAAGTGAGAAGATGATAGCAAGCTTAGGGTTCCTCACACGGGTTTTTACCCCATCGATATAATGATAAATCTACCTTCAGGGTCAAAACCCCTTAACAATCTGATAGTTAACTAAAAAGCATGAGCCAATCACCACAAAGCATCATTGAACAAGCCTGGGAAAATCGCACCACCCTCTCTCCTGAAGCTGCCCCTACAGAGATCCGCAACGCCGTGAGCGCCGTCCTAGAGGGCCTAAACTCTGGAGAAATCCGGGTTGCTGAGCGCCGTGGTGTTGGCCAATGGGAAGTCAATCAGTGGGTTAAAAAGGCCGTCCTCCTATCTTTCCGCCTTGAGGACAACAAACCCATGGGTGCCGGTGGTTATACCCAGTTCTACGACAAAGTCCCTAGCAAATTTGAAAACTACACTGCGGAAGACTTTGCCAAGGGCGGGTTTCGCGTAGTACCGCCCGCAATGGCACGCCGTGGCTCATTCATCGGCAAAAATGCCGTTTTAATGCCTTCTTATGTCAATATCGGCGCCTATGTTGGCGAAGGCACCATGGTGGACACCTGGGCGACAGTTGGCTCGTGTGCTCAAATCGGCAAAAACGTTCACCTTTCTGGTGGCGTTGGTATTGGCGGGGTTTTAGAGCCCATTCAGGCTGGACCAGTCATTATTGAAGATAACTGCTTTATTGGTGCCCGCTCTGAAGTGGTTGAAGGCATCATCATTGAAGAAAACAGCGTCCTCTCCATGGGCGTCTATATCGGTCAAAGCACCAAAATTTATGATCGTGAAACTGGCGAAGTCCATTACGGCCGCGTTCCCGCTGGCTCGGTAGTGGTGCCAGGCTCCATTCCGTCGGCAGATGGTAAATACAGTCTATATGCCGCAGTGATTGTCAAAAAGGTAGATGCTCAAACCCGTGCAAAAACTGCCATTAATGAATTATTGCGCGATTAAAGACAAACCAAACCTCATATGAGCGCCACGCTAGAGCTAACAGAAGCTCTCATTGCCTGCAAATCAGTCACTCCCGCCGATGGTGGTTGTCAGGATTTGATTGCCAAACGATTGCAAGCTATTGGCTTTCATACGGAGAGTGTTGTTAGTGGACCTGAAAACTTCCAGGTCACCAATCTTTGGGCAATCAAGCAAGGTAGCGCGGGCGCCCAAGGGAAGGTGCTGATGTTTGCTGGGCATACCGATGTAGTCCCCACTGGTCCACTCGATAAATGGGAAAGCGATCCGTTTTCCCCAAGTATTCGTGACGGCTTGCTCTTTGGTCGCGGCGCTGCCGATATGAAAACCTCGCTTGCTGGATTTGTGGTGGCTACTGAAGAATTTGTTCTCACTCATCCAAACCACTCAGGCTCCATTGCTTTTTTAATCACCAGTGATGAAGAGGGTCCCGCAAATGACGGTACTGTCATCATGTGCGAGCGCCTCCAAAAACAAGGACAACGCCTTGATTACTGCGTGATTGGCGAGCCTACCTCTGTAAATCATTTAGGCGACATGATTAAAAACGGGCGGCGCGGCTCCCTCTCCGGCAAATTACGAGTGAAGGGTATTCAGGCTCACATTGCCTACCCCCATCTTGGTAAAAATCCAATTCACCTTAGCGCTCCTGCGATTGCCGAACTGGTTGCGACCGAATGGGATCGGGGAAATGAATACTTTCAGCCAACCAGCTTTCAGGTCTCCAACGTACATGCTGGTACCGGAGCGAATAACGTTATTCCCAATGAGTTGGTGATTGATTTCAACTTCCGCTTCTCTACCGAGAGCAAGCCTGAAGAATTACGTAACCGTCTAGAAGCTGTTTTGCACTCCCACCAGCTGGATTTTGAAATCGACTGGGTTCTTGGCGGTAGTCCCTTTATTACTGGCAATGGCAATCTTGCGAGCGCCCTGCGTAAAGCCATTCAATCTGAAACGCACATTGACACCGAACTCTCAACCACTGGCGGCACGAGTGACGGACGCTTTATTGCAAAAATCTGCAATGAGGTCGTTGAGTTTGGGCCGCTTAATGCAACCAGTCACAAAATCAATGAGTGCGTGATCGTCGATGATGTAGAGCCTCTCAAAAACATCTACCGCAAAACACTCGAACAATTAGTTGCTTGATCAGCCCTAGACTTTCTTAACTCCAAAATACTCTTCATGGATCCTGAGCCTTCACAAGCCCCAACCTTAGAGCAGTGCATTGCAGAAATTGCGCAAACACTGACAGCGGCAAATCTGCATTATGGCCATGGCGCCATTGATGTACAAAGCGAAGCCCTCTGGATTGCAAGCAAGCAGTTAGAGCTCAGCCCAGCTGAGGCGCTTGATCAACTTGATCAAGCGATGAGCCCCAAGCAACACCAACAAGCGCTGGAAGTTGCACAAGTTCGCATTCAGACACGTAAACCTTTGGCTTATA
>CANGEC010000200.1 GCA_947452625.1 Burkholderiaceae bacterium
CCTTGAAGGTATGGCGAAATTGTAATCAATTTCGCCATATTTCGCTTCAGTACAACAACAAACTACTCATTTTGGCTTTATAGGCCTGCTGCAGCACGTAATGCTGGTGCCTTATCGCACTGCTCCCAAGTAAATTCTGGCTCTTCACGACCAAAATGGCCATAAGCAGCAGTCTTACGATAAATAGGGCGCAGGAGATTGAGCATTTTCACAATTCCTTTGGGACGTAAATCAAAGTGCTCAGACACCAATTGCGCAATCTTCTCATCAGAAATCTTGCCGGTACCAAAAGTACTCACCATGACTGAAGTTGGTTTAGCAACTCCAATCGCATAAGAGATCTGAATCAAACATTTACTGGCTAAACCAGCGGCGACCACATTCTTAGCTACATAACGACCAGCATAGGCAGCAGAACGGTCAACCTTAGAAGGGTCTTTACCTGAGAAAGCACCACCACCATGGGGAGCGGCACCGCCATAAGTGTCCACAATAATCTTGCGACCAGTCAGACCACAGTCACCCTGTGGACCACCGATAACAAAGCGACCAGTTGGGTTTACCAAGAAATTAATTGCACCCTTAATCAAATGTTTAGGCAAAACTGGTTTGATGATTTCTTCAATAACTGCTTCACGCAATTTTTCGAGAGAGATATCTTCATCATGTTGAGTAGAGAGCACCACTGTATCGATGGAGTCCGGCTTGCCATCCACATAACGCAAAGTCACTTGCGACTTCGCGTCTGGGCGCAACCAAGTTAAACGACCATCACGGCGCAATTGAGATTGGCGCTCTACCAAACGATGTGACAAATGAATCGGCAAAGGCATCAGCTCTGCAGTCTCATCACAAGCGTAACCAAACATCAAACCTTGATCGCCAGCGCCCTGATCCAAACCATCGTCGTGCGCCTTATCAACACCTTGGGCAATATCCGGGCTCTGCTTGTCATAAGCAACTAGAACCGCACAGCCCTTGTAATCAATCCCGTAGGCAGTGTTGTCGTAGCCAATCTCGCGCAAAGTATTGCGAGCCACTTGAATGTAGTCAACATTCGCGTTAGTCGTGATCTCGCCAGCCAGAACCACTAAACCGGTATTGCAGAGTGTTTCTGCAGCAACGCGCGCGGTCGGATCTTGCGCCAAAATAGCATCAAGAATCGAATCGGAGATTTGGTCTGCTACTTTATCGGGATGACCTTCAGAAACAGATTCTGAGGTAAAGAAGTAATCATTTGCCATTGCATATTCCTTTAAAAATTAACACGATCTAAGAGACAACTCGACGTGCCAGGAACTACAACGGCGACGCTTTAGCAGAATTTTTGAATCGCCCTGCAAGTTGCCTTAACTCAGCGATGCCCTAATTTTATCTGAAAAAGCCCTGATGGATCAAGCTGAGCCTAAATTTGTCCCTGCCGCCATGATTGAATATCATTACTAGGTGCGAAAACTATTACTCCAAGCCAGTTTGAATGCCATTGCGGCACTGCCACTTGCTGCGGTTCAGCTACTTGGATCCTTTTTAGGGGTCCTTGCCTATCTTGGCTCCAAGCAATACCGGTCTCTTTTTCGCCCCCAATACACCTCCGTTACGCACCACTACCAACTACCGTTTCATCTTTGGAGAGCGATAGCGGGGTCTGGCATGTTGTTTTCGGATAGTCTCTGGATTTGGCGCAATCCCCAAAAAGCACTCCAACGCGTTGAGGTGCAGAACTGGACTCTGGTTGAAGAAGCCATTCAAGAGGGGCACGGCTTAGTCATGCTGACACCCCATCTTGGCGGCTTCGAAATTATTCCGCGCGTCTTGGCACAACATTTTCCAGCCACAATTCTGTATCGCCCTTCGCGCCAGGCATGGCTCAATGAAGTGGTTGAGGCAGGACGGGCTTATCCCAACATGCAATTTGTTCCTACGAATTTAAATGGTGTGCGACAAATGACTAGAGCCCTTACCCGGGGTGAAGCCATCGGCATTCTGCCGGACCAAGTTCCCAGTGGAGGCGAGGGTGTTTGGGCGCCCTTCTTTGGGCGACCCGCCTACACTACGCCGCTACCGGCGCGTTTAGCGAATCGCAACCAAACGCCCGTAGTCATGTTTACCGCTATCCGCAAGCCGCTAGGTAAAGGATGGTTGATGCAGGCTACTCGACTAGCGCCCCTGCCTGAAGACTCCTTGCTTGCGGCCACTGAAATAAATCAAGCCTTAGAAATAGCCATCCTCAAAGCCCCCGAGCAATTTATTTGGGCCTATAACCGCTACAAGCATCCTGCGGGTGCAGAATTACCTCCAAGCAATTCATAAAATTATCCAAGATGACCTGGTTACAAAACCTCTTCAACTTTCTAGCGCTGAATCTTCTGCGGCTTTTTGCTTTTCTCCCCTACACAATCACTATTTATTTTGGCTATGGCCTAGGTTGGCTTGCAGCGCACATACCGAATGAACGTGCCAAAGTAGTTAAAACCAATTTACGTCTTTGCTTTCCAAATCTGAATAATTCTGAAATCAATACACTAGCCATTGAACACTGGAAATTATTTGGTCGTAGCGTGATTGAAAGAAGCCGTATTTGGCTTGGCAGTGGTAAACAGATTACCGACATTGTCAGCATTGAGTCTGCCATTACGCTGGGCGATCGCAAGCCACGTATCTTAGTAAATCCCCACTTTGTTGGTCTAGAAGGCGGCTTCATGGCCCTATCGGTATTAGCTACCGAGCATGATTGGCCTAGAGGCGCTGGGCTTTATCAAAACATGAAAAATCCTTTCTTCAATCAAAAAATGATTGAATGGCGTAATCGCTTTGGCGGCAAGTCGATTGAGAGACAAAGTCGACTACGCGATCTCATTCGCGAAATCCAAACCGGCAACTTCATCTTTATTGCGCCTGACATTGACCTCGGACCCCGAGATTCTGTTTTTGTGCCTTTCTTTGGCATTCCCACGAACACCATCACCTCTGTCTCGCGCTTAGCAAAACTCAGTGGTGCTGAAGTGTGTTTAATGACAACCATCCTCAACCCAGACAAGAGTGGTTACATCTGTCGCATTGGTGCCCCCCTGCCAAATTTTCCGAGTGAAGATCCTGAAAAAGATACTGCGCGACTCAATCAACACATTGAAGAACTTGTTCGCGAAAGACCGGCAGAGTACTATTGGGTACATAAACGCTTTAAACATAGGCCCCCTGGGGAGCCTAGCCTTTATCACTAATCACTCTCTAATCGGAAATTCTTTTGAGCAACCATCTGGGCAAACCCTCTCGTAAATTACGCTTCACCAAAATGCATGGTGCAGGGAATGATTTCATTGTGCTCAATGGCATTGATCAAGATCTGAGTGACATTACACAAGCGCAATGGCAACAATTAGCCCATCGCCAATTTGGAATTGGCGCAGACCAAATTCTTCTGGTAGAGAAAGCGACACGCCCAGATGCAGATTTTCGTTATCGAATCTTTAATGCCGACGGCGGTGAAGTCGAACAATGTGGCAATGGCTCACGTTGCTTTGTCCGCTTTGTCTTAGACCAGGGCCTCTCCACCAAGAATCCACTGCGTGTTGAAGTAGCACATACCGTACTCACACTCAAGTCTCATCCAGATGGCCAAATCGAGGTTGATATGGGTGCGCCAATTTTCGAGCACAGCCTCATTCCCTTTCAAGCAGAGGGACTGGCAAGCAAGCAAGAGTTTCACGAAATTCTCTATGCCTTGCCTTTAGATCACCCAGCTAGCCATGATGATTGGGTGGGCGTGCTGTCTATGGGTAACCCGCATGCAGTCCAAGTAGTGGGTAATATCGCTAGTGCACCAGTGCTAGAGGAAGGCCC
>CANGEC010000201.1 GCA_947452625.1 Burkholderiaceae bacterium
ATGGTCGATGCGAAGTACTTCAGCCGAAATAACTTGGCCGGTCTTCATATTCGATCGGGTTAATGATTCTTCAAATAGTTCTGCAAATGATTCAGACATTTATATATTCACTTTGTGCCGCCAGAAGGCCTGACGGGTTAGGTTAAAAAAGCCTCAAGAAACACGCTAAATTGATCAATCGCGTTGTGGAGTTTCTCAAGACGCCAAAACAACTACTTACTGCAAATACCAACAACTAAAACCTAAGCACCCTTAGATTGATACCAATCCAAAACTGCTTTAACTGCTTGATCTATCGATAAATCTGATGTTTCAAGCACTTTTGCACCTTCTGCAACAATCAGGGGGGCTGCACCTCGACTACTATCGCGGGCATCTCGCTCCTGCAAATCTCGCAGTAAGTCGTCTAGTTTAGCAGAAATTCCCTTAGCTATCAATTGCTTATACCTACGTTCAGCCCTTGCTTGAGCAGAAGCCGTTAAGAAAACCTTCAAAATCGCGTCTGGGAATATCACGCTTGCCATATCCCGTCCGTCCGCTACCAAACCCGGATGTTGACGAAATCCATGCTGGAGACCCACTAAAGCACTTCTTACCTCAGTATGCGTTGCTAACGCCGAGGCTCGCAGGCCAATTGCCTCCGTACGAATTGCCTCAGTGACATTCTCGCCATTGAGGAAGATTTGGCCCTTTTCAAAAGAAATCACCAATTTTTGTGCCAAAACACCCAATTTCGGGCCATTTTTGACATCAATTCCTTCTTTTTCGCTAGCAAGTGCCACTAGGCGATACAAGGCACCACTATCCAGATAATGAAAACCCAGTTTTTCGGCAACAAGTGATGCCACGGTGCCCTTGCCCGAGGCAGTGGGTCCATCGATCGCAATCACCGGCGGCAATGTCATCACAAAAATTAGCTGGCAATCTTTGCAAATTCAGCAAAGTAGGTTGGAAAGGTTTTAGCTACGCAATTGGGATCATTGATCTTCAATGCATTGGGACCAAAAGCGGCTAAGGAAAAACACATCGCCATACGATGATCATCGTAAGTATCAATACCATCAGCGGGAGACTGCCAAGCACTTACTTGTAAAGGTGAGCTCACCACCAGATAGTCAGCGCCCTCCTCTACTTTGGCTCCTAACTTCTTGAGCTCAGTTGCCATCGCGGCAATGCGATCTGTTTCTTTGACACGCCAACTAGCGATGCCATTTAAGCGGGTTTGGCCATCAGCAAATAAAGCTGCAATCGCCAAAGTCATTGCAGCGTCTGGAATTTCAGTACAGTCAAGCGTGATGCCGTTAAGTCTACCGCTAGTATTTTTTACGCCGGTAACCTCAATCCAATCATCCCCGAAATGAATCTTGGCGCCCATCATGGCTAGGGCATCAGCAAATGCAACATCGCCTTGAATGCTGTCGCGCCCAACCCCCAACACGCGAACGGGGCCGCCGCCAATAGCCCCCAAGGCCAAAAAATAAGAAGCGGATGATGCATCACCCTCAACCAATAATTGGCCAGGGCTTTGATACACGACTGCAGCAGTTTTTGCTGGAATCACAAAAGATTGCGCATCGGGGCATGCCACCTGAACACCGAAGCGTGCCATTAACTTCAGGGTGATCTCAATATAAGGGCGAGAAATTAACTCGCCAATCACCTCTATACGAACAGGTTCCTCTGCTACCAAAGGCAAAGCCATTAGCAGTGCCGTTAAGAATTGACTGGATACATCACCGCGCACTTTAACGATGTCTTTAATGTGAATATCGGCAGCGGCAATTTTGATTGGGGGGTATCCATCTTGAGCCTCATAATCAATCACAGCCCCCACTTGACGCAAACCATCTACTAAGTCTCGTATGGGGCGCTCATGCATGCGCGCAACACCGGATAAACGATAACTCCCGCCCTGCATTGCCAGTGCCGCCGTTAAAGGACGTATCGCCGTACCAGCATTCCCCATAAAAAGATCTGCCTCCCGCACTGGGAACCGGCCACCGCACCCGACTATTTCACAAACATTGTCAGACTTATCAGTTACCGAGAGACCTAGTTGACGCAAGGCATTTCGCATCACCTGCGTGTCATCCGCATCCAATAAATTCTTCAGCGTAGTTGTGCCAGAAGAAAGTGCCGCCAAGAGAAGCGCGCGATTCGAAATACTTTTTGAACCTGGCAAGACAATTGAACCCTGTGCATGCCCAAATGGCCCAATACTAATATTTGGCAACCCACTCATCAAAGCACATCCAAATCTTGTCGTGCTTTACTCGCCTTATTGAATAATTTTTCTAAACCAGCGCCATCGGTCTCAGCTATCAACTTGCGCATGTGATTGACGATTAATAAATACTGATCCAACTCTTTTAAGATAGCAGTGCGATTACCCAAGCAAATATCGCGCCACATTTCTGGGCTAGAAGCTGCAATGCGCGTGAAATCCTTAAAGCCTGCGCCCACATGATTTAATTTTTGCTCGGCATCTTCAGAATTGACCACGCTTGCCATTAAGGCATAAGACAAGATATGCGGCAGATGTGAAACCGCCGCATAGATTGCATCGTGCTGCACGTTACTGATTTTTTTCACATGAGAGCCGACCGAATTCCAAAAACGCTCAATGAGCGCAGTATCTTCGGGCGAGTTCTCCTGCAGGGGACAAATAATCGTTTGCTTACCTTGAAACAAATCCGCTCTAGCAGCGCTAGCGCCGTGTTGGGCACCTCCAGCAATGGGGTGTGCCGGCACAAACTGGCAGGCTTTTTTACCCAGCACTTCCTTAGCAGCCAAAATGACATCGCCTTTAGTGCTGCCCGCATCGGTAATCATGGTGCGAGACTCTAGATGCGGCTCGATACTCTCAAACGCAGCACGCATTTGCGCTACTGGAACGCATAAGACAATCAGATCGGATTGTTTAGCAGCCTCAACCAAATCAATCACCCCATCAATCGCGCCCATCTTGAGCGCTTGATCCAAATTCGCTTTACTACGACCAACGCCCAATACTTGTGTGACCACACCAGCCTGTTTTAAAGCTAAGCCTAAAGACGCACCAATTAAACCAACACCAACAATGGTGACTGTGCCAAATTGCGTTTTAGGGGGAGTCATGATTTGCCCAAAATTTGCTGAAAGGCCTGAATAAAGGCTGCATTTTCTTCTGGCAAACCAATCGAAATCCGCAACCATTGCGGCAAACCATAATTACCAACGGGTCGCACAATGATGCCGCGCTTGAGCAAAGCCAAGTTAACGCGAACGCCCGCTTGATCATCATCGCCAACTTTTACCAATACAAAGTTACCAGCAGAAGGTAGGTAGGTCAGACCCATCTCATCAAATGCCTGCGTTAACTGAAGATAACCAGCACGATTCACTTCGTAACCCCGTTTCAAGAATGCATCATCCTGAAAAGCCGCTATCGCAGCTGCTTGGGCCAGGCTATTGACATTAAATGGCTGACGAATACGATTTAATAAATCGGTCAATGCAGGTTGAGCAACCCCATAACCAATGCGCAAACCCGCTAAGCCATAGGCTTTAGAAAAGCTCCTAGACAAGATCATATTTGGAAAACGTTTGACCCAAGCAATCGCATCATAGCGCTGCTCTGGAGCAAGATATTCGTTATAAGCCTCATCCAGCACCACCACTACATTTGCTGGCACTGCCAATAAAAATGTCTCAATTTCTTGGGGCTGCAAATAGCTGCCCGTTGGATTATTGGGGTTTGCAACAAATACCAGTTTTGCTTTATCACCTGAAGCCTGAACAGCCTTGAGCATGGCAGACAAATCATGTCCATAAGCTGCCGTGG
>CANGEC010000202.1 GCA_947452625.1 Burkholderiaceae bacterium
CGCAATGGCACTGGCAAATCTTCTCTATTGAAGATTTTGGCTGGTATCGAAAAGATGGATGATGGATTGCTGCAATATCAGCAAGGCATGCGGATTGCTTATGTTCCTCAAGAGCCCATCTTTGAGGCCAACGAGACAATCTTTGAAGCTGTATCAAAGGGGGTGGCTCAAGCTAAGGCTTTGCGCGAGGAGTACGAGGCGCTCAGCGTGGGTGAGTGGGATGATGCCGCCCACCATCGCTTGGATGAGGTCCAATCCCAATTAGAGGCTTTGAGTGGCTGGAACTGGGAGCAGCGTGTACATGAAACTCTAGATCGACTGCATCTAGAGGCCGATGCAAAGATCAGCACCTTATCCGGTGGTACTAAAAAAAGAGTTGCCTTGGCTAGAGCTCTGGTAGAAGTCCCGGATGTGCTTTTGCTTGATGAGCCTACCAACCATTTGGATTTAGATTCGATCGCTTGGCTAGAAGAGCTATTAAAGGAGTATCAAGGCTCAGTTATCTTGATTACCCATGATCGTGCTTTTTTGGACAATGTTTGTACGCAAATTGTCGAGCTGGATCGTGGAATCTTGCGTTCCTATCCTGGCAACTTCTCGGCATATGAAGTATTAAAAGATCAAGAGTTAAATGCGGAATCTTTGGCCAATGCTCGTGCTGATAAGTTATTGGCCCAAGAAGAGGTATGGATTCGGAAGGGTGTGGAGGCGCGCCGGACTCGCAGTGTGGCACGCATTGCCCGTCTGGAGAATTTACGTAGCAGTCGTGCTGAGCGTCGGGATGCGATTGGTCAGGTCAAGCTGGCAGTGTCAGCGGGCGATCGAAGTGGCAAGATAGTCGCAGACTTGCAAAATGTTTCTAAAACATATGACCGCCCAATTGTGAAAGACTTCACAGCCACCATTTTGCGTGGCGACAAGGTTGGTCTTTTAGGCCCTAATGGCGCAGGCAAGACTACCTTGCTCAAGCTCATTCTGGGTAGCATTGCTCCGGACTCGGGCACGGCAACGATGGGTACCCGGATTGAGGTTGCCTATTTTGACCAGATGCGCGAGGGCTTGGATCTCAATGCCTCTCTAGAAGATTACATTAGCCCTGGTAGCGAATGGATTGAGATTAATGGTAATCGCAAACATGTCAAAAGTTACTTGAGTGATTTCTTATTCGCCCCTGAAAGAACCAATTCACCAGTGAGCACATTATCTGGTGGTGAACGTAATCGACTATTGCTGGCCCGCTTATTTGCGCGGCCTGCTAACGTCTTGGTATTGGATGAGCCAACCAATGACTTGGATATTGATACCTTGGATTTATTGGAGCAGTTATTGCAAGAATATAAAGGTACAGTATTTTTGGTGAGCCATGATCGTTATTTCTTAGATAACGTTGTCACTAGCATCATTGCCCATGAGGGTGATGGGTTTTGGCGAGAGTATGAGGGTGGCTATGAGGATTGGAAAATTCAGAAAGCGCGTTCAGACAAAATTCGCGCAGCCAGTGGCGCCAATAAAGCTGAGCCGCTTGCAAAGCCTGTTGAAAAAGTAGAGCCCAAATCTGAAGCAAAATCTGCACCAGTCAAAAGCAATACACAGAAGCTCAATGGTAAAGAGCGTCAAGAGCTCGAGAACTTGCCTTTACAAATCGAGACTCTGGAAACCGAGCAGGCCGACATCGGAATTGAAATGAGCAATCCGGATTTATATAAGAATGAGCCAGAGCTAGCTGCCAGCCTGCAAGCACGCTTAACTAAAATCACTGCCGAGCTAGAAACAAAACTCCAGCGCTGGGAATTTTTATTGGCAAGATCCGAGGCTTAAGTAAGTCTTAGATGTGCTCACGATGACCACTACGAATGAGCTGTGCTCGTAGTTCGGAAATCTGATCGAGTAGTTGTAATGCCAAAGCCAGTCCAGGGGTATTGATCTCCAAATCTCTGGTGAGACGCGCCGCAGTTTTAGTCCGACGCAACGAATCTCCACTAAAGCGCCAATCTTGTGGTGATGAGCCTGATGGACTTAATACGCCTTCAGATACCCAGGCCATGATGAGCTCTTCGCTAGTGCTTGCCGCTTGTGACAGTTCCACAATACTCATGTGGATTTCATCTTCAACAACGGTGCCCTCAATCCAGGTGATATTTGTTTGGGTCATAGCATCATCCCTTCAGGTGCGTTCTAGGGTTGAATTCAAAAGCCTTGGCAAATTGCTGATAAGCCTCTTTTTGTGCTTCCGTATCTGCCGGTGGCGTCGTAATCATGGTGACAACATAAAGATCGCCTGGTTCCTTGCTGGGAATGCCTTTGCCCTTCAGGCGCATCTTGCGTCCAGCTTGGGTGTTGGCGGGAATATTTAATTCCAAAGTAGTGCCTGCTGGGGTAGGTACCTTAACAGTTGCTCCTAAGGCCGCTTCCCATGGTGCCAGGGGTAAATCAAGATATACATCTTTGCCATCGATTCGATAGATCGGGTTTGGATGAAAGTCGATTTCTAAATAGAGATCACCAGCGCCGCCTTCGCCCATGCCGGGACCGCCTTGGCCGCTGAGTCGCAAATTTTGTCCGGCTTTAATACCCTTGGGGATACTGACATCGAGCTTGCGTTCTTGGGTTATCACATGACCGCCTTCATCGAGCGTTGGCATGTGTAGCGCAATGGTTCGTTGGGCGCCGTTATAGGCATCTGCTAGATCAATCAAAATCTTGGCATGATGATCTTGTCCTTTGAAATGCATGCCTTGACCTTGGCGTTGATGACCGCCTCGACCGCCTTGACGATGTCTACCTCTGCCAAAGAGGGATTCAAAAAATTCACTTTGGTCGCCATCATAGTTACCACCAAAATTGCCGTCGGTAAATTCAAAACCTTCATTCCAATTAGGGGGTGGCGTGAAGTCTTGACCATTCTTCCAGTTGCTACCCATTTGATCGTAGGCAGCGCGTTTTTCAGTGTCTTTCAGAACGGCATAAGCTTCACCAACTTCCTTGAAGCGCTCTTCAGCATCTTTTTCTTTGTTGACGTCAGGGTGATATTTGCGCGCTAACTTGCGATAGGCGGTTTTAATCTCAGCTTCCGTGGCGTTTCGGGCAACCCCAAGTGTTTCGTAGTAATCCCTGAATTTCATAAGACCTTATGACTCTTGATTAAGCGAATAGACTTTATTCTACAGTCCCTTGGGATGAAATTTCATGCTTCTGGAGCCCAAAGAAAAGCGGGCCTCAGCCCGCCGTATTGCCTAGTCTATTTTGGGTCAGGCTTAGCTCATGACCCCAATTTGCCAAGGCACGAATTCATAGTCGCCTAGACCTAAGAGTTCGCTCTTGGAGGGTTCGCCCGATGCGGTTCGTAAAAAGAGCTCAAAAATGCGTTGTCCCATTTCTTGTACCGAAACCGTGCCATCAAGAATCTCTCCGCAATTGATATCCATATCTTCTGTAAGGCGCTGATACATCGGCGTATTGGTCGCCAGTTTGATGCAGGGCGCTGGCTTGGAGCCAAACATGGAACCTCTACCAGTAGTAAAGGCGACTAAATTGGCGCCGCCAGCAATTTGTCCGGTGGCCGACACTGGATCAAACCCTGGGGTGTCCATAAAGACAAAGCCCTTAGCGGTAACAGGCTCTGCATATTTATAGACTTCCATCAGGGGGCCGGTGCCACCCTTCATTGAGGAGCCTAGTGATTTTTCAAAAATATTAGCAAGTCCGCCAATTTGATTGCCGGGGCTGACTTGTCCGTTGATTTGCACATCACGACCTAGGGAGTATTCGTCTTTCCACC
>CANGEC010000203.1 GCA_947452625.1 Burkholderiaceae bacterium
AAATTGAGAGCTGACGCACCTTGAAACACCAATTACCCCACTTTTTCACACTTCCTCCCACTTTAGAGGATCAATATAAGAGGGTCAAGTGTTTTGAGGGCTTTTTTTAGGAAATTCTCTAGTGATTACAAACACTTAGCGTCATGTGTTCACAAAATGGTGAGATCAAAATTACTACTTGAAACAACGGCTTGGAAAATATACTTAAGAATAGGTCTTAGCTATTTACTCTATTAGTAGATAAATACACTGTATTAAAAAACAGTATATTTATTTTAATCGGTTTAATTAATGATGAAATATTAAATTTTGTATGCGCTTGTCGTCATTACCCTAGACATGGCTTGCATCACCTTTTTTAGAGGTCCTGGCAACGCAATTCCTCCAGCATTCCGAGCTGCCTGACCATGCTCAATTTCATCAATCCGCATTTGCTCAACGATTGCCCTTGAGCGATGATCATTTTCAGGCAATTTATGCAAATGACTTTGTAGATGATTTTCAACTTGCTTTTCAGTTTCTGAAACAAAACCAAGACTCCACTTATCACCCGCTAAGCCAGCAGCCATGCCAATCACAAAGGATCCAGCGTACCAAAATGGATTGAGGTAACTCGTATGGGAGCCCAGCTCCTGAAGCCGAGTTTCGCACCACGCCAAATGGTCCATTTCCTCTTGCCCAGAGTGGTGCAACATCTCCTGAATTTCAGGATTTCGGGCGAATAGTTTTTGGGATTGGTAAAGCGCCTGGGCACAAACCTCACCGACATGATTTACGCGCATCAATCCTGCAGCATGCTCTCGCTCGGCGGGTTCCAAAACAGACTCCGTTTTGACCTCAGCTTCTGGGGTTGGTCGATGAGCGTGAGCACCACCAACCACAGACCGCAAGGCTGTATCAAACTCAATAATCAGACGATCTAGCGGTGACATGGGATACAAAAACTAGACCAAAACTTCTGCTTTGCAACTTTGTTTTGTCTTTAATCCCAGCTCCGCCAAAAGCTCTCGGTCTTGCTCCGCCTCGGGATTACCGGTAGTAAGTAGTTGCTCACCATAGAAAATAGAGTTCGCACCAGCTAAGAAACACATCGCCTGCACCGCCCTACCAAGCTCTTGACGCCCAGCTGACAAACGCACCCGCGCACGCGGCATAGTAATGCGAGCTACGGCAATGGTTCTCACAAACTCCAGTGGGTCAAGAGGCTTCTGATCAGCCAAGGGGGTACCAGCAACGGGAACCAAATGATTGATCGGAACAGACTCAGGATAAGGGCTTAAATTAGCCAACCGAGTCAAAAAGGCAGCGCGTTGTTGACGCGATTCGCCCATACCAACAATTCCACCGCAACAAACTGACATACCAGCTGCACGGACATTGGCGATCGTATCCAAACGGTCTTGATAGCCCCTGGTCGAAATCACGGAGCGATAAAAATCTTCACTGGTATCTAAATTGTGGTTATAAAAGTCCAGGCCCGCTTCCTGTAAAGCCAATGCCTGATCAGCCTCTAGCATCCCCAGAGTGGCACAGGTCTCGAGCCCTAAGGCTTTCACGCCCTTAATCATCGCTGTGACTTTTTCAATATCGCGATCCTTAGGTTCGCGCCACGCCGCCCCCATACAAAAGCGATTGGAACCAGCTGCTTTTGCTGCTTTAGCCGCCTCTAAAACTTCATCCAAGTCCATCAGCTTATTGGCTTTAACGTCAGTGTCATAACGGGCAGCCTGAGGACAATAGCCGCAATCTTCTGGGCAACCGCCAGTCTTAATTGATAGTAATGTTGCCAATTCCACATCGCCTTCAGGGAAATACTCCTGATGAGTTTCTTGGGCGAGCAGCATTAACTCATTGAATGGCAAAGCAAATAAAGCTTCAATTTGAGACACTGTCCAAGCGCCAGACGCATTTAACTCCACATCCCCACTGTGATGCAAAGCAAGCTTTGATTTGACGTGGATAAGGGGTTTTTCAGTAGATTGGGCGTCCAGCATGGGTAAATTCCAGAAAATAGATCGATTCAAGTCATAAACATAACAGATAGAAGACTAGATTAGGAAAAACTAGTGGTCAAATATCAATGATGAAAAACAAGGTTATTCCTGATGTAAATCAAAAACCCTGGGTTGAAAGAAGTCTAGAGGCCGTTTGGCACCCCTGCACCCAAATGAAACATCATGAGTCTTTCCCTCTGATTGCGATTACTCATGGCAAAGGTGCGTGGCTATATGACGAGAAGGGCAATGCAATTTTGGACAGCATTAGCTCTTGGTGGACCAATTTATTTGGGCACTCCAATCCTCGCATCAACCAAGCAATTAACGCGCAATTAGAAAAAATCGAACACGTTATGCTGGCTGGGTTCACACACCCACCAGTGGTAGAGCTTTCAGAAAGGCTTTCTGCCTTAACTCAACATAATTTGGGTCATGTTTTCTTTGCATCCGACGGCGCATCAGCAGTTGAAATCGCCTTGAAAATGAGCCACCATTTTTGGCAACTACAGAATAAGCCTCAAAAGAAAAAATTTGTTTGCCTTGCAAATGGTTATCACGGAGAAACACTGGGCGCACTCGCAGTCACCGATGTGGCGATCTTTCGAGAAGCGTATGGCTCGCTATTACAAGATGTTTTTACCGTCCCATCGCCTGATGCGCGAATAGCTAAAGCAGGAGAAAGTGCTGAAGTAATTGCCCAGCAAGCAGCGCAAGCACTTGAAATACTCTTTGCCAAAGAACATCACCAGATTGCCGCAATGATTGTGGAGCCTCTCGTGCAGTGCGCCGGCCACATGGCGATGCACTCTCCAGAATATTTGCGTCAAGTACGAGCACTCTGTGATCGTTATGAGATTCATCTTATCGCTGATGAAATTGCCGTGGGCTGTGGGCGCACTGGTAAATTT
The DNA here is from genome assembly GCA_947452625.1 of Burkholderiaceae bacterium. GTDB lineage: Bacteria > Pseudomonadota > Gammaproteobacteria > Burkholderiales > Burkholderiaceae > Polynucleobacter. The sequence goes on from CANGEC010000203.1 coordinate 2,906, forward strand.
TTTGCCTGTGAGCATGCTGGTATTTGGCCAGACTTTCTGACGCTGTCAAAAGGAATTAGTGGGGGCTATCTGCCGCTATCACTGTGCATGACTACTGAAAAAATCTATCGTGCTTTTTACAGTGATCAAACTCAACAGGGCTTTTTACATTCTCATTCCTATACCGGCAATCCCCTGGCTTGTGCCGCCGCGCTTGCTTGCCTGGATATTTTTGCCAGTGACAATATTTTAGAAAAGAATCTTTCTCAAGCGAATCTACTAGCCGATGCCTTTGCTTGGGCCAAAGCAGATCCGCGCATTACCCATTGGCGGCAGCAAGGCATGATTCTGGCATTCGATATACAAGAGCAATGCTTGCAGGCTGGCAATATATTTCCGCGGGAAATGTTTTCAGCAAGTCTAGCTGAGGGCGTATTAATTAGGCCAATTGGGAACACGATTTATGTCATGCCACCCTACATTCTGACTGCAGATGAAATCCTGCAATTGGGTAAAGCGGTGCAACGTGCCCTGAATAAAGTACTAGCATGAAGACAGTATTCAAGGCATTGAACTTCGCACAAGAGCAACTGACTGAGCTCGAGTCGCAACTCCTCAAACGCAAGCTTCGCGTGACCGAATCTCCCTGCGATACGGAAGCATTCGTTGGCAATCGCAAGTTAAGGGCATTTTGTAGCAATGATTATTTGGGCTTGGCTAATCATCCAGAATTAATCCAAGCAATAGCCGATGGAGCTCAACGGTTCGGCATTGGGAGCGGTGCCTCACACTTAATCAGTGGTCACAGTGTTGCCCACGATTTGCTTGAAAAAAGATTGGCTGCCTTTCAGCAACAGCATATTCCTGATGCCCGCGCTCTAT
>CANGEC010000204.1 GCA_947452625.1 Burkholderiaceae bacterium
AGCGCTGAAGGTACGCCAGCCTTGCTTCGCTCCATGCTTCCAATAACTCTCGACAGATCTTTGCCATTTCTTGCCCCATATTGTGGTTTAGAAAAATTGCCCCTTTTTGAGGAGTTGGCCTATTATTGAGATGAAATATGTCAAGCTCATTGCTTTTTTATGACAATCAGGACTTAAGTCGCGCCAGGTTGAGCACTATGAAATAAGGAAGAAAATGGAACACTGGGAACTCTACGGCCACATCGCATTGCGTTTATTGCTTGCCTTGCTAGTGGGCTGTGTTTTGGGCTTGAATCGGTGGATGCATCATAAATCCGCCGGTATACGCACCCACTCGCTTGTCGCCATTGGCTCAGCCACTGCGGTGATGTTGATTAGCGACTTCGTCAAGGATGATGCCCAAGCCGTTAGTCGTGTTCTACAGGGCCTCATTACTGGCTTAGGATTTTTAGGTGCTGGGGTCATTATTCGAGAAAGAAGCTCCCAAAAGGTACATGGGCTAACTACCGCGGCCAGCATCTGGTCTTGCGCCCTCATTGGAGCCGCCTTTGGTGCCGGCCAATTCGTCTTAGGTGCCCTAGCTCTAGGGGCTATCTTGCTAACCCTCATCATCGGCGGCCCCCTAGAAAGACTGGCTGCGAAGATTACGGGGATCAAACGAGAATCCGAAGTTTCGATCGATCCAGATTAGACCTTTTTGACAGTTTTCATCAAAAACCTTCGTTTGTCATATTAGTTTGATAGGATTCCCAAAATCACCAATCTAAATACATAAAGTCATGAGCAAATATCAGTACGAAGACGCAGTAAAGCAGCTACAAGACTCTGGAAGCATTAGCTTGGATGACTTCAAAAATCTCTCCTACGAGGATCTCAATGAGCTTCTAGAAGAAATTAAGGTCTGGTGCCTGTATGCAGGCGGCAAGACAGAGAAGTTGCCTAAAGAATCCAAGAAGAAAAAGAAAAAGAAAAAGGATTAAGCAGCTCAGAAATTAATTGCCGACCCGCTCTTTTGGGAAGCGCAGGGTAAATTTACTACCCTTTCCTGGGACGCTTTCAATCAGTAACTGCGCTTGATGGCGGTTGGCAATATGCTTGACAATCGCCAAACCCAAACCAGTTCCACCGGTATCACGAGAACGACTTCGATCAACGCGATAAAACCGCTCAGTCAACCTAGGTAAATGTTCTGAAGAAATTCCAGGGCCGGTATCCGATACTGAAAACTCCCCTTGACCTTGCGCATTCACACTCCATTTGGCGCTGACTGAGCCAATATCCGGCGTATATCGAATGGCATTAGAAACCAGATTGCTAAAAGCTGATAATAATTCGCGCTCGTCACCCAGCAACAGGCAAGGGCTGGCAATCTCAAAATTGAGTGCATGCCTGCCTTGAGACAAGGCCTCCGCATCATTTTTCAATAAGGCCATGATGGTTGGAATCTGAACCGGCTGCAGCGGAGCCGGCAACGTATTTGACTCCAAGTTAGCCAAAGTCAACAGATCTTCAACCAGGCTTTTCATTCTCTGCGCTTGCGACATCATCATGTCAAAGTATTGATCCTGCTGGACCCTCTTCAGATCAAGAGACTGAACAGTTTCTAAAAAACCCATCAAGACGGTGATTGGCGTGCGCATCTCATGAGACACATTGGCAACGAAATCTCGGCGCATTGCATCGGCTTTTTGCAAATCCGTAACATCTTGAACCAGCAAAAGATGTCTTTTTTCGCCAAATGGAAATGCTTGCAACATTAAACTTAAATTATCATCCACCCCCATTCTCTCGAGCAACAAGGGTTCATCAAATTGACGTCGATTGAGGTATTGAATGAACTCAGGGCGACGAATTAAAAAATTAATCCGCTGCATGACATCACGCTTGAAATTTAAACCAAAGAAGCGCTCGGCGATCGCATTACACCATTCAATCTGGTCTCGATCATCGAGCATCACAATTCCGTTAGGCGATGCCTGAAAAGCCTCAATAAATCGATCGTGTTGCTGCTCAATCACTCTAATTTGCTGCTTTAAATTGCGCACCAAACGTTGCAGTCTAAAAAAGACCTCCTCCCAAAATCCACTCGGCAGAGGCATAGATTCGACAGAATCTGACAAAGCATATTTTCTTAGGCGCGCTAAATTGATATAGGAATACACCAATGGGATCGCCAATATCGCAATCCCCGCTGCAATAGCAGGAATCTCACCCCATGAATTGAGGGCAATCAGGGCGGCAATAAATGCCAGGGAAACGATAAAGATAAATCTCGTTAAAGCAGATAGCATGCCGCAATCTTAGAGCATTCAGACAATGAGGTGGAGAAATTGAGGGGCAGACTAAGTCTGGGTTGGAGTCTTCGTGATCCGATAACCACTACCCCGCACGGTCTCAATGAATCGATCGCACTCCATAGGGGCTAAGGCTGCCCTAAGCCTTTTAATATGGACATCAACCGTACGCTCTTCAATATAGACCTCATTACCCCAAATTTTGTCGAGCAAATTGGCGCGAGAGTGAACTCTTTCAGGATTGGCCATAAAAAACTGAAGAATGCGGTATTCGGTGGGTCCCAGCGGAATCGGTTTGGACTCAGAATTGGGCCAAGTTGCCGATACCCGATGTGAGACTGGATCAAGCTGCAAAGGCCCTACAGAAAGCGGCCCCGACTCTTCTAAAGGGGTCTGACGACGTAATAGAGCTTTAACCCTAGCCACCAACTCCTTAGGAGAGAAAGGCTTAGTGACATAGTCGTCCGCGCCAGAATCCAAACCCAACACCTTGTCCGATTCTTCGCTTTTCGCAGTCAACATCAAAATCGGTAAAAAACGGGTCCGCTCCTGCGCGCGCAATTCTTTAGCAAACTGCACGCCGGACTTACCTGGCAACATCCAATCCAAAATCAGCAAGCTTGGCAGCTGATCGCGCATCATGTTCAGCGCTACATCGGTCTGTAGAGCCTTCTCTACTTCAAATCCGGCATGAGTTAAATTAATTGCAATCAACTCTGCAATTGAAGGCTCATCCTCAACTACTAAAATGCGGTGAGTCATTGTTGGCCTTAAAAATTACCTATTCGCCTCACGAACCAAATCTTCATGAGGTATGTGACGGACATCAGCGCCCTTAGCGATATAAATCACGAACTCAGCAATATTTTTTGCATGATCACCAATCCGCTCGATCGCCTTGGCAATGGTCAACATATCCAAGCCTGTAGTGATTGTATGGGGATCTTCCATCATATAAGAAATCAATTTACGCACAAAAGCACGAAACTCTTCATCAATCTGGCGATCCTCTTCAACAACCGCAGCAGCTGCGATGGTGTCAAGGCGCGCAAAGGCATCAAGACTGCGGCGCAATAAAGAAATAGCCATTTGACCCGACAGACGTATTTCAGCCACATTAATATTATGCGGAGCTCCAGACTCAATCAAACGTTGAGTGCGCTTCGCTACACGCTCTGCCTCATCGCCAGCTCTCTCTAAATTAGTGATTGCCTTGGAAACAGCCATCACCAAACGCAGATCCCGCGCGGTAGGCTGACGGCGTGCAATCAACTCAGTACACGCCATATCGATTTGAATCTCAAGGTCGTTCACTAATTTTTCATTTTGAATGACGACATTACAAGTTTCCAAATCCATTTGCGTAAAAGCGCGCATCGCTGTTGAGAT
>CANGEC010000205.1 GCA_947452625.1 Burkholderiaceae bacterium
AGGCCCTCAAAGAGGGATCTCGTTTCGTGACAGCGAAATGATTGGATGGCCATGAGTAAATATATAACGCTTAACGTTAAACGTCAATAGGTAAATTTTGATGCGGCATTAGCGTGCCCATTAAAAGTAACAATTGAGCATTGACAGGCCTCTGCGCGATTTCGTTTCGCAAAAATGCCTATTTTTTAGGTCTGATGCGGACGCCAGATGCGTCATCAGGAGAGCCTATAAATTCAACTCCTGCAGCCTCTAGCGTTGACTTCAGAGCATCTAATATCCTTACTGTTCCAGCAGGAACGCCCTCCTGCATCTCAAAACGCCTAATAGTGGCAACACCAATCTTTGAGGCTGCAGCTAGATCATCAGCAGACCATCTCAAAAGCGCTCGTGCTGCACGTATCTGATCACTTGTAATCAATCTCTTTACAATCCTATTTGATTGCTTTAATATCAATTTAAATATTAAAACGATTTTTTTATATGAAAACTATAAACTCTAAAGACAGATTATCACAAACCATAGAGAGAATCGACGGTGCATATGCGGCATCCACGATACGCGCCTACCGATCGAACTTTACAAAGTTCATTGATTACTGTGAGTTGGTGGGTGCAGTTGCCCTCCCCGCTGCGCCTGAGACAATTGCGGCCTTCGTTGAGCAGCTCACCGAGGATAAGTATCATTCGTCTACGATTAGGCAGGTCGTGGCTTCGATTGCGAGCATCCACACCCTAAATAACTATGCGAACCCGACGACGCACTCGGAGGTTAGAATCGCAGTAAAACGCATGCACAGAAAAATTGGACGATTCTGTCAGCAGGCCTACGGGATCACCAAGGACCTCCTCGATGAGATGCTGGAGGTCACAGACGACTCATTGAGGGGACTTAGGGATCGCGCCCTACTCCACGTCGCCTACGACACCATGTGCCGACGGAGTGAGCTGGTGAGGTTGATGGTGGACGACGTCGACGTTCAGGTCACCGACCGACGAAACAACATCGAGTCCACGGTCATCTTCATCGAGCAGAGCAAGACCGATCAGGAGGCAAATGGAAGGTGGCTAAAAATCAGCCTGGAGACAACAGTCGCCCTAAAGGATTGGATTAGGTACTCGGGCATCAAGGATGGGCCATTATTCAGGGGTGTTGATCGAAGTAATACGATCACAGCGGACCTTACTTCAGGACAGATCTGTAAGATCTACAAGCGCCTCGCGAGGGAGGCCGAGTTCGGTGAGGATTTCGTGAAGCACGTCAGCGGGCACTCGATGCGTGTGGGGGCGGCCCAAGATCTGCTGCTCTCTGGTGCGACGCTGCCGATGATGATGGCCAAGGGAAGGTGGAGCAAGCCCGACACCGTCATGCGATATGTGGAGAAGATCGGGGGTGCACTGTAGCGAGTATTTCTTAGGTAAACTAATGAATAAACGTCTATGGAGCAACTCATGGCAAATAGGAAAACAGGTCCCGTCACCCTCCCCGGCAAGAAGATCTCATCCAGGAATGCGCTGAAGCATGGCGCCACCTCACCAAGTCTGATCAATGACGAGGAGCAGGAGCGTTACGAGACACTGATTGATGATCTCTCAAAAGAGTACGCTTCTAAAAACCCGCTCATCGGGCTGCAGATAGAACGCATTGCACGGATCGCGATCCAGCTTGAGAGGATCCAGAACGTCATCGATGCCACCTTCAAGCGAAGCCGCGCGCAGTCAAACATCCATCAGAACCTGATGAACTCACTCAAGATGGACGAGGACCAGAGGATATCGGTCCTCACTAGCAAATTGTTCTCGACAGAGGATACTCAGAAAACCCAGAAGCAGGACCAAATACTGCTGGAGCTCATTTCAATTAAGTTAGACAAACCCACCAGCACAGAAGACTTCGTCGCAAGAGCGCCAGCGTTGTGTGATGAACTACAGGCATTGGCCAAGCACAGAAAGCTCTCCATCAAGTTGATGATCGACAGAATCGCCCCAGACCCTAACGCACCCAAGAAGGTGCTCGTTATCACGGGCGTGCCAAACGAGAGGGTTGGCGACCCCGAGCATAGATTCTCGGAAGAAAACATCTTGGACGTTGATTTAGATAGCCTGATGAATGCAGCTAGATGGAAACAAAATGAGATACAACGCAGTGAGATGAGCAAGAAAAAGCTGACAGACTACGAGACCCTGCTCCCCATTGAGGAGCAGGCAACAACTCCTGACCTAGATCAGCTAGACAAACTAATGCGTTATCAAACGACCCTACAGAGACAACTTTCAACAACCATAGGCGAGCTCATGGCATTAACTAAGAATATCTTATGACCTTCATCTAGATTCCTTTATTAAATAGAATTTGGCTATTTCACCATCAACCATAAAGGATTTAAAGATAGGCTCATATCGGGATTTTTTATATAAAGAAAAAAATATATAACAAATATAATAAAAAACGGCTTTAGGAATAAATGTTTTTTCCAATTTAAAATAGACAAAAAAAATAGACAACGCTGATTTTGAATTTAAACTGCTTCTAGAATTTTTAACTCTAGTATACCTAGCCAAATCATGAGGCACTCTTAAAGCAGGACCATTTTTTTTTATAAAGTGACTCCAAGTAACAAAATCTTCTGCTCTAATTGATGGATCAATATTTAAAAATTTAAAGTCAGGATCTTTTTCTAGGTTAATCATCACTGTCAAACAGCCTATATAGCGGGTCATAAAATGTTTAGAGACGTTTATTTTATTAAATCCTGAAAGCCGCCTTCCAACTAACAACCCATCTTCGGAAATTGTACGATAATCACAAAAAGACATAAAAGCGCCTGTTGTTTCCATAAACTCAACTTGTACTGACGACTTATTAGGCAACCAATAGTCATCAGCATCCAAAAAAGCCAGATACTTACCTGTTGCATGTTTTATAGCCTCATTTCTTGCGACAACGGGCCCAGAATTCTTTATGAGCCGAATGACTTTGATATTTGGATTTTTTAATGCAGCTTCGCTCAATAAAGTAAAACTGTCGTCATTAGAGCAATCATCCACAAGAATATGCTCGCAAGCAATAATGTCCTGATTTTTCACACACTCTAGCAATCTTGGTATGAATTTTGAGGCATTATAAACAGGCGTTATAATGGAGACTACTGGTTTATTAATAATCTTACCTTTCAATCTAAAAGCTCAAAATAATTCATTAATAAAGGATTTTGTAAGCTTCTATCGTTATCAACATACCAATCACGTGGCGCAATAACTCGCTTTGACTCGTTATAACCAAGGTAAGCTGCCCACCAAGAAAATGTACTATTGGCTATAACATAATGCTCAGCCATTGCTAATAACATAAACTCCTCCGACAAATTCAATCTTAATGATGAAGCATCCAATCCACCAATTTCATCAGAAAAAGCAGATCTCGTTTCATCATCATCTCCAAAAATAATAAATTTAGTATTTAAAGGAAAATGCTTTACTGCTGACCGATAATAATCAAGTGATATAGTTTTAAAAACTTTAGATGCATTTTTTGAAGAAACATAGTCGCCACGTCTAATGTGTACAGCTACATATCTAGCATATGCTTTTGGCAACGACTCTTTCAAGTTTTTATATGATCTAGTTAATTTGTCAAAAATACCACCTTGGTTTTTCAAAGAATATGCTATTG
>CANGEC010000206.1 GCA_947452625.1 Burkholderiaceae bacterium
GAAGTTGCTGGCAAGGCCATGGCCGATCGCGCCGAAAAAACTGGAAGTGAATTTTTACCGCTCTATCTGCACCGGATAGTGGCGATCTCCTGTGTGATTCGCAGAACAACGAAAGATGGTTCACCACAAATTAAAGTCGGAACCCTAGGTAACCCCGACGATGATGAGCAAGTGCTGATACAGGCCTTCTTTGATTTGATTGAAAAATATACGCCGCAACTGGTGTCTTGGAATGGCAGTGGTTTTGATTTACCAGTGCTGCACTATCGCGCCTTGGTTCATCACATACAGGCACCCCGCTATTGGGAAATGGGTGAGAGCCAAGAAAACGATAGTCGTGAATTTAAGTGGAATAACTACATTAGCCGTTATCACATGCGTCATTTGGATCTAATGGACCTCTTGGCCAAATTTAATGGGCGGGCCAATGCGCCTCTAGACGGTTTGGCAAAACTCTGCGGCTTTCCTGGAAAGATGGGGATGGACGGTAGCCAAGTTTGGCCGGCGTACTTGGATGGCAAGATTGCTGATATTCGTCGCTATTGTGAGACCGATGTGGTGAATACGTATTTGATGTACTGCCGCTTTCAGTTGTTGCGTGGTGGTTTCTCATTGGCCGAGTACCAAGAAGAAATTGTGTTTGTGAAAGCCTATTTGGAAAAAGAGGCTAAAGAGCCAAACGGTAGTCAGTGGCAAGAATATTTGCAAGGCTTTGCAGCGGATGCGTAGAGGTGAAAAGCCAGTCAACATTGTGGTGACTGAGCCAGTATTGATTGAAGCTCTCGACTTAGATGCGCAGGGGATTGCACGCCTACCACCCAATGCGGAAGAGGCGGCGCAAGGGCAGGGCGGTAAGGTGGTTTTTATTCAAGGCGCTTTACCAACTGAGCGTGTGACTTATGTCATTACGCGAGATAAAGCCCGCTTTAGCAAAGCCAAGCTGCTCGATATTATTCAGCCGGCTGTGTTTCGTGCGAAGCCAAAGTGCGCTGCATTTGGAGTGTGTGGTGGTTGTACCATGCAACACTTAGATATTCGTGCGCAAATCGCCATGAAGCAGCGCGTGCTCGAAGATGATTTGCAGCACATTGCTAAAGTCAAGCCTGATGAAATCTTTCGGCCGATGGGTGGCCCAACTTGGGAGTATCGTCATCGCGCGCGCTTAAGTGCTGTCAATCGCTCGATTAAAAAGGGCACGGTCTTGGTAGGCTTTCATGAGGGGAAGAGTGGCTACGTGGCCGATATGACTGCCTGTGAAATTCTGCCTCAACATGTTTCCAACTTGTTGCCAGAATTACGCAAGTTGATCATGAGTTTATCGATTGTTGATTATGTGCCTCAGGTTGAGTTAGCAGTAGGGGAGGCCGAAGAGCCCAACTCTAGCGATCCCAATAAAGCTAGGCCGGTGACTGCTTTGGTATTTCGGCACCTCAAACCTTTAACGTCAGCCGATGAACAATGCTTAAAAGATTTTGCTGATCAACATCACGTGTGGGTTTGGTTGCAACCGAAGGGTATTGAAACAGTGGCGCCGTTTTATCCAGAGACGGGGAAGCTGTGCTATCGCTTGCCAGAGTTTGAAATTGAGATGCCCTTTAAGCCGGCTGACTTTACGCAAGTTAATCACCTGATGAATCGCACTTTAGTGAGCAAGGCGATTCGTTTGCTTGAAGTTCAACCAAGTGATCGCGTGCTCGATTTATTTTGTGGGATTGGTAATTTCACTTTACCCTTGGCGCGCAAAGCTCGCAGTGTTTTAGGGATTGAGGGTCTAGCAAGCTTAACCACCCGCGCAAAAGCAAACGCTGAACATAATCACTTGGCCGATAAGGCGAACTTTATGCAAAGCGATTTATTTGAGGTGACACCCGAGACAATAGCTTCTTGGGGTTATGCGCAGCGCTGGCTAATGGATCCTCCTAGGGAGGGTGCTATGGAGATCTGCCTAGCCTTGGCAAGTTTGCATGCTCAACAGGACCCACTGCTCCCAGAGCGGATTGTTTATGTTTCTTGTAATCCCAAAACACTAGCGCGTGACGTAGAAATTCTGTGTCATCAGGCAGGCTATCGTTTGCTCGGTGCCGGGATTATCAACATGTTCCCCCATACCTCTCATGTTGAGTCAATCGCAGTATTTGTGCGAGATGAGTAGGTCAAAAGTGTATTTATTGCACTAGTTCGGTGCATATCGCTTGAATGCGGTGCAATGGTGGGTCTAGCTGGGTCTTATAGAAGAGTAGATTGAATATGTGCAGAGCGCCTGCATGTGGTCCGACTCTTGAATAGGAGTTTGATATGAAATCCTCTGATGCCCTTTCTATCTTGATGGTTCTGATGATCTTGGGGCTGGCGATTAATTTGCTAGTTTCAGGTCAATAAAAAAGGCGCCTATCAAGGCGCCTTAGTGCGGATGCAGAAATCTGCAAGCTTGAAGCTTGCTTAGTCTCTGTTACCCCCAACGATGCCCAATAAGGCGAGCAGGTTGGTAAAGACGTTATAAACATCCAGGTAAATCGCCAAAGTGGCCATGATGTAGTTGGTTTCACCGCCATTAATGACCCGTTGCACATCAACCAGTATGAAGGCAGAAAAGATGGCGATAGCCAAAACCATTACCGTCAACATCAAAGCAGGTAATTGCAACCAGATATTAGCCAAAGAAGCCACGATCAAGAGTAGCACTCCAACCATCAACCATTTGCCCAAACCGGCAAAGTCGCTCTTACTCACAGTAGCAATTGTTGCCATCGTGGCGAAGATCGCAGCAGTACCACCAAAGGACAGCATGATCAGGGCGGCACCGTTGCTATAGCTGTTAAGGGTGTAGCCGATCAAACGGGACATCATGATGCCCATGAAGAAGGTGAAACCCAGCAGTAGTAGTACGCCCACACCGGTATCTTTATTCTTCTCAATACCCCAGAAGAAGGCAAACGCTACCGCCATAAAGACGATAAAGCCCATAAAAGGACTGTCTGCGAATAGGCTAAAGCCCATCGCTACGCCTAGCCAAGCACCAATCACTGTTGGCACCATGGATAGTGCTAGCAAGGCATAGGTATTGCGCAATACGCGGTTGCGTACTTGCACGGTACTGATAGAGCCAGACTGGCCAAAACCGTAAGAGTTGAGATCGCTCATAGGACTCCTTCTTTTGTAGTAAACACATAAGCCCATGCAGGGCTGTTGACAGTAAGTATAGACAAAACACCTCAATTTCAAGGGGCTGAATAAAAGGACTACAAATTATGGGGTTATGCCCTGTAAATTCAATGGCTTAGGACGGCTTTTCTAAGGGTAAATACTGTCGGGCGATGTATAATTCGGGGGTCGTTGAAACAGGGCAGGCTGATTTGCCCTGTTTTGACTAATATCTTTGAAATCACTATTGGAGTTTTGCATGGCTATTGAACGCACCCTTTCTATTATCAAACCCGATGCTGTAGCTAAAAACGTTATCGGCAAAATCTACGACCGTTTTGAATCTGCTGGTTTGAAGATTGTTGCGTCCAAAATGGCGCATTTATCCCAAGCAGAAGCTGAACAGTTCTACGCTGTTCACGCTGCCCGTCCTTTCTTTAAGGATTTGGTGAGCTTTATGATTTCTGGTCCTGTCATGATTCAAGTATTGCAAGGTGAAGGCGCAATTGCTAAGAA
>CANGEC010000207.1 GCA_947452625.1 Burkholderiaceae bacterium
AAGGCAATGCCGAGCGAAGCCTAGTAGAAATATTAGGAACGTGTAGAGACTAGACGGCACCCACCTAAAGCAATCGTCATGATTGTCACGGTGAAGGCATAGTCCAGGGAGTGGTGAAAGCCACACAAACCAGAATCCGTTGGTGCTGTGTTCGACTCACAGAGGGGCCACCAGTAAAGCAAACCCTTGTCAGAAATGGTGGGGGTTTTCTGTTTTTGACCTTTACTTAAAGTAATTGTGGCAATCCAAAACATCATAGTTTGGTTTACTATTTGGTATAGCGCAGAAAATATTGAGGAAGTGAAACGGATATTTACAAAAAATTCAGGACACCCTCTATTCAATAACGTACACAGAATAATATTAGATTATGGCATTCGATGAATTCACACTCCGCCGTATAGAAAAAATCGTCCACAAATTTGTTGAAAAACGCAGACCACCAGCCTACATGAGAAAAGAGTTAGATCTTGACGTTAGAATTAAAGATCAAAGCGTAGAGATATTTGAAATCCGACCACGATGGCAGCATCCCGAAGAAACAATCGAATCGCAAGTCGCCAAAACAACCTATGTTAAAACTCAAGACGTCTGGAAAATCTACTGGATGCGGCAAGATTTAAAATGGCACAGCTATGAACCTTTACCTGAAGTCCAAGTAATCGAAGAGTTTTTAGCGGAAGTTGATTCTGATCCCCACCACTGTTTTTGGGGCTAGATTTTTTGACCGTTACTTTAAGTAACGCTTAGCTTCTGCAGCTTACACAAAATCCGTTGCTTTTTCCCCTGCATGATCTTACATTTACATCATGCCTTCGAAAGTCGAAACTACTCATGTAATTCTTCCTCGCGAACTGATTGTCTATCAGCGCAGTGATAGTGATGTTTGGCAATGCCGTGTCAAAGTCGATAACAAATGGTTTTCTAAAACCACCAAAGAGCGTGATCTAGAAAAAGCTATAGAGCGCGCAAAGCGTTTGTTGTTTGAGGCGCAACTTCGAAATGAATCTAACATTCCCGTAGTCACTAAAAAATTCCGTGACATCGCAAGGCTTGCTAAGCAGCAGATGCAGGATGAGTTAGCCAATCCGAAAATGAAAGCACCTGTTTCATTTAATCAATACGTCAAAATTATTGATGATTATTTGATTCCGTTTTTTGGTAACAAGAATATAGATGGCATCACATACGATGAGTTAGATAGCTATCAAGAAGACTTAAAAGTAAAAATGAACAGAAGCCCTGCATATAGCACTATGCGGAAGCACAACGTCACGTTGAATCGCATTTTTGATAAGGCTGTTGAAAAAGCCTATCTCACAAATGCAAATAGACCAAAGCTCGATACTAAAGGTAACAAGTCAGAGAAATATGCGACATTTGATATTGGAGAAATTAACGCTATCTTGGCTAATTTTCCTCCATGGATCGCAGGTACTAGTAATAGAGAAAAGCGCGAACAGAGAGAACTACTGTTTGATTATGTCCGTGTATTAATTGATACAGGTGCGCGTCCAGGTAAAGAGCTGTTAGATTTGCAATGGAAGAATATTCGTTATCGCATGGTTGTCAATAATGACACCCGAGTTGAGATAGACGAGGAGGGGAATAGATCGGTAATTACCCATGAAGATTATGATGACCGTGGTGAAGCATTGGAACTAACTAAGTGGGAACCAACTGTTTCATTGTCAGTGTATGGTAAAACAAAAGACCGTGTTGCTAATGGTTTTGACGTCACCTACGAGGTTTTAAATGAAATCATTGAGCGCAACTACAGCGACAATAAAATAACGCTTAAATCACTTACCACGTCTAATAACGAAGGTTATGTATTCCGTACAAGATCACTCAAAGCACCAAGTAGTTTTAATCATTTGTTTGATCGATATTTAGATGAACATAATTTATTGATTGATAGAAACTCAGGTAAGAAAAGGGTGTTCTATAGTCTTCGTAGTACGCATACCACAGCAGTAATGAACTTAGACCAGGTGCCTATTCGAGACTTATCAAAACAATTGGGTAATTCTGTAGGTATGATTGAGAAACATTACGACCGTGCCACAGGTGATGCGATTGTAGAAAATGTTAGAGCGCCAAATGCTAGACAAGCATTGTTTAATACAGACAAGGTGCCTGAGATTTACAAATCTAAGAAGCAGAAAAAATCACCTTAATTTTTTTAATATATCTAAAAATAGAGAATATGCATGGACATAGAAACAGAAAAGTTACTCGCATTAAAGGCATTCTTTCTAGCCCACAAAATTTATGACAATTCGGTGTCTAAGCCAACGGCAATGAATATGATTGATTTAGCAATAGCGCAGTTGAAACAGCGTGCTACCGCTAAGGATAAACTTAATTTGGCCTTTTATCATCTAGTCAGATCAGAAGTTGCACGAGACTTAGATCAAAACGCTGCAGTAATTGATAGAAAAGCTGCGCAGCTGATATGCAACGAATTGGACAACCCTCTTTATGATTACTACATGAAAATTGAGAGTGCTGTTGTTATTAAGAAAAGTCTTCATGGGATCTCAACTTTGAATATCGTAGATGAAGGTGAAATTCCACACAGAGATATTGCTGCTAATGCACTAGATCTAGTTTGGAGAAAATTGTCCTATGAGCAGATCGACTTTATCGATCATACGACATTAGCCCAGCTATTTGATGAGCAAGGTTTAACCTACTAATTTTTCGGTTGCCCATTTAGTCAAAAGACCAAATACTTGTTCATATCATTCTATGAGCGAGTTATGGAAACAGCAGATCTTAAATGCGAACTAGCGCAGTTTACTGGTACAGAAAAGTACTATCGCATTTACCCAGAAGTAGTCCTAACCGATGGCACTAAATATCTTGCTGATGAAGCGAGTTGTTATTGGTTGATGGATTTATATGCATCACACTTGGCTAGTGTGGATCCAAATATAGAAAGCTTCACTTGTTTAAAATTTACCAAGCGAGGCCTTGGTGCAGAAATTGTAGTTGAAGATGGCAACACCCACGCACTAGCCAAACAGCAAATAGAATATACAGACTTTCCATTAGAAAACTTTATGTTCTACGCTGTTTGGGCAGGCCAGTACTGGGTGTTGATGTTGACTAGTGAATACTAACTTAAAGATACGAGTAGCCTTCAAGATTGCGATTAATTCTTTTTCTGATAGTACCGCCGTCAACGCAATGAGCTTTAGCAGCATTTCTAAGACTTTCAAAAACACCAATTGGTGTTTTCACGGATTTCTTAGATTTATTATTTGCTCTTAGTTTAGCCCTTGTTTCTTCAGTTGGCTTTCTGCCAAGATTCCTACCTTTGTTATAGTCTGATAATTTTTTTCTAGTTTCGGCACTGACAAACTTACCAATCTGTCCAGCAGATATCTTTTGGCGCGTCTCAGCACTAACCTCCCTACCTTTGCCTGCTATTGAAAGTTTTTTTCTTGTCTCATCAGAAACTATAAATCCCTTTTTGGATTCAGAAATTTTCCTGCAGGTTTCAGCTGATCTCTTCTGCCCCCTGTTACCCTCTGCACTTCGACGAATAGCATCTTCACTTCGCGACCCAGTTCTTTTTCCCCGAAATGCTTTTGTTTTTGC
>CANGEC010000208.1 GCA_947452625.1 Burkholderiaceae bacterium
AGGTGTTAAAAGCCTCTCACCGAGCCAAGATACTTTAGGTTGTTTTGGTAGAAGTGTTGGGGATGTCGCCCTTGGTGTCGCAGCAATGAGCGGTGATCATGCGCTTGCCAGGATTGAAGACCTGCATAGCAAATTGCGCATTGCAATTTGCAAAACTCCGGATTGGGCTTTGGCGCAAAAAGAAACCGCTGCTGCGCTAGCGCTCGCCAGATTTGCAGCTGAAGGTATCGCCAAAGGTGTAGTAGGCGATTTGCAACTGCCGCCACCAGTTGATGAGCTTACTAAAGTGCAAGCCCACATCATGGCGGTAGAAATGTCTCGCAGTCTCACCTTTGAACGCATGCGCTTTCCGAAAAAACTCAGCTCACAAATCCTGAAACAATTGCAAGATGGCGCAGCCATTACTTATGAGCAGTATGGAAAAGATTTACTAATCACTCAAGTGGGTCATGCCGCAATACAAGATCTGTTTGCCCATCATCTCGACCTCATTATTGCCCCAAGCGCGATAGGCGAAGCACCAGCCTCCAAAGAAAGCACTGGTGATCCGATTTTTTGTAGAACTTGGACTCTGTTGGGGTTGCCTTGTATCAATCTAAACATCACCACCGGAGCCAATGGGCTACCGGTTGGTGTACAACTCATTGCGGGACCGGGTCAAGACCGCTTTTTATTAAGCGCTGCCAGAGCCTTTGCGCGCTCACTCTCTGACCCCGTCTCACGGGATCAGGCTTAATCTAAAGTGATGTTGGCCGACTTGATTGCCTTACTCCAAAAAGGCAATTCTTTTTTAAGCAAAGCATCGGTTGCTGCTGGAGCAAGATAACGCAATTCCACTCCCGCAACATCAGCCCGCTCTTTGACTTCAGGCAAGGCAAGACTCTTCTTTACCGCATCCGTTAACTTTGTAATCACTGGAGCGGGAGTGTTAGCAGGAGCATATAAAGCCACCCACGACTCCAATTGAAAACTCGGTAAACCTGCTTCCGCAGTAGTGGGCACATTAGGCATGCCGGGATGACGTGATTTACCCGTAACCGCTAGCGCTTTTAATTTGCCACTCTGAACATGCTGCATCACCGATGGGGGTGTGGTGATAAATACCTGCACTTGGCCCGCCAAGACATCTTGCACCGCTGGTCCAGAACCCTTATAGGGCACATGCACCATCTCCACACCGGTAATTTGCTTAAAGATTTCTGTACCAATATGGGAAACAGAGCCATTGCCCTGAGAGGCATAGTTTAGTTTTCCAGGGTTGGCTTTTGCGTAGGCAATAAATTCTTTAAGGTTGTTCACCGGCACCGAAGGGTGCACGGCAATCACATTCGTGGAAACTGTTAGCAATGCTACTGGTGAAAAATCCTTAATGGGGTCCCAGGGTAATTTATCCATCAACGCGGGATTCCCTACGTGATATCCAGAATAGGAAATCAGTAATGTGTAGCCATCGGGCTTTGCTTTAGCAACGAATTGATACGCGGTATTACCACTGGCGCCAGGTTTGTTATCCACAATCACAGCCTGACCAATCACGCGCGTTAAGGGCTCACTCAAGAGGCGCGCCGAGGTATCTACTAGCCCGCCTGGCGGATTGGGCACAACCAACACAATTGGATGCTCAGGGAAAGATTGGGCATAGGAAAATCCCATACCTAATAGCGTTGCGATAGTGAGGATAAGTGAACCGACGATTCGCTGAAGAGTCATATTGCGCTTTCTAAAACATTACCTGTACTGGATGAATCAATTTATCTCTGACCGACTTTGACATCGCCGAAAATCGCCTGCGCTTCGCGTGGCAAACAACGCCAGTAACGTTCATGAGATGCAACAGTTCCTTGCAAGGCTGTCGCGGCTTCCCAACCCCAACGTGGTTTATATAAAAATGCCCGTGCCAGTGCGATCAAATCGGCATCACCTTGCTGCAAGATTGCCTCAGCTTGATGAGGGTCGGTAATTAAACCCACCGTCATCGTTGGCAGGCCAGATTTATCTTTGACGATCTTGGCAAACGGTACTTGATAGCCCGGTCCAATTGCAATCTTTTGTTTTGGAGAAACCCCGCCGGAAGAGATGTGCACGTAATCACAGCCAATAGCCTTTAACTGCACAGCGAATTCTGCAGTTTCTTCAGGAGTCCAACCACCCTCAACCCAGTCTGTCGCAGAAATACGAATACCCAAGACACCTGAATATGCAGCGCGCACTGCTTTAAACAATTCCAATGGCAAGCGAATGCGATTCTCAAAAGAACCGCCGTATTCATCGGTACGCTGATTGGCGATTGGTGATAAGAATTGATGCAAGAGATAACCATGAGCACCATGGAGCTCAATACCATCCACGCCAATACGATCAGCGCGTTGCGCGGCCTGAACAAAGGCCTCAATCAGATCTTTTAATTCTGCTTTAGAAAGCTCATGCGGCAAGCGCTCCCCCTCGAGTTGTGCAATTGCTGAGGGAGCCTCTGTTTCCCAGCCACCTTGCTCTACCGTCAACAATTGGCCACCATGCCATGGGGTTGCACTGGAAGCTTTTCTGCCAGCATGCGCCAACTGAATAAAGACCGGCGTTGCTGGAGCCAAAGCTCGTGCTCGCGTCAATTTATCTTTGAGAGCAGCCTCGGTGCGATCATCCCACAAGCCCAAACAAGCTGGCGTAATACGGCCCTCGGGAGAAACGCCAGTAGCCTCAATAATGAAGAGTGCCGCGCCGCTATTGAGCAAGTTACCCCAATGCATTAGATGCCAGTCAGTTGCCTCGCCATTTACGGCGGCATATTGGCACATCGGTGCAACAACAATCCGATTGGCTAAGGCTAAAGGCCCTTTTGGGGAGTTGAGGGTGTAACTGGAAAAAAGCAGACTCATTAATAACCTCTAAATTACAAAAGTGGGGGCAAAAAAGCTGAAATTCGCTTAAAGCGATAGAATACTTAAAACCAAGAATAAACGAGACAGCAAAGTCGTGCAGATCCTCATTCTGAGCGTCTTAGCTAGGCCCTTAAACCCTAAAAATTAATCGAACATTATCATGAATGCACCCCAAGCCTTTGAATCTAAAGAAGATATTGGCCACTATGTAGGCGGCAAAGTCGTTAACCCGACAAATGGTCGCTTCGCTGACGTCTATAACCCAGCTAAAGGCAAAGTTGCGCGCCGAGTTGCACTTGCAAGCCGCAAAGAAGTGGATGACGTTGTCGCTGTAGCCCAAACCGCATTCCAAACCTGGAGCCAAACCTCTCCATTGCGCCGCGCGCGCATCATGTTTAAGTACTTAGAGCTATTAAATGCCAACCGTGATGAATTAGCCGCAATCATCACTGCTGAGCATGGCAAAGTATTTACCGATGCTCAAGGCGAAGTGACACGCGGAATTGAAATCGTTGAGTTTGCTACCGGCATTCCAGAATTACTCAAAGGCGATTACACCGAGCAAGTCTCTACTGATATCGACAACTGGGTCATGCGCCAGCCTTTAGGCGTAGTTGCAGGCATTACGCCATTCAACTTCCCTGTCATGGTGCCTATGTGGATGTTCCCAGTAGCCATTGCCTGTGGCAATA
>CANGEC010000209.1 GCA_947452625.1 Burkholderiaceae bacterium
GAGTTGCCAATCATCAGTCACAGCATGAGCATGGGGCCCGCGCAAGATTCGTGCATGAACCATATTGGGTAGCACGACATCCTGAATAAATCCTTTGCCGCCAATTTTCTCATTGAGGTCTTCACGCGCAAAACCATCGACCGAGGATTTCTCACCTTTAAGAGAAAAGGCCTCTCCAGTCCAGGCTTGCTCCAATGAAAACTGAGCGCAATCAACCGCATTTTGCAAATCAAAATAAGAAATTGATTTACCAGCATGAGTAAACACACCGCCAGCAAGAGTTAAATCGGCAACCTGGCAACCCAAAGATTTTGCCGCCGCAGCCTCAAAGAAGCCACGAAAATGTTGGCAAGCAAATGCCAAGGCATGACCGCCTACCTCAATAGACTGGCTACCTGCGGTGTACCATTCATCAGGACAGATTTGGGTATCACCAGCGATAAATTCCAACTGTTCAGGATGCAAGCCCAATTGCAAGATGGCAATTTTCTTCAGACTGGCATTAATACCTTGACCAATCTCCACCTTGCCACTCAACACTCGTAACTTCTGATTCTCTCCAAACTGAATCCAATTCCCCAGCAAGGGGTTGGCCTGCAGACTGGTAGGTAAAGCTTGTTTTATTGTTGTGCTCATGATTTTGACAAGGTATTAATGGCGCGATCGATCGCACGGAAAATACGCAAATGTGTGCCACAACGACACAAATGCCTGTTTAAACTCTCGTTAATTTGTTCAGTGCTAGGTTTTGAATTTGCTTTAAGCAAGGCGGTCACGGACATCAGAATGCCATTGATGCAATAACCACATTGAGCAGCCTGTTCAGCAACAAAGGATTCGAGCACCAGCTTACCAACCGGATCGTTTTTCAAGCCAGCTGCAGTAGTCACTGTTTTATTAGCAACCGCCCAATTTGGGACGTTGCAAGACTGATCGGGTACTCCATCAATCAGAACAGTGCAGGCGCCACAGTTACCAGCACCGCAACCGAAACGCACTTCTTTGCTATCGCATTCATTGCGAATGGTATAGAGCAATTTAGCATTAGGATCGAGTGCTTGCGACTGCGCCTCGCCATCCAATGTAAAGGTAATTATTTCTGACATGCATTCTCCAACCACCAAGCCGCCAACTCGGTACCATCACCATCACCAAGGCCAGCAGCGGAAGCATTGTTGAACGCTGATAGCGCTGCTGAAGTTACCGGCAATGAATATCCGCATGCGCCAGCTTCTTCAATCATGGTGCGCAGATCCTTGCGAATCGAGTCGATATTGAAATGCGCTCCCGCACTAGCTTGTCCAGACAAGGCTGCCAAGATTGCAGGAATACGCATTTTTAGAATCATTGGGGCGCCAGATGTATCGGAAAGAATATCCAAAATTCTTGCCTTATCAATCTTCATTGAGCCCACTAAAGACAAGGCCTCGGCCAAAGACTGCCAATACACCAGGAGTGGCAAATTGATCGCCAACTTCAGGCTAGTTCCGGCACCAATATCGCCGACGTGTTCAACACGACGACACATTTTTTCTAGCAATGGCCTGACTTTTTCGACATCAGCAGTCGTGCCGCCAACCAATCCCAACAACTTACCGTCGCGCGCAGGAGTCACCGTGCCACCAACTGGGCACTCTACTAGCGCACCGCCTTGAGCCGTTACCTTTTTAGCCAAGGCAATCTGGGTCTCCGGTCTAACGGTACTCATTTCAATGCAAATTTTTCCAGCCAATGAAGTGCTGAGAACACCATTAGCGCCACTGTAGGCACCTTCAATTGCAGAGGCATCAGTCAAGATGGAGATGATGACATCAGATGCATTTGCAACTTCAGCCGGAGTCTTGGCTAGCGTGGCTCCACGATCAACCAGGCCCTGGGCTTTAGCTGGTGTGCGATTCCATACCGTAAGGGTATAACCTAAATCCAATAAATGTTCGGCGATGGCAAAGCCCATCCGGCCTGTCCCGAGAATGCCTAACTTCATACTGTCTCCTGTAATCCGAATGCTGTATGCATTCTTTTTTGTATTTGTGTAAAAAAGCAATAATATGTAGCAAAAAGTATTTAACCATAAAGATCGTAAAGAGGAGACATATGTCTGGAAATAATTCCACGGCGTTCACAGAATCTAGAGCGGGTATGCAGATAGATTGGGACGTCCCCATTCCAATGGACGACGGGATCATCTTGCGCGCCGATGTCTTTCGCCCTGAAAAACCCGGAAAATACCCTGTTATTTTGAGCTACGGCCCATATGCCAAAGGCCTGGCCTTCCAAGAAGGCTACCCGAGCGCCTGGCAAAAGATGATTACCGATCACCCTGATGTGCCCTATGGTTCAAGCAATCTTTTCCAAAACTGGGAAGTTGTCGATCCTGAGAAATGGGTTCCCGAAGGCTACATTTGCGTACGCGTAGACTCCCGTGGCTGTGGTCGCTCACCAGGATTTATTGACCACTTCTCCCCAAGAGAGACCGATGATTTCTATCAATGCATTGAATGGGCTGGGGTGCAACCTTGGTCCACTGGCAAAGTGGGTCTATCCGGAGTCTCCTACTTTGGCATCAATCAATGGCAAGTAGCCAGTCGCAATCCCCCTCACCTGGCAGCGATGTGCATTTGGGAAGGTGCGGCAGACTGGTACCGCGATATGACTCACCACGGCGGTATCTTATCGACCTTCTGGGCTAACTGGTACGACATGCAAGTGAAGACCGTGCAATACGGCCTAGGCGAGCGCGGCCCAAAGAGCCCTGCTACTGGAGCCTGGGTATGCGGTGATGAAACACTTTCTGAAACCGAGTTAGCCAAAAATCGCTGTCAATTTGGCGATGATATTTTGGCCCACCCTTTGGATGATGAATATCACCGCGTTCGCTCAGCAGCCTGGGACAAGATCACGGTTCCTTTTCTTTCTGCTGGTAACTGGGGTGGTCAAGGCCTCCACCTCAGAGGCAATTCAGAAAGCTTCATACGCGCAGCCTCAAAGAATAAATGGCTAGAAATGCATGGGCTTGAGCATTGGACCCACTTCTACACCGATTACGGCGTTGGCTTACAAAAACGTTTCTTCGCCCACTTCTTAAAAGGTGAGGATAACGGCTGGAATAAAGAGCTGCCAGTACGCTTACAGGTGCGGCACCCCAAAGGTTTTGTCGAGCGCCAAGAGAGTTCGTGGCCAATTGAACGCACTACTTGGCAAAAAATGTATCTTCACGAAAATGGTGTGCTGAGCCATACCCCAAGCGTAAGTGAGAGCGCCCTAAGTTTTGCAGCACAAGGCGATGGCTTAAGTTTCTTATCAGAACCATTGGCACAGGAAACTGAAATTACTGGTCCATTAACTCTGAAGTTAACCATTTCATCAGACACCAGTGATGCAGATATATTCGTGGTGCTCAGAGCCTTTACACCCGACCTGCGGGAAATTACTTTCGCAGGTGCAATTGATCCGCATACGCCAATTGCCCAAGGCTGGTTACGCGCCTCTCATCGAGAATTGGATGAAAACCTCAGTAAGCCTTACCGACCTTATCATAAGCATCAGA
>CANGEC010000210.1 GCA_947452625.1 Burkholderiaceae bacterium
CAAACAGATTCGTATGAGTCCTGAAGAGATGAAGCAGGAATTAAAAGAGTCTGAAGGTTCACCGGAAATTAAATCGCGCCTGCGTCAGAAGCAAAGACAGATTGCCTCATCTCGGATGATGGCCGCTATCGAAAGAGCAGATGTGGTTTTAGCTAACCCAGATCACTACTCAGTTGCGATTCGTTATGATGCTGATCGTATGGCTGCCCCGATCGTCGTGGCTAAAGGCGCTGATATTTTGGCTTTGCGTATCAAAGAAATTGCTAAAGAGCACGACGTGCCCGTTGCGGAAATTCCGCCGCTGGCCCGTTACTTATATAGCCAGATGGATGTTGGTGAAGCGATACCCATGCAGCTTTTTGAAGCTATAGCGAAAATACTCGCCTGGGCTTACGATGTTAAGGAAGGCAATGTTAAGAATGCTGGACTACCAGAGGTGGTCTTTAATGCTGAACCACTCAAACCTGGTAGACCAGTCCTGCAATAAGTAAATTATTCTTGAACGCTCTTGGCAAAGGTGGTGCCAACATCTTCTGGGAAAAAGTAGATCAGCATTAATTCATTGCGATTATTCATACTTCGACCAATTTGAAAAGCGACTTGGCCACCGCCAAAAATATAAGTCTTCGATTTTCGAATGCCAGCAGCAAAAGCACTTTCTTGCCCCTCAGTTGGTGTGAAGTCTAAACCGTATTTAATAGTAAAGCGCTCAATAATCGTGTCAGCAACGGTTTTATTAAAGTAGCCCAATTCCTTTTTCATGAGCACCATACGACCAGCTTCGTTATAAATGAGCCAAATTTGCTCTTCGATATCCCCATTTTTGATTTTGCAACTTAAGGAGAGTTCATAGGCTGTGCAGCCAAATTTATCTTTAGCATCCTCACGGGCGATATTAAAGGGAATGCCGAGGTATTCCTCAATGGGCAGTTTGACCACTGCTGTATCGGGTAACCAAGGCTTCGTATTGGCTTCACTTTCATTGTTCGAGCAGCCCGAAATGAGGAAAGCGGCGGTAAGAGCAAGAGCGCTAGCAGATGCGATTTTGAGAATCTTCATAAACAAGCTCCAAATTGGCCTTGGCCGTGGTTAATCTTTGTAATGACTATACCTGAATTCAAGTCTTAGGATAGGCACCATAAGGGCGCTAAATTGCTAACATTGCTGGTGATTTCTCAATATAATCGGGCAACGCGATTAATAAAAAAGTAACACCAAATGCCCCAAATCAAAATACTGGTTACCAATCAAAAGGGCGGAGTTGGCAAAAGCACTCTCTCCGCAAACCTGGCGGGATACCTGTCTTTGGAGAAAAAATTAAGCGTCTCATTCATTGACTTTGATAAGCAGTCCACTTCATACAATTTAATCAAGAAATATTCAGACCACCAAATTGCGCCGCATAAGGCCGGATTAATTTATCAGCAAAATTCAAATTTAACGTTGTTAGAGGCTCGCAGCATTATGCGAACCCGTTCTGGTCAGTCCGATGTTGTCATAGCAGATTTAACTTGGACCTTTGGTTTGCCAGATACCTTCTTGCTCGATTTTGATATTGTGATTGTGCCAAGTTCAAATAGCGTTGTTGAAGTTGCTAGCACTGAAATTTTTCTGTTGGAGTATTACCAAAAAAATTCGATCAAATTTAATCTCAAGCGTCAGTATGTGATTGTGACGCCAAGTCGTATTGATGCTGACAATTTATCTAACCTTGAATTTGAGGGTTTGCGCTTTATTGAAACCTGTTCTGTTGGTCCAGTGGTATATCGAATTCCCCACATTAATGAGTTCATTACCAAAGGCTTTTTATGCCACTCAGATAACCCAGTCGTTTCTGAGAACTTTTTAGAATTTGGTGATTTTGTATATCAAAAGATAGAGCAAAAAATCACCGAAAGCCAGGAGAGTAAGCGGGTTGAGATCGTCAACAAAAGTGTTGACCGCCAAAATTACGAAAATTACTTCAAAGGCCTGCCACAGGTTGATGCTGCCTCCAGGGTGCGACCAGTAATTGCTAGCAGTATTGAGAAAGCGCCAAAGAGTACGCTACTCGATTTAATCCCCGCGTTTTTAAGAAAAAAATAAGCAGCGTTTTCTTGGCCTAAGGCACCAATTTTTTTGTGGTTGTATTTATTGGCTTGATTTGAAACCCCAGGCATGCTTGCCCTGTCATTTCTAATACCTTTAAATTGGGCGCTGACTTGGATTTGATTTCATAGAGCCTACAACCCATCGGAAACTTAAAATCCCATGTTGTGAAATAGTGGATACATTGCATGCAATTCATAGGCTTACATCATAAACTTTAATTATTTTCTGAGCTTTATGCTCTCTAGGGCTAATGATTTACGGTATTTTTGCACTCATTTATGACATGAATTGCAGTGCAATAACCGAAATTTACTGTATGGTTATATTTAAATCCTAACTTAAGGTTAGAGGAGATATAGCATGTATAAAACAACCGTCAAGCTAACAGCGCACAAGCATCTAGAGTATGCCAATGAGATTGGTTTGGGCTCAGCTATTGTTGGTAATGTACAAGGACAAAAAAACTTTAAAATTGCCGGTACCCTACAGGGCAATATCAGTGAGGCGGCTAATGGTCAGGGAACTTTGGTGATTGATCGGGCCGGAGCCTTATTGGGAGATATTAAATACTCTAATCTCATTGTGATTGGGCGCATTGAGGGCTCCATTGAGGTTGCTGGGCGAATCGAGGTTTATCCGAGCGCAGTGATTTTGGGGAATATTCGCTATAAACAGATCAATATTCATCCAGATGCTAAAGTCAATGGCGTTTTATCTTGCGTTGACTTGGATGTGAAAAATGCTGAACAGGCCGATGTGATTAATTTGCATCAGAATGCCACTGGCACTTAGAGTCTTTATAGCGATTATTTTCGGGGTTTTTTGAGTGCTTGAAGCTTTGCCTGCTTCATCATCAAATTGCGAAATGCAATAGATGCTTCATGTGGGTCTAAGCCCTCTACCATTTCCTTATCAATTTTTCCATCCGCTGTTTTGTAGGTCAGCACCCAGTACTTACCTACGCTAGTGGGCTCAATAGAAATGATTTCATATTCTGTCATTTCACTATTCTCGCTGATAACTTGGGCATTTGGCTTTTTAATCGACTGATCAGTTCAGTTCATTAGTTTAGACAATGAGCCCTAATGCTGTCATTGGGTTTTGAACCCATCAACCTTATCCTCAATCCATCAACTTCGACCAAATGATGCTCAGACATTACTCCTGATGCACTGCTAGTAAATCCTGCTTGTTCTATTGTCTGAGCTTTGATCTGCTTACCTTGTACTTCTTTTTGAAACTCGGGTGGCCTAATCCCCAAAGCCAATCTAGCGCATTGCTGTAAGAGTCTATGCCGCAGCATGCGATTGAGCATCTTCTCCTACATATCAGAATCGTTTCTCACGTCGGCTAAATATTCTCGGGCCAAAGTGAAGTAGTGGTGCCATTGCGTTCAGATGAGCGCAATTGAAGTTCTTTAACAATTTGAATC
>CANGEC010000211.1 GCA_947452625.1 Burkholderiaceae bacterium
AAAGCAACGAGCACACCCGCATAAGCCGCTTCTGGCGATAGCAAACGCAAAATCTTCTCCCGCAACTTCCAGCGCTGATACTCCATCGCCAACTCAATATCGAATAAACCAATATCACTTTCTACTAACAATTGACCAGACTTGATAGATCCGCTGGCACCAAAATTTTGATGAAAGGCCCAACGCTCAAAATCAAAGGTGTAAGGATTTAAGGAACCATAAGGTCGCTTTAACTTAGTTTTGAATTTCCATCTTTGCCCTGGAATAATGACTGGAATTGCCTGCGCATTTCTCCAGGCAGGCTGCCAACTCAGATAAATTCTCTGCGGAAATTGTTCCAGCTTTTCACCACTGAAATATGCACTCTGAATCTCAAAGGCAAACTTTGCTCCAGCAGCACTGCTTTGCGGCAAAGCATCCACTCGCCCCTCCAAGGAGAGATCTTGACCTTCGAATTCTTCGAGCAAAACATTCTTTAAACGCTGCTGGGTATAGTGTGCATTCCAAGCAAAACCAAGGGTTGCGAAGGCTATAGCCAGGCAACAATATTGAAGGTATGAGCGATTCTCAAGCTTGAATAAACCCAGCAAAGCAATCGGCAATAGCATAAGCGCTGGCCACTGCCAACCCTGTGGCACAGATGGTAAAAAAAGGAGAAACGAACCCCCGGCGATAAACGCCGTAATCGCAAGACGCAAAGGCTTAAGAAACTACCGGAAGATGGGGATTAGTAGCGCAGACAGTTGCCCAGCGCGGAAATGCTTGCATAGCATTACGCCATACTGCTGTTGCGAATGCATCCACACCAATACCTCGAATATCCGCGAGCGCATTGGCAATACGGGGCAAGAAAGCAGGCTCATTAAACGTTAACCCCTCTTGCTTGAGCCATGCAGGCGGAATATCAGGCGCGTCGGTTTCGGTAACAATACTTTCTAAAGGCAACTCTTTGAGTAGTCGCCGAATCTGCAAAGCGCGCTCATAAGTTGCAGCACCACCAAACCCCAATTTAAATCCCAGTCCGATAAATTGCTCGGCCTGCTGAAAGCTACCATTGAATGCGTGGGCTATTCCACCAGGTACCTTTCTAGGACGCAGCGCTTTTAAGATTGCATCTTGGGAGCGGCGCACATGCAACACCACTGGTAATTGATAGTATTCGGCAAGCTTAAGTTGTTCCTGAAAAAACCATTCCTGTCGCTGCAGATCCAAGCCCTCAACAAAATAATCTAAGCCAATCTCACCAATGCCAACAAAACGCGCATCAGATAAAGACGCCTCGATATGCTCCCGCAAAAACGCTATATCAGATTCTTTTGCCTGGTTAATGTATAGCGGATGAATTCCTAAGCTATAAACCAAGCCTGGCAGCAAATCAGAATATTGCGCAGCAAGCGCTTTTACCAACTGAAAATCTTCTGCCTTGACTGCTGGCAGCAAAATCGCCTTGACTTGATTTTTGGCGGCATCCGCTACTACGCGATGCAAATCAGACGCAAACTCCGCTGCATCCAAATGACAATGAGTGTCTACCCAGGAAAGGTGGTGAGATGCGGCAACACTCATGCAACGAAGTTCTTTAAAACTCCGCGCTCTAAATGCAAAATACGATCACAGCGTTGCGCGCGAATCGGGTCATGAGTCACAATGACAAAGGCCGTACCCTGCTCTTTGGCGACATCCAGCATTAAATCAAAGACGCCATCAGCGGTTTCAGTATCTAGGTTACCCGTAGGCTCATCCGCAAGGACGCAGGCTGGATTACCCACCAAGGCACGCGCCACTGCTACCCGCTGACGCTCACCCCCTGACAGCTCACCTGGGGTGTGCAGCTCCCTAGCGGCCAAACCAACTAGCTTGAGAATTTTGCTAGCCTTATCCATCGCCTCGCCATGATCAAGCCCTCGAATGCGCAGAGGTAAGGCGACATTCTCTTGGGCACTAAATTCATCCAAAAGATGATGAAATTGATAAATAAAACCTAAGCTACGGTTGCGCAATAAATCCAACTTTGCCACAGAGAGCTGATTTAACTTTTCGCCAACCAACTCAACCACGCCAGCACTCGGAGTATCTAGGCCACCAAGAAGATGCAATAAAGTACTTTTACCGGAACCAGATGAACCCACAATGGCCACCTTTTCTGCGGGAGCAACTTCTAGACTAACGCCTTTGAGCACTTCAACAGCAGTGACTCCTTGCCCATAAGTCTTGGTCAAATTTTGAGCACTCAACACCAATGAATTTGATTTACTCATAGCGCAAGGCCTCCGCCGGCTGTACTTTTGCAGCCCTTCTACTTGGATAGAGTGTCGCAAGCACAGATAAACCAAAAGCCATCAATCCAACAGTGAGCACATCGGATAACCTAACGTCTGACGGTAGCTCGCTAATAAAGTAAACATCGCGCGGCAAGAAACGCACCCGAAAAATTGCCTCGATGGCTGGCACGATCACATCAATATTGAGGGCAATCAGCAAACCCAAACCAACGCCGGCTAACGAACCCAATAAACCAATTGCTAAACCTTGCACTAAAAAGATTCTCTGTATTAAGCCAGGGCTCGCACCCATGGTTCTCAGAATGGCAATATGGGCCTGCTTTTCATTGACGGTCATCACGAGAGTAGAAACCAAATTAAAAGCAGCGACAGCAATAATCAAGGTCAAGATAATGAACATCATTTTCTTTTCAGTTTGCACGGCGGCAAACCAATTGCGATTAGAACGCGACCAATCGGTAACCCATAAAGCTTGCGGCACAACTTGACTTAGCTCAGCTGCGACTTCAGGTGCACGCTGCATATCATCTACCTTCACGCGCAATCCTGATGGCTCATGTAAACGTAGGAGCGCTGCGGCGTCTTTCCAATGCATGATGGCTAATGAACTATCGTATTCATAATGGCCGCTATCAACGATGCCTACCACTTGCAAGGTTCGCATTCTAGGCATCGCGCCCGCGGGAGTCAAATCGCTTTCCGGCACGATCATATTAATGCGATCACCCACATGAGCACCAACCATCGCCGCCAACTGCGCACCCAAAGCGACGCCAAAGCTCCCTGGTTTTAAATCTTCAATATGACCGGCAATAAATTGTTTGGGCAGATCGGAAACTCTACCCTCTTGCTCTGGAAGAATGCCGCGAATCGCAACTCCCCGCATCACATTCTCACGACTTAATAAACCCTGTGAGCTGACCATGGGGGCAACGCCAACTACGTGGGGCTGGGCAGCCACTTTTAATGCCAGCGGTTCCCAGTTAGCCAAACCATCGGGCGCAGCAATCTCGACATGTGAGAGTACTGAAAGCATCCGGTCGCGCACCTCTTTTTGGAAACCATTCATGACTGAGAGCACCACAATTAAGGCTGCAACACCTAAAGCAATCCCTGCGGTGGAAATTCCGGAGATAAAGGATAAAAAGCCATCACGCTTACCAACCGCCTTGCGTCGCTTGGAACGGGTATAGCGCAGGCCAATCTC
>CANGEC010000212.1 GCA_947452625.1 Burkholderiaceae bacterium
CTGCAATATGACCGCCACTCGAGCTGCCATATAAACCTAAAGTACCGGCATCACCACCCCATTGATGCGCATTCTGTTTAAGCCAACGAATGCCATAGCTCGCGTCTTGAATAGATGCAGGAAAAGGCGCTTCTTTAGCAACTGTCAGATCAATTGCTACCACCAAAATACCGCTAGCAGCCAACGCTTGATCCATAGGCGCCTCAGCCAATCGATCTTTATTGTTCCATGCACCCCCATGTAAATCCAGCAAGACCGGGAAAGGGCCTGAACCCACCGGTTGATAAACGCGCGCCATTAATTGACGACCCTGGCTAGTTACCCGAAATGGCACATCAAAGATTTTGAGTTGAAATTGAGCGCGTGGGTTGTAGTTGATGCTGGCGGCAGAGTTCAACTCTGCCGCAACAGCAAGTCCAGATATCAGTAATGCAAATGATAAAAAGGCGCTGGCACAAATCCGTGAGAGACGCATTATTTTGCAATCCTTACCAAAGTCACCTCGTTTGTTAGGCTATTGGCCAATGCAAAATTGCCATCTGGAGTTACCGAGGTATTGCGAACAATGTATCCACCACCTGGAATAGGCCACGATTGAAATACTTTGGTGTTGGGATCAAAACGAACTACCGTACCAGGCTTTGTTCCCGACTCGCTATACCAAATGACATTGTCAATCAGCGACATGCCATAAGGCTGAGATCCGCTACCACTGGGTGATAAGAACTCCTCTACCCGACCCGTCTTAGGATCTAGGTGGCCAATATAACCACGCCAGATATCGGCATACCAAATAGTATCGTCTTGCGTGATGACCAAACGACGTAGCCTAGAATCTTTATTAGGCAATTCAAACTCGGTAATTTTTAAAGTCTTCGGATCGATCCGACCCACTTTATTGGCGCCGAACTCAACGAAATAAACCAGCCCCTTTGAGTCCACCATAATTCCATAGGGACGAGAATTTTCTGTTGGGGGAGTAAGCAACTTGATCTCACCCGTTTTAGGATCCAAACGTCCTACACGATTGCCGACTTGCGCTGTAAACCAAACAATTCCCTGTTGATCAATTGCCAGAGAATGGGGATCCATCGGTTTTGAGCTGGGCAATGGATATTCAGTGTTAAGGCCTGTCTTGGGATTGAGTTTGCCCATCAAACTACCGGTGTTACCGGTGTACCAAATATTGCCATCACGATCTTCCATCAAGCCATGTGGGCCCGAGTGTGGAGTCTTTAATGGGAATTCCTTAATTTCACCGGAAGTGGGGTTAACTCTTCCCAATACATTGGCCATCTGACCTGTATACCAAATCGACCCATCCTTGGCGCCCAAGGGATCATGTGGGCGAGATCCAGGAGTTGGCGCTTGCCAAGCCTGCATACTGACCTTAACTGGACCATCAACCAGCTTAGGCTCAGGTTTTGGTTTTTCAGGATAGGTGGCAATGAGATATTCACGAGCAGCTATTAACTGGTCAGGAGTAAGACTGAGTCCTTGGTTCTGCATCATGCGCAGCACTTTGCTCCAATTTTCAGGGGAGTAGCCACCACCGACACGTTGATTTAATTGATGACAGACATTACAGGCAGCATTCACAATTTCTTTGCCGTTAGCTGCATCCTGTGCACCAGCGGTAGAAGCAACCAAGAATCCACTACTAATCAAAATGCCAGTAATTAGTGATTTACCCAACATAACCATCGTCTCCTTTATTTAAAATAAATGGGGCGCATTGATGCACTCCACTGATCGATTTAAATATCTGTGTATTCTGTCAATCATTCGTAGAATAAGCTTAAATCAATTCATTCTCCCTTATTGGAACATAGCGCTAACACTGATAACGCTGAACTGATCCATCAAAAGAAAATGATTTGCAACGCAGCATTTATCCGGAGATATTATGAAAGTCAGAACCTATATCAACACCATCCTAGGCGGCCTACTTGCCTGGTACTCATTGGGAGCAAACGCATTGGACGATAAACATATACAAGTCACCGCATCGGTAGCATTTAAGGCGCCTTATCTAGAAATGGTGCAGGATTTTGAGAAGAAAACCGGCATTAAAGTTGATACGAGTTGGTTGCCAACAGTCGAGATCGTAGATCTCATTAAAAAAGGGCAGGCCGGAGATCTGGTAATTCTCTCAGGCACCAACATTGATGACTTAACCAAGCAAGGCTTTCTACTGGCTGGCAGCAGAACGAACTATGTAAATTCTGGAATTGGTATTGGGATACGAAAGAACACGCCCAAACCCAATATTCAGACCAAGGCGGATCTAAAGAACACTTTACTAAACGCGAAATCCATCGCTTACTCCACGGGACCAAGCGGCGTTTACTTGAGCAAGTTGTTTGAAGATATGGGTGTCGCAGAGCAAATTCGCCCAAAACTCAAAATCATTCAAGGCGAACCTGTTGGTGCAGTAGTACAAAGAGGTGAGGCCGACATTGGCTTTCAGCAAATCCCTGAAATTCTGTCTGTTCCAGAAATTGAATACTTGGGCCCTCTACCAGCTGACGTGCAATACATCACAACTTTTGCCTTTGCCATTCCTAGCAACAAAAGCAAGACCAGTGCAGTAGAGGCTTGGATTAGCACTCTCAAATCCCCGCAAGCAGCCCCAACCATTCAGCGCTATGGATTAAATCCTAGCCCTTAATGCTTGGAGCGCTCCACTTACTGCGCTGGTTTTTTAGAGGCTTCGATTAAACGCAATTCCCAAGGAATAATCACTTCCTTAAAAATCACTGGGTCAGTCCAGCCTTTTAGCTGGCGACCCAAGTGGCCACCCTGCGGATTGATCCATGCATCCTTCGGAACATCCCCAGAACGCATCAGCAGCTCAATATCAGAGATCGGCACCTGCGTATCTTTCGCGCCCGTCACCACCAACATCGTTGCTGAAGGTTGATCCAAGAGGCCTTGTGCTTTCAATGACATTCTTGGCATTAATTTCGCCAAATCATTCACATTCGAGGCGCCCTCAAAAACATTAATAAAGGCTGGCGCTAAATCAAATAAATACTCACGATTCCCTAAGGTGTTTTTATACAAGAACTGCGGTTGGAAAAATTCATCCACTGGAGGTGACTGAGCCACTGAGCCCAAGATACGAGCCTTCTCTTTAAAGGCTAATTCAGTTGCCCAATAGCCACCAAAACTTACCCCCGAAACCACAATGCGACTCTTATCCATTTCTGGTTGTTGAGCCATGTAATCCAGAATTGCTGAGAACATTTTTCCTGCGCCAGGACCCACCTTAACTGGTGCCTGACCAGTGCCGGGACTATCTACCGCCAAGTATCCAATGCCCTTATCTAAGATTTGTGAGTAACTCTCAGCTACCGTTTCCTTGCGACTATCCAAACCGCTAATAGCCAAAATCATCGGCACCGGGCCTGTAGCATTTTTAGGCATCCGAACATAAGCATGAATCGTCTTACCCTCAAACGGGATTTGCACAGC
>CANGEC010000213.1 GCA_947452625.1 Burkholderiaceae bacterium
TTCCTCATTAGGTACGGTTTTTGAGTGGTACGACTTTTATCTTTACGGTTCTTTGGCTGCCGTTATCGCCAAGCAGTTCTTCTCAGGCTTAGATGCTGGCTCTGCCTTCATTTTCGCTTTGTTAGCGTTTGCTGCTGGTTTCATCGTACGTCCATTTGGTGCGTTGGTGTTCGGTCGCTTGGGTGATTTGATTGGTCGTAAATATACGTTCTTGGTCACCATCCTGTTAATGGGTGGCGCAACCTTCATCGTAGGTATTCTGCCTAACTATGCAACTATCGGTGTTGCTGCTCCAGTCATCTTGATCGCATTGCGTATGCTTCAAGGTTTGGCTTTGGGTGGTGAGTACGGTGGTGCTGCTACTTATGTTGCAGAACATGCTCCTCACGGTCGTCGTGGTGCATACACAGCTTGGATTCAAACAACCGCTACTTTAGGTTTGTTCCTCTCTTTGCTCGTGATCTTGTTCACACGTGAATTCACCGGTCCAGACTTTGATGTTTGGGGTTGGCGTGTTCCTTTCATCGCTTCTATCGCATTGTTGGCGATTTCTGTATGGATTCGTTTATCCATGAATGAATCACCAGCGTTCAAGAAGATGAAAGAAGAAGGCAAATTATCTAAAGCTCCTTTGTCTGAGTCATTCGGTCAATGGAAGAACTTGAAGATTGTTATCTTGGCGTTGTTTGGTCTAGTTGCAGGTCAAGCAGTGGTTTGGTATACAGGTCAGTTCTATGCTTTGTTCTACCTCACCCAAGTGTTGAAGGTGGATGCTAAGACTGCGAACTTGTTGATTGCTGCTTCATTGGTAATCGGCACACCATTCTTCGTCGTGTTTGGTAGCTTGTCAGACAAGATTGGTCGTAAAGTGATCATCATGGGCGGCTTATTGCTTGCGATCATTACCTACATTCCAAATACTCCAGTTTCCGTATTTAATGCTTTGACTCACTTTGCTAACCCAGCGTTAGAAAAAGCAATGGTAACTGCACCAGCAACGATTACTGTTGATCCAACAGAATGTACCTTCCAGTTCAACCCAACTGGTACAGCGAAATTCACAAGCTCTTGCGATATTGCAAAACAAGTGATGGCTTCCAATTCTGCTAGCTATAGCACTATTGCTGGCGCGCCTGGTTCTACAGCGGTTGTGAAAATCGGTGATATTGAAATCAATGGCTACACTTCAAAGGGTGTTGATCCTGCTGAAGCTAAAGCTAAGGATGCTGAATTCAAGAAAGCTATTCGCGAGGCATTAAACAAAGAAGGTTATCCAGCTAAAGCTGATCCAGCAGGCATTAACTATGTTGCTGTATTGCTCTTGTTGGTGTACCTGGTGATCTTGGTAACCATGGTTTATGGTCCAATCGCTGCGATGTTGGTTGAGATGTTCCCAACTCGTATTCGTTACACCTCTATGTCCTTGCCATACCACATTGGTAACGGTTGGTTCGGCGGCTTGTTGCCAACGATCTCTTTCGCCTTGGTAGCGCAAAACGGTAATATTTACTACGGTCTCTGGTACCCAATCATCATCGCTGCGATGACATTGGTAATCGGTGTTCTGTTTGTTAAAGAAACCAAAGACGTGGATATCTACGCACGTGACTAATAAGATGTAAAAGCATCTTTAGTTTGCAGTAACTAAAAAGCCCGATCACAAAATGATCGGGCTTTTTTATTCCCACAAATCTTTTTGATTGCGATTGTGAAGTAGCTTTTGATTTTGCTGGGCAATCGAAATATCTCTTACTCCAGGGATGACGGTAATCTTTGCGCCAGCAGCTAAGGTCCCAGTCTTAAGGACTCGCAGGTACCAACCACTAAAGCCTGATTGCAGCATGGCTTTGGAGGCGCCTTTGTAGCCCACGGCAGCATTGAATTTGAAGCAGGGCTCCCGTAATTTGACAACTACAAACTCGAGATCGCCAATCAATAGTTTGTCACCAACAAAGACATCAGTTTCTAGTAAGCCCTCAGTAGTGAAGTTCTCCCCAATTGCACCATGTTGAAGTGAGGTGGACTTTTTGGTTTCACGAGTGAGCAATTCATTCCAAAAGGCGTAGTGCTCTGCTGGATAAACATAGATAGCTTTTTCAATACCACCATGAACGCTTGGATCTGCTTGTTCGTCACCCCGCACTCCAAGGGCGGTAATTTCAACTGAAGCAGGATTTTCTAGATCGCTCACCACTTTCTTGTGAATGGCTGAGGCAACAGATTTGTAATCGGGATGGTGGTTTCCAAACAAGGGCGCCACTTTACCTGCAGATATTGAAAGAAGTCTCATGAGATGAATAGGGGCTAAAGGGGTATTAGTTAGTAACGGCAACGTGCGTCACTCTTGTACTTAGTGAAATACACAATGAGATCAGCCTCAGACTTATATTGGGTGTAGTAAATCACTGCACGAGCATCGCTTTTATATTTTGTATAGAACCAGACGCCCGGTTCGTTATCGCTGGAGTATTGGGTGTCATACACAATGCAGTTGGCCTCTGATTGATACTTGGTCACAAAGACTTTGGCATTGGCTTCAGATGGGTAATTGGTGATAAAGATTTGGGCTGCAAATGCACTTAAAGGCAGAAAACTACTCAAAATGGCCAAAATCAGGAGTTTTTGGAAGGCTTTTATCATGACCCTATATTACGGTTTCTGGGCTTAGCCGTTACAGAATGGGGCGGATTTGCTACAATCACACGTTCGGCGAATTAGCTCAGCTGGTTAGAGCGACGGAATCATAATCCGCAGGTCCGGGGTTCAAATCCCTGATTCGCCACCAAATCTAAAGGCCATTGCCCACCGGCAGTGGCCTTTTTCTTAGGCTAGCTAGAATCGACTTATGGCTAAATTGTGGAACTTTGTCCTCTTCCAGGCGGGTTGGTTTGCTTGTGTATTGGGCGCAGCAAATCAGCAGGTGCTTTGGCCTGTTGTCGGCACTCTGGTCTATATAGCCTTTCACGCCTGGCGCTCACCATCTCCAAAAACTGAAATAAGTCTTTTGTTAAAGGCCCTCGCTTTTGGGGTTGTTGCTGATACGGTCATCATGCATTTGGGCTATCTGGACTTCCGGGATGATTGGCCTTCCCCTTTCTTATCGCCTTTATGGATGTGGACGCTTTGGGTGTTAGTGGCCACTACCGTTAATGGTTCCTTATCTTGGTTGCGGGGTAGGCCTATTGTGGGAGCCCTGTTAGGGGCTATTTGCGGTCCAATGTCTTATGAGGCTGGTATTCGAATGGGGGCTGGAGGATGGGGTCCTGGTGGGCAAATTACCGGCTTTATCTTATTGGGGCTGGTTTGGGGCTTGGCTGTGCCCCTCTTTTTCTATTGGGATTCTGCCCCCATCAAACGGGGCCTAGTAAAAAATCCGTAAATTCCTTTAAAAAGTCGCTTGCAAATACTACTGTTTTTATATACAGTAACTTCTAAGTTGTGAAACAGTAGATAAAACTTCGGGAAAAAGCCCAA
>CANGEC010000214.1 GCA_947452625.1 Burkholderiaceae bacterium
GATAGTATTAATTGCATTTTAAGGCCCAAAACTGAATTTAGACTGCTAGAATTACCCAATTAATAATTAACAACAATGCGCGCTAGGAGTGCTAAGAATGGCTGAATCAAATCAACAGGGTTGCCTATTTGTAGGTGAGGGCGTGGTTCTCAAGGGTAACTTTGAAGTTCCTGATATTGCTTCAATTTCCGGGACAGTTGAGGGTGAAATTACCGCAAAACAGGTGCTGATCGAGGCTACTGGGGTTGTGCGCGGAAAATTAACTGGGGAATCAATCGATATTCGTGGTGAGGTGGTTGAGTATGTATCTGCTACTCGCAGCTTGATTATTCGCTCGACTGGTAAGGTTACTGGATCCATTAATTATTCAGAGATTGAGATTGAAAAGGGCGGTCACTTACATGGCGATTTGCATAATCTCAATCCCCATTCCTAATCATTTTTTAATTTACTAGACCATCTCGATGAATATGTTTTCAAGAAAGCCAAATCAAGCAAGTGCCGAAGAAGAGGTTCTCGGTACTGAAGCGGAAGAAGTTGTTGAGCAAGAAGTGGCACCCCCAGTCGTGACAACCTCGGAGCAAGCAAGTTCAAACGGATATTACGATAACGGCTCTCGCAGCAACATTTCAAAGCCATCCATTATTAGTGAGGGTTTTGTCTTTGAAGGCACGATCACTTCTGCTGGTGTTCTCAATATCTCAGGTACTGTGCGCGGCAAGATCACGGCAAAGTCTGTTTTGGTCGATGCTAGTGGTCAAGTAGATGGCGAGCTTAATTCAGAGCAACTCGTTATCAAGGGACAAGTTAAGGGTGATGTCATCTGCGAGGATTTAAATATAGGTCCGCTTGCTCATGTCGATGGCAATATTTCTTATAAATACATACATATTCAGCGCGGTGGCAAAGTGGCTGGAAAATTTATCAAGAGCTAATTTCCTAAGACATGGCCTTTAAGCAAAGTCATGCGATTCGATTACTAGATCCCTCTAGAGAAACCTTTGGGTCGATCATCGGCCCCGATCTAGAAATTTATGGAAGACTGGTTGCAACTAAAAGTCTCCGAATTGATGGCACGATTGTGGGTGACATCGATACCAAACCAGGGGCTGACGTTTGTATAGCCTT
The DNA here is from genome assembly GCA_947452625.1 of Burkholderiaceae bacterium. Taxonomy (GTDB): domain Bacteria; phylum Pseudomonadota; class Gammaproteobacteria; order Burkholderiales; family Burkholderiaceae; genus Polynucleobacter. The sequence continues at coordinate 1,129 of CANGEC010000214.1, forward strand.
AGGTAAAACAGGTCTAGTCCAAGGCAATATTAATGGTGTACGTATATTGGTAGCCGGTAGAGTTGAGGGAAATGTGCGGGGCACTCAGCGGGTAGAGCTACATAATGGGGCGGATGTGCATGGGGATATTACATATGCCCAAATTGGTATTGAGCATGGCGCTAGGCTGAGTGGTTCAATCTCAAAGATTGGCGATGAAGTTGGTGGTGACGTACATCGTGAATGAATCTTCGACCTCTTGATCCTTTAAAAATAAAATGATTAATTCAATCAAAATATTGGTTACCAATCAAAAAGGCGGGGTTGGAAAAAGTACTATTGCTGCAAATTTAGCCGCTTACCTAGGAATGCAAGAAGGCCTTAAGGTATCCCTGATAGATTTTGATAAGCAAGCATCCTCATCACGCTGGACCAAGAAGGCTCCTGATATCGGCATAGCTGTTCATAGAGGTGAGGTGAACTACCAGAGCAGGGGTCTGGCGTTATTGAGTGCTCGGGCGTCAGTTCGTAAATTCTCTCATGGCGTAGATGTCAGTATTGCCGACATTACCTGGACTCAGGCAATGCCTGATGAGTTCATGTTGGATTTTGACATGATCTTAGTACCAACATCTAGTGCTAAATTTGAGATGGCCAGCACAGAGATATTTATTCTCGAATATGTCCAGCGGCATATGGCGCGATTAGCGGTGAATAAGCAATTTATTTTGGTTGCGCCTAGTCGTGTTGAACGAAGTTTTTCATCTAATGGCATTCTGACTAATTTAGATTTTTTAGCAAACTGCCACATCACACCGCCAATATTGAGCATATCCGATATCGATCAATATGTTTATGAAGATTTTTTCTGTGTTTCGGCTAACACTGAGATCTCGAATAACTTCTGTCAATTCGGTAAATTTATTGCGCAAAAAATTCAAGAGCGCAATGAGGTTCGGCAATCCTTGTCAATCAATGGTGTTTCCTTGAATCTAAACATCATGAAAAAAGTCACCGTGCTTGACGCCTATCGGGCTAAAGCCAGAAATTTAGGTTTTTATGGAGGCTCTGCCGCCACCCCCCTAGAGTCTAGCGAGCTAGTTGAGCATTCTGCTGCAGAACGCTTTATTCCTGGCTTCTTGAAAAAATAATAAGCCAGCAGACCCTAACTTAGAGTTGTCTTTGGACCTGTCCTAAAAAAACAGTCACCATCTGAATGAGTAAAAGCAGTATCAGTGGAGAAAAATCGATATTACCTATTAGGGGTGTAATTTTGCGAATTGGTTTGAGTAAAGGGTTAACCATCTGCGCGAACAGTTGTTGGGTTGGAGAGTAAGCCCCCGTCCAACTCAATAGGGTGTAAACCAATATCACTCCAATGAATCCTGATAAAACAAGATCTAGCCAATCAAAGACTGCATAAAGCATGATGAATGGATTATTTAATGATGCGCTGGATATACCAATCAAAATGCATGACTTGAGGACAACAATAGAGTAACTCGAGAGCAGCGAGCAGTAGTCAATTCTTCCGTTAAAAGGCATGAGTTTGCGAAGTGGCGAATAAAGCCAGTTAGTCAGGGGCAGTAAAAACGTACTAAATGGATTACCAGAATTTGGTGAAAAATTGATGCGCAGATAGTGTAAGTAAAAGCGCAGTAAAAAAGCGCTCACTAGGACGCTAGTGCAGATCTGTAGGAGCAAATCCAGAAATTTAATGAGCATGGGCGCTTAGAGGATACATTGTGGTAATAGAGCATCTTAAGCCCAAAGTGATTGTATTGACATTTTTGGGTGCCTAATAGAGAATTATCTGGTTATTTGGCGCGATCCATATCGCCGTAATGAACCCATATTTAGCTAGGTGCGCTATGAATGATCCACAAAGAAACGATATTTTTGCAGATGCTAATGGCGTACGAGTGGCTATCAAGCAGCTTTTTCCGCCCAATGCACTGGGAATAAGTTTTGTAGAATTTAAAGTCCTTAACGGCTTTAACCTAGAATATTTGCCTAAGAATCAATTTTTAGAGAAGTATGTATTGGTCAGCACATTTGACTCGGTCGATACCTTTTCAAGGCCTAGCGATATTCCGGAGTTAAAAGAGGTAAAAACGTCCGAAGAGTCACAGGATGCTAAGGGTGTAGATGGCAACCAAACACATTCTGAGGCAAGGGAATCCTCGGTAGAAGTTAGGGCGGCAGATGAAGCTACGCCGACTCGCACCGCTTAGAGGTTGTGGAATTTTTGAGGCCTCAAGATTGGTACAATACTTTTTTCCTTGAAGGAGCCTCGATAGACCGAGAGTCCACTTAGGTTAAGACATTCAAAGGTCACCCTATGCCGTTTAAAAATCAAA
>CANGEC010000215.1 GCA_947452625.1 Burkholderiaceae bacterium
AATACCTCAAACTGCTATCAGATACTCATGAGGCTAGCGATCATGAGTTACCCAATACTGGGGTCAGTAAAGAGTGGGAAAAAGCGCTATCACCGGCATTTATCAAAACCAGTGCTTACGGAACACGCTCTAGCACCATCTTAAGAGTACGCAAAGATGGTAATTTTGAAATGGTAGAGCGCCGTTTCGATGCCAGTGGCACCATCGGCCATGATGTTGTTACTGGCGCATTAAGTTCTGCATCAGGGTCTAACCTGGCTGTTTAACTGCAAATTGCTAGCGTAGATCTTCGTTGATCACGCGCTCACCAGCGGCGTTACGAGTTGGCAAACGCTTAAGGTATTTAAAGGTTCCAGTCGACATACAACAGACATCACCCTGATCGTTGTAGAGTTTTGCCTCACAAAATGCCATGGTGGCGGTGTGACGTACCGTATCAGCCCTAACCCGCAAAATGCCAGTTGCGGCTTGCATAAAATTATTTTTCAATTCAATAGTAACCACACTACGATCACCGGGATCGGCTGATCGTGCGGCCACAGCCATTGCAACATCCATCAGCGTTAGTAATACCCCGCCGTGGGCCACCTCCCAAGTATTGGTATGCTCGGGCTTAAGAGCCAAAAGAATTTCACCCTTACCCATTTCCGCACTCAGGAAGCGAACGCCCAATAACTTTAAAAAAGGGACATTGAGTTCTTCACCCAAATGCGCCAATTGATTTGCTGCATTGAGCTGTACGGTATTTTTCATAGGGCTATTTTAGTAACTTATACGGAGATTGTGAATTCCTCCTAGAATAACCAATCATGGCATTCCCTCTACATGGCGAAGACAGCGCTCGCCCTACTCCCCCGACACCACTTCCAGATCCCTATTGGGTGGGTTTTTCACCCACTTGCGCAGAACTACTTGGTATTCCACTGTCCACTGCAGGTCTACCCATCGACCAACGCTGGCTTGATCTCTTGGCAGGCAACTCGCTGGAGACGGAATCCTATCGTTTTGACTCACCTCTAGCCACTGCCTATAGCGGTCATCAATTTGGAATCTGGGCAGGACAATTAGGCGATGGTAGGGCTATTTTGCTAGGCGATGTCGCCGATCAAGAATTGCAACTCAAAGGCTCTGGAAAAACAATCTACTCCAGAATGGGCGACGGAAGGGCTGTACTCAGATCTTCAATTAGAGAATTTTTAGGTAGCGAAGCAATGCATTATTTAGGTATCCCGACCAGTCGGGCATTATCAGTTGTTGGCTCAAAGCAAAGTGTCATTAGAGAAACTGTTGAAACTGCTGCAGTCTGTGCAAGGGTTGCGCCGAGCTTTATCCGCATTGGCCACTTTGAGCATCACGCCTCTACGCAGAACATCCATCATTTGCAAAATTTGGCTCACTACTTGATTGGGCATCACTTTGCAGACATCAACAACAGTGAAGCCCCTTACCTCGATTTATTTAAAGCCATCGCCATTAAAAATGCGCAATTGGTTGCTCAATGGCAAAGCGTAGGCTTTTGTCATGGCGTCTTGAATACCGACAACATTAGTGTTTTAGGCCTAACGATTGACTATGGCCCATTTGGCTTCCTAGATGAATTTAGGATTAACCATATTTGCAATCATAGCGACCACGCTGGCCGCTACGCCTATCATCGCCAACCCCAAATCATGCATTGGAATATGGCCTGCCTTGCCAGTGCAATGCTACCGTTACTTGAATTAACACACTCAACAGCAGATGCACAGGCAATGCTCACAAAAGCCCTAGAAGAGTTCCCCCTCACCTATGCACATACTTGGCAATCCCTCTTTCGCAAAAAATTAGGCTTGCAAATGCAAATTGAGGGTGACATTGTCTTGATTGAGCGTTTATTGCAATTACTACATGATTCACAAGTGGATTACACCTCCTTTTTTAGAGCGCTTGGCAAGATTAAAAGGGCGGACTTAGCTACCAACATCAAACTTTGTCAATTATTCAGCAATACCTCGGAAATCGAGCAATGGTTTGAGGATTATCTGGAGAGATTGCGTAAAGAAATAAGCTCCGATGAGGCTCGTTTGAAATTGATGAATCAAGTTAATCCAAAATATATTCTGAGAAACTATCTGGCGCAAAAAGCTATTGAATTGGCGCAAAAAGATGATTTCTCAGAAGTTCAAAAGTTGCAGATGATTCTTAGTAAACCTTTTGAGGAGCAGCCTGAATACGAGGCGTATGCCAGCCCTCCACCCAAGCACCTCGAAGCAGTAGAAGTGAGTTGCTCTTCATAATTCATCTACGGCGATAATGGTGCCATCATGAAAAAAACAGACTTAGAGTACAAACAAGAGCTCAGCGATATTGAGTATCGAGTGACCCGTGAAGCCGCTACCGAGAGACCATTTACCGGAAAGTTTTGGGATCATTGGGATCGGGGTCAGTATCACTGCATTTGTTGCAATACGCCCCTTTTCTTATCCGATACAAAGTTTGATGCTGGTTGTGGCTGGCCTAGTTATAACGCCCCGCTTGATAACGAAGCGATCTCCGAAATTAAAGACATGAGTCATGGCATGATTCGCACCGAGGTTCGCTGCAAACAATGCGATGCGCATCTTGGGCATGTTTTTGATGATGGTCCTGCCCCAACCGGCTTGCGCTACTGCATTAATTCGGCCTCACTACGTTTTGAGCCCAGTACCAACGCTACAGCTGGCGATTCAGAATAATTCTAGATTAACGAGATAATTCCTGTATGAAATTTTTATTTGACCTTTTTCCGATCATTCTTTTTTTTATTGCCTTTAAGTTAGCGGATATCTATACCGCTACCATTGTGGCAATGGTAGCTACCATTGCCCAAATACTTTGGGTTTACTATCGCCACCGCAAAATTGATGCCATGCAGTGGGTAAGCTTGGTAATGATTGTGGTGTTTGGTAGCCTGACGATCTTTTTGCATGACAAAACATTTATTCAGTTAAAACCAACGGCCTTATATTGGCTCTTTTCAGGAGCGTTATTTATTAGTGCACAGTTTTTCAATAAGAACTGGATCCAAGTGATGATGGGCAAGCAAATTACCCTGAAGCCACATTCTGAAAAATCTACCTGGCACAAGCTCAATATTGCCTGGGCATGTTTTTTCTTTCTGATGGGCTGCCTTAATCTCTACATTGCATTTGAATATACTGAAGAAACTTGGGTGAACTTTAAGCTGTTCGGCAGTACTGGCTTACTAATAGTGTTTGTTATTGCCCAAGGCATTTGGCTTGGTCGTCATATCGAGCACACGCCATCATGAGTATTCATCAGAAACGTATTGAGCTGTTTAAGGAAGATCTTAAGGCGGCCTTTAACTTCACCCACCTTGTCATTGAGGATGAAAGCCATCTGCATGCCGGCCATGCTGGCGCTGCCAGTGGCGGCGGCCACTTTAAGGTCACCATTCATTCCCCGGAATTTAAAGG
>CANGEC010000216.1 GCA_947452625.1 Burkholderiaceae bacterium
TGAGACGGACACTACTTGCCTCAACAATCGCCTCTAACTTGCTGCGTCCAGCCTCCTGTAATTCATTGGCAAATTCCACAATCAAAATACCGTGCTTACTAATGAGGCCCATGAGGGTAACCAAACCTACCTGCGTATACACATTGAGAGTGGTAAAGCCAAGATTGATAAAAATTAATGCTCCAAACAAGGCGAGTGGCACAGAAACCAAAATCACAATCGGATCGCGGAAGCTTTCAAACTGCGCAGCGAGCACCAAGAAAACAATCAAAATAGCGAAGAACATCGTCACCAAAAACCCACCAGACTCAGCCATGAACTGACGCGAAGGGCCTGCGTAATCCAAGCTGTAACCACTAGGGGCAACCTCTTTCAAGGTCTGGCGCATAAATTCCAATAAATCAGCTTGAGAAATAAATGGCGTATTTACCCCTGAAATTGTGGCCGAATTGAGTTGCTGGAAATGATTAATCGACTGAGGTACCACTCTTTGTTTAATGGAAGCAATCGTTCGCGCCTGAATCATGGCACCGCTTGGTGTCCGAATATAGTAGTCCAATACTTGCTCGGGATTTAGTCGATCCACTTGTTTCACCTGCGGAATCACTTTGTACGACCGGCCTGCTATTGAGAAATAATTTACATAACCGCCACCTAGCGCAGAAGATAAGGCGGCACCTACTTGCTGTTGGGTCATGCCCAAGGCAGCCACTTTTTCTCGATCAATGACCAAGACGTCTTGCGGCTTGTCGATCTTCAAATCCGAGTCGACAAAGAAAAAGTTGCCGCTACGCCGAGCTTTGTCTAGCACCGCTTGCGATACTTCATTGAGTTGCGCATAGGGCTCAGTAGTAGTGATAACTACCTGCACTGGCAAACCCTGAGCTCCAGGTAAAGCGGGAAACTGAAAGGCTGCTACGCGAGCACCAGCAATAGAGTTCCACTTATTTTGCATATCTTCTTGGAACTTACTGGCATTTCGGGTGCGCTCATTCCAATCTTTTAAGAGCACACCACCAAAACTACTCGTCGGGCTGGTGATTTGGAACATTTGCTCATATTCAGGCTCGGCGCTAGCAATCTGATAAATCTGATCAGCGTAAGTCTGCATCTGATTTACCGTACTATTCGGCGGGCCAGATGCCTGCATTAAAACAATCCCCTGGTCTTCAGTAGGCGCAAGCTCGGCACGAGAAGTTGCGTACAGGTATGCCACCCCTCCTAGCAAAATAACGCCCATCACAATAATGACCTGCCAAGTACTTAATAACTCTCGCAAGGTACTTTGATAACTATGATGTACCTTATCGAAGATACGATCAATTTTTTGAACAAATGGTGATGCCTCTTGCTCTTCCGTAAAGATTCGCGAACACATCATTGGCGAAAGCGTTAAAGCAATCAGGCCAGACACCGCTACTGCGCTTGCTAACGTAAAAGCAAACTCGGTGAAAAGTGCCCCAGTTAAGCCGCCCTGAAAGCCAATAGGAATGTAGACCGCGATCAATACCACTGTCATCGCCAGAATCGGCCCGCCCAACTCACGAGCAGCAATCAAAGACGCCTCTAGCGGTGACTTGCCTTCTTTCATATGCCGGTCGACGTTTTCCACCACAATAATGGCGTCATCCACGACCAATCCAATCGCCAACACCAAAGCCAACAGCGTGAGCAAGTTAATCGAGTAACCCAAAACTTGCATCAAAAAGAAAGTGCCAATTAAGGAAAGTGGCATAGCAATCACGGGGACTGCAACAGCTCGATAACTACCCAAGAATAAGTAAATTACAACCGTGACAATCAGCAATGCCTCAAGCAAGGTAGCGACCACCTCATCGATTGAGCTGGTAATAAACATCGTGGAGTCGTAAACAACCTTACCCGTCATGCCAATGGGTAACTGCTTTTGAATATCAGGCACTACATCTCGTACGCGCTGTGCGACATCCAGCAAATTCGCTTGAGGGGCAACTTTGATAGCAATAAACACTGATTTTTTACCACTAAAGGCTACGTTGGTGTTGTAGTCCTCCGAACCCAAGCTGACGGTTGCTACTTGATCCAGATAAACAATATTAACGCCATCTTTTTTGACAACCAATCTACGGAATTCATCAAGCGTATGTAAGTCCGTACCAGCCACCAAGTCGACCGCAACCATGTCGCCTTTGGTGCTACCGACGGCTGATAAATAATTATTAGCCGACATGGCGCTAAAAATATCATCTGCGCCCACACCCATGCCTGCCATCTTTTCACGATCAAGCCAGGCGCGTAAGGCAAACTTTCTACCGCCAGTAATTTCTGCATTCTGCACGCCCTCCACAGAATCTAGCTTTGGCTTCACAACACGTAACAAATAATCCGTAATCGCATTATTCGGAATGTCGTCACTATAAAAGCCCATATACATCGCGGCTGTAGACTGACCCACCTGCACCGTTAAAACAGGTTGCTGTGCTTGTGGCGGTATTTGATTTTTGACGGCACTAATTTGTGTCTGAATCTGGGTCAACGCTGCATTAGAGTCATAGTTCAACTTCAGCGTAGCAACAATTGTTGAGACACCGCTCACACTGGTCGAAGACATGTAGTCAATCCCCTGAGCCTGAGCAATCGAAGCCTCCAAGGGTTGCGTAATAAAGCCGGCAATCGTCTCTGGATCCGCTCCGTAATACGCCGTGGTAATTGTCACAATCGCATTTTGAGTTTGTGGATACTGATTAACGGGCAAAGAACCTAAAGCCTTTAAACCAAAAACCAAAACGAGCGCACTCACTACCAGTGAGAGTACTGGCCTACGGATGAATATGTCAGTCCAATTCATCTCAGATTCATTCCTGTGGCTTTGGATTGGGTGAATTTGCCGGCTGCACCTTATTGTTAATAATCAATGGGGTGCCATTCTTCAATTTCAACTGACCACTCGTGACCACTGTTGCACCCTCTTCAACGCCATTCAGAATGGATACTTGATCGCCACGAGAAGACCCAGTAGTAACAAATACTTGCTGAGCCTCCAAACCAGCGTTACCTTGCTTATCCTTTTTACCAGTTGGCTTAGCAATAAATATGGTTGTTCCGTAAGGGTTATAAGTCACTGCGGTTTGTGGCAAGGTCAGCAACTTCACTTCATCGCCAAGTTTAATATTCACATTCGCAAACATGCCGGGAAGAATTTTTTTATCAGGATTAGCAATTTGCGCCTCAACCTGAATATTGCGAGTATTGGTATCCACCTTAGGACTTATCGCAGTAATTTTTCCCGTAAAAGTAGCATCTTTAAATGCATCTGTCGTCACCACTACCTCTTGACCTACCTGAATTTGCTCCGCATTACTTTGTGGCAAATTAAAGTCTACGAAAATAGGATCAAGCGTCTGCAAGGTTAATAACTTATCACCTGGGTTTACA
>CANGEC010000217.1 GCA_947452625.1 Burkholderiaceae bacterium
ACTCTTGCATAGGCAAGTTGAAATCATCGGCATTCTTAATAGAGTTATCTACATAGTCAGCACCCAATACTTCACGACGGGTTTTTAAGCCTTTTTCAAAAGATTCACGGTTCATTTATAGCTCCTTAGTTAATTAGTGTTGGTGGTGTGCATAATTATTTTTTTGCAAGCCACTTTTCATTGTCTTGCCCTAAAGTTGGCGCAGCACGTCTTATCGGCGGGCGTTGACCGTTGATCTTATAAGGTGCAGCATGTATTAAGACTGACTCGCCATTTTCAAGCTGGGTCTTCACTAGCATTTCACGCTCTTGAACATAGGGATGATCAATTAAATCACTCACATCACACACTTGACCTGCAGTGATATCCATCTCTTTAAAAAAATCTAAAGCCTTTGCAAGATCTAATTTAGAAAGATGGTTCTGAATTAATCCATCGAGCTCATCTATATTGGCTAACCTGGCCTCATGACTTGAAAAACGTGGATCATCCAAGCCATTTGGAAATCCAATTCCCTCAAATAGTCTTTTCAGCGTTCCTTCCATGCCTGCTGAAAGTGCAATCCAGCGACCATCTTGTGTTTGGTAAACATTCCGTGGTGCATGGGTTGGAGAGCGACTCCCTGATCTCGGCGTCACCTCCCCCGTGATCTGATACTCGGCTGCTTGCGGACCTAATACTGAAAACAAAGGTTCAAATAAAGATAGATCAACCTCCTGCACGGAAGGATTACTTGACTGGCGCTGCCGATGAAGTAGGGCTAATGCTAATGTTGATCCATAAACTCCAGCAATGGTATCAGCCATGGCAAAAGGAGGCAGGGCTGGCGGTCTATCAGCAAAACCGTTCATAGAAGCAAAGCCGCTCATTGCCTCTATTAAAGAACCAAATCCACCCCGCTCTGCAAATGCACCTGTTTGACCCCAACCAGAAATACGAATCACTACCAATTTGGGATTCAGAGTTTGCAGACTCTCCATATCAAGCCCCATTTTTTCAAGGGTGCCTGGTCTGAAATTCTCAACGAGGATATCTGCCTTCTGAATCAATCCCTTTAGGGCTGCAAGCCCTTCTGGATCGCGTAGATCTAAGCAAACACTATCTTTGTTGCGACTATAAGCAAGCCAGTAAGTGCTAATCCCTTTGCGTTGCCAAGCACGTAGCTCATCCCCTTTAACGGGAGGCTCCACTTTAATAACTTGAGCACCCATATCAGCCAAAACGTGCGTCAACATATTTCCAGATACCAGCCTTGAAAGATCAAGTACTGTTACATCTGAAAGCGCCGGCACCTCTTGTGATGTCATGGTAAGCGCGGCTCAGCCCACTGAAGATTCATTACTCTGGCTTAACGCCAGCATTCTTCAATGCAATTTTCCACCGCTCAACATCGCCCTTCAAAAACTTTGCCAAATAGGTGGGTGTAGCTGAGCTTTGGGGCACAATCATTGCATCCATCTCATTGAAACGTTGGGCCAAAATAGGATCTTTCAAGGCTGCCCCTAAAGATGCCACTAAGCGATCGATCACAGGTTTGGGGGTTCCTTTGGGGGCGTATAAACCATGCCATACCGTCAACTCAAAACCTGGCATACCGGATTGACTAAAAGTGGGTGTCTGCGGCAAAGAGCTAATCCGCTCTTTTGTAGCAACAGCCAGCGCTTTTAAATTGCCACCTTTAATGTGTTGAAGAGTGCTTGCAGGTTGATCGCAAATCACATCCACTTGACCGGCTAGTAAATCATTTAAAGCGGGTCCGGTACCTTTGTAAGAAACTGAAGTCCAATTGGCGGCAAGAGAAGATTTCATTAGCACCTCGCACAGATTTGAGGTCGAACCAATACCAGCATTGGCAAAGTTAAGCTTGCCAGGATTTGCTTTTATGTAATCAATTAATCCCTGCAAAGAATTAGCAGGAAAATCTTTCCTGGCCACCAATACCATTGGCACATCATTCACCATCCCGATTGGCGCAAAATCCACTACAGGATCATAGGCAAGCTTAGAGTACAAGGCTGGAGATGCAGCTTGGGCCATGTTATGAAAAAGAATCGTGTATCCATCAGCAGGAGCCCTCACAACCCGCAAAGCACCGATAGTACCGCCAGCGCCACCAGTGTTGTCGACTACAACAGGCTGCCCAAGATTTTTAGACATTGTCTGAGCGAGCATCCGCCCCATGACATCTGTTGAGCCAGCTGGAGCGTAAGGAACCACCATGGTGATTTGCTTCTCTGGGTACTCGGCAAAAGCAACTGCCGAGGTCAATAAACAAATACTAGCCAGAACTTTTAGATAAATTTTCATATCGCCTCTTCCATTTAATGGATTAATGCTGAGTCTTACGATTTCGACTTAACAAAACCATACACCGCCGTATGATCAGCGCCTTTACCTAATTGCTCATCCGCCGCTTGAGCAGTTAGCACGCATTGCTTAGCAAGGCTTGAATAACAACTCATACTTTCGATAAAGCCTAGGGCAATCTGCAAATCTTTACGCATCAATGCAAGTGAAAAACCAGAATTGAATGTTTCATTTAGCATAAAGTTTTCCACTTTGTTCTCAGTAGAATTATTTCTACCAGTGGATGCATTAAAGACTTTATTCACAACATGCGGATCTAAGCCAAATTTTTGGGCAGCATTTAATGCTTCAGAAGCCGCAATCAAACCTGCTGCAGAGACGTAATTATTGAGCGCTTTTACTGCATGGGCAGCTCCAGCATCCCCAACGTACACAATACTCTTACCCATTTTTTCTAGCAAAGGCAAACAAATATCAAAGTCACTTTTTTGGCCGCCGACAATAATCGCCAAAGATCCATCAATCGCCTTTTTAACGCCGCCGGAAACTGGGGCATCAACAAAATGAATTCCCATTGCAGTTAACTTTTGATTATTTTCTCTAGACGATATTGGGCTAGATGAGCTCATATCCACCAGATAGCTTGCCGCCTTTAAATTACCTGCAATTCCTGGCTTACCATTGGCGCCCCATAGCATGGCATCAATGATGGAGCTATCAGGCAACATCAATATGGTGACGTCTGACCCATCTATAGCCTCAGTTGGAGAGCTTGCAAGCTGAAAGCCACTAACATCTGAAAACTTTTCACCGACATTTGGATTGAGATCAAAGCCTTTAACTAGATAGCCAGCCTTTAGAAGGTTGTGCGCCATTGGCACACCCATCAAACCAAGGCCAATAAACGCAATCTTTGTTTCTTTAGGGTTCATTAAATTCCCATTTCCTTAAATATTTCTTTAGCGCAACGGAAGCTATCAATCGCTGCTGGCACGCCACAGTAGATCGCTGTATGCAAGAAGACTTCTTTAATGTCATCTTTGGTAAGTCCATTGTTAATAGCACCTCTGACATGCAGTTTTAGCTCATGAGGACGATTTAAG
>CANGEC010000218.1 GCA_947452625.1 Burkholderiaceae bacterium
GCCTAAGAATCAATTTTTAGAGAAGTATGTATTGGTCAGCACATTTGACTCGGTCGATACCTTTTCAAGGCCTAGCGATATTCCGGAGTTAAAAGAGGTAAAAACGTCTGAAGAGTCACAGGATGCTAAGGGTGTAGAGGGCGACCAAACACATTCTGAGGCAAGGGAATCCTCGGTAGAAGTTAGGGCGGCAGATGAAGCTACGCCGACTCGCACCGCTTAGGGGTTGTAGAAATTTTGAGGCCTCAAGATTGGTACAATACTTTTTTCCTTGAAGGAGCCTCGATAGACCGAGAGTCCACTTAGGTTAAGACATTCAAAGGTCACCCTATGCCGTTTAAAAATCAAACATCTTTTTTTCTTGAATTAGGCTTAAAGCTCGTTGCTATAACTTGTGGGCTGATTTTGGTGCTTGCCTCTGCCCACAAGTCGCTAACAGGTATTGATATAGAAATACTACAAGACTACATGCTTGAGCAGCTGGGTTCTCCAGCGCAATTGAAGTTGATTGTTGGTTTAATTTTTATTACTGGCGGTCTTTTTTTTCAGGGCAGCAATAAGCGCTTGGGACGTTCGTTTTCGGGCATCAGGGATATTAACAGTGACGTGTACCAGCTGTATTTAATTGAGAAGTATCAAATACAGAAAAATGAAGTAATTGAAAAAATAGTATGCCAAGAAAAATTATTCGATAGCGCTTTGGCGGCTTTAGTTTTTGCTGACTCAATTGAGAATCTAGCAGGTGGAACTCCAGTTAAACCTAGATTAAGAAGATCTGCAGTAACTCTAGCGGCGAGCCCTGCAGTAACGGTAGAGTCATCCCCATCGCCCGCTGCCGATTTTTCTAAAGAGCCCAGTGATTCAGTAGCCTCAAATTTTCCTAGAATACGGGATATTTTCTCAGAAAAAAGCTACAACACTCCAGCTCGCAATCTAGTTGAAAAAAATCCTCAGCGCCTAATTAAATTAATCCTTTTAATTGGCATCTTGTTGTACGCAATTATTTTAAGCGGTTTTTATTTTATAAACTTCAAAGCTAAGCAAGCTCCTGCTATTGCCTCAGTCGCAGCGCTTTCCGTGAATGACAATGCCGATCAGGCCTCCGACCAAAGTATATCTAGCGCTCTATCCCCGTCTGCTAAGGAAGAGATTCCAGATCCAGCTATTGCCAGTAAATCTGTAGCAGTCCCTATCAATGATCGTTGGCTTGGGACTTGGAGAGCTGAAAATGGCAAACAGAAGCTAAGTATTACCGCTACATCTCTCACCTATGGTGACGATGAGTTTTCATGGGTTGGCATTCGCCCAAAGGGAGTCATTAAGTGCTGCCCTGCCTTCTATGAGGGCACTACAACTAAATTGGATTTACTGGCTAGACTCGGGGACAATCCTGAGACGCAAAAATCCTTTCCGATTGTGAATGGTCTGGGAGAGGGAAATTTTAAGAAGATTGTCTTGGCCGACCCCTTTCTTCGAAAATACTTTTTTATTTATGATCAGAATTTTGTTTATTTAGTTAGTCGAGATGTGGGCGATAAGGCTGTATTGCAGATTGAGCAACTTAAGAAGCTGGAATAGATCGCCTCCTGCGTTGAATTCATTCCATGACTAAACTCGACCCCTACGAATATTTACGCTTACAAAAAACTCGTGAAAAAGTTCAAACAGTTTCTGACGTATTTATTGGGCAGCAGTGTATTTTTTTTTATAAAGAAGATTGGGTATTCGATTTTTCTCTTGAGGCTAGTCTAAAAAATTGGGAGGTGACTCAGCAAGTTTATTTTCGTAATGCCCGTAAACATCAATCGCTGGCTTTTGCTCTTCCGTACATTGTTGTGCAGCTTCGCTTCGCGGATGCTGTTAAATATCTTCGAATTTTAGTAACTTATGGCGCCGAAATTACCAAGATGGTTGGATCCATGGATCATTTTATCAAGCAGGAAAAGGGAATTAAGGCTTGGATTGAGCAGCCGGATTTTAGTTGGCAGGCATCGTCCCTTGCAGAATTATCCAATCGGATTCTTGAAGCAAACCATTCATTTTCATCCATAGAGTTTTATCGTTATCACGAACCTTTCCATCAAAAGCTTGATGGAAAATGGGAAAAATTATCTCTGGCGGAGTAACTGGCCATATAGCTGATAGCCAAAGCTTTTTGACAATGGGATCAGACTTTAGATCTTTTGGATTATATGAATAGAAAATGCAGATTACTATTAGGCTAAAGACTATCTAAAGTTAGGACTTTATCCACAGACCTTTGAGTTATTTATATCCCTGGAGGCTGGTAGTTTTACCTTATCTATCTCGAGCCGTGCACCATGGCCTTGGCTACTCAACCGCCACCCTCACAGCTAGGCATTTTGTTTAATGACTTGGAGCGGCCGTATGAGCACAAAAATCCCAAGGCTATACACAACTACGGACTTGTGAGGGCTCATGTTGGTGTTGCAGCAAAGGCAATCGAGCTTTTGCAGACTGCAATGCATCTGGGAGTTCCAGAGGCTAGGGGCGCCTTAGGTCGTTTATTGTTCAACGCTTAGTAGATCTTTTGCTCATATAGCATCTGCCTACTCTAACTTATCTTCATATAGAAGCTATTTTTGGTGAATTTAACTCTATGAATTAGCCCTTTATCTTTGTCTATTCATGACTTAATGAGCTATTAAGCCTAAGCCGATGAAAAGACTGAAAAAATTCATTTTTTAATTTCTGGCATATCCTGAAATGTATTTTTACTTTAAAAAAATCAATACAGATCATGAGGTTGGGCATATTTTTCATAGAATGAGAAAACCCATTCACATTTGAGTGAATGGCTAGACGGGTAGTCTTCATCGGGGCAAACTAAGCTCACGACTTTGAATTTGCGGGGTGTGAGATGGTGAAGATGGAATTTAAAAGCGCAGGAATTGGTAGTGCTAATTTTGTTGAACTTAGAGTGGATGATCTGGTGAAGGATCGCCTAGTTTGGCAGGGTGAGGTTCGCAAGCAGATTGGCGCTTTGGGTGGACTGCCCAATGTAATTCATGCAATTCGCTCTAGACTCAGCAGGCGTTAATCATGACCCTGATGAAGACTTACCTAAAACCTATTTTTTTGGCAATAGTAGTGCTATTTTTGATGGCCTACTTGATTATTGGGGGTCAAACTTTCCCAGAACAAGCTAAGCCAAAGTCTGACCTGTCTTCGATGGATCAGGCTGTGGTGAAGCATTTTAGTGCGCTAGCAGAACAGTCCGCCAATGAAAATCGTAATATTGTTAACGAGACCGCGAAATCATCTAGAAATTAGTTGTAGCCACATGGGTAAAGCTCAATTAGCTTGTTGAGCAATATTGAGTCAACATTGACCCGACTTATAGACTTGAC
>CANGEC010000219.1 GCA_947452625.1 Burkholderiaceae bacterium
AGCAGGCAAACCACCCCGATCACTATCGAGTAAATCAGGCGAGGGCCACCAAAGACCAGCCTCACCGCGTCAGACATCGCGGCCAGGTCTGCCCCGATGTTGATGACGTTAGCGACGAGCAGCAGCAGGATCAGCGGTAGGGTCAACACATTCGGGTAGTAGCGCTGTAGGTTGCTCGCGAGCCCTCTCCCAGTCACGAGTCCGATCCGTGCGCAGATCATCTGGATGCCTGCCATGAGCGGGTAGGTGAGGACGATGGTCCAGAGCAGGCCGAAGCCGTATTGGGCACCCGCCTGTGAGTAGGTGGCGATGCCGCTGGGGTCGTCGTCAGCGGCGCCTGTGATCAGCCCAGGGCCCAGTTTCTTGAGGGCACTAAGTGGGGCTCTGTAAACTTTTGTTAACAATTTCATGTTAGCCTTCATGTTAACTTGTGGTCAGTGTAGCGTATTTTAATCTTGAAAAAATTTATAACGAACATGTCATGCCCTAAATGGGGTTTGCTCTGCCTGTGGCTATTTTCATCTTTCTCCTGGGCCGCGGAGACCCTCAAAATTGAATCTGTTGACGTCGCCGGCGCTCGTGACGAGGCCGAGGTGCGTAAGGACGCCGGCACGCAAAAGTTGGTGTTCGGCCGCAAGGAGATCGAAAGCTTAAGCGTGATGACTGCGGGCGAGGTCATTAGCAAGTTGCCGGGCGTTGAGGTTGGCGCGGGCGGCGCACGCGCACGCGGCATGTCGCGCGACTCTATTCGCGTTATGATTGATGGGGAGAAGCAGTCTGGCGGCACCATGGGGGCATTCTCCCGGATGCCGGCCAGTGATATCGAGCGGGTCGAGATCCATCGGGGCTCGTCGGCTGAGTTTGGCGGCTCATCACCCCTCACGGTCAATATCGTCCTCAAGAAGGGCGTCTCCAAGCCAAGCACGGAGGTGAAGGCGGCGCTGGGCTTTAAGGATGGCGAACCGAATGAACAGCTTTCGTGGTCGGAGTCGGGTAAAAATAGGGATTTTTCATGGGTGTTGCCTGTTTCTCTGAACTTTTCAAAATCACCAGCTAATTCAAGTTTGAGAAGAAATTCATCAGGCATTTCAGAGCTGGAATATGCTAGCGGTTCAAACGAGATGGGGCACCATGCCTTTACACCACGCCTCACCTGGAAGTCAGGTCGCGACAGCGTCACCCTCTCGAGCATGGTATTTTTAGGCCCCTCAGAAAAGGTCACGCAAACATCGCACGACGATTTAATTCACCCTGCATATATCCGCAACGCCAATGAGGACGGCTCTAATCGTTCATTGCGCTTGCGTTTGGAGGGTGAAAAGTACTTTGGTGAATCCAAACTAAGTGGACGCTTCTCGATTAACAATCGCCACAACGAGCTAGATGTGACAAGAGTGAACAACATAGATCCAACGGTCACAGAAAATACCAAGAGCAATGAAGACGAGTTCGCCAGCGCCGCGCGTTGGGATCAGCCGATTGATTTACACTTTGTTTCGCTGGGCGTTGAGTACAACAGACTCAGTCATCAGGACAGTCAGTTGTTCGGCCCTGCCGCCTTTCAGTATAAGTCCTCCTCGCAAGACCAGGTGCTGTGGCTTCAAGATGTATGGACGCCGCAAGATAGCGTGACGGTGACAGGCGGCCTTCGTATGGAGAATATGGCGATCAACTCTGACGGCAACAGCCATCAGGACTTTGCCCTGCTGCCCTCGGTCGCGGTGCGCTGGCAGCCGCAAGAGGCGTGGGTGTTTAGAACATCCTTGGGCGCGGGTATGAAAACGCCTAGGCTCAACGAAATTACCGCAACACTCACACGCAGTATTACTCAAAACACGCCGCTGGATGCAGACTCACGCGGCAACCCGAATCTCAAGTCTGAGCACAGCATTAACTTCGAGGCTGTCGCCGAACGCTACCTCGCACAGAAGGCGGGCGTCCTCTCAGCCAACGTTTATGTACGAGCGACGAGTGACTTTACCGAACGTCGCTTAGCAAATGAACTGGTTGCCGTAAATACATATCGTTGGATTGAGCGCCCCTACAACGAGGGCGACGCACTGCACTGGGGTCTGGAGTTAGACGGTAAGCTCAATACCGACCAATGGGGAATCTCTGGGGGCACCGCCAAGGCGCACTTAACGCTGCCCAATGCCCGCGTGGACGATGCACGCTTAGGCATTACCCGAGATGCTCGCGACACGCCGAGATACGTCATGTCCATGGGCTGGGACCAAAGCATCCCAAGGTGGCAATCGAGCATGGGCATTTCAATGCAGCTCTCAGGTCGCAGCGAGACCGATATCCCTGGCGAGCAACAGGCATTCACCGAGGCTAGGGCCCTGCTTGATGCATTTTGGCTATACAAGCTCAATCCTCAGTTTAACTTGCGTGTATCTGCGCAGAATTTGCTCGATGAAGATATGCGTCGCCAAAACAAGTACATCACGCCGGGGGATGCGTGGAAACTTCTCGCCAATGACTTTGGCTATCGCACGGTGATGTTTAGTATTGAAGGGCGCTGGTAGGCTTAGATTAAAACAGCGATGTTTGAGCTGGCGGCGGCGCTTCTAACAGCGCACCCATATCAATTTCAAAAATCCCGAGCTTGCCGGGGCAGGCCATTAACTCTAGCGGCTTGGCATTGTCAAATAAGAACCCAAAACCATCGCGCGGCACCCCGCTAAAATGCGCTCGTTGTTCTCTCGTTAGGCTTGGTGGTATTTCATCGGGCCTGGCGCACAGCACCAACCTTGCAATGCCCACCACGCCCCCATAGCCCAACTGATCTTTGCTGGGTAGGGGGATGTCAGTATTCGCCACCAGGTAGTCGTAATACTCTTCATAAATGCCCCTGCTGGCATGAATCAGCATCGGCCCTCGATACGCTGTGCCCCAGGTGCGATCATCGACCATCAAATACCCATTCGCAATCAGCCAGGCATAGGGTTGCTTGAGCGAAAGCGCCTTAATTATGCCCCTGGGAAGGTTGGCTATCTTAGGCTTGGCGCTTAATTGCTCAGCCTCTGCCATCACACACTTCTTTATCTTTTGCTTTGAGCTCTTGCGCCAGCTCAGTTCTAAACTGCTCAAGCTTGGCCTGGTAGTCCCCCGCATCGCCATACTCAACAAAGTTGGCGTAGCGCGCATGCCGCCCCATCATTTTTCTGGCATGTTTAATCGGGCAGAAGTATTGCTCAGTGCGCGCAATAATCTCGGTCGCATAAGCTAGCAGGCCATTGCCGTAGGTGCAGTACATGCAATGGCTCTTCTCGACGATATTCAGGTAGCTTAGATGATGACGGTCAAAGATCATGTAATCGCCACGTTTGACCTTGGGGATTTTGTAGATAGGA
>CANGEC010000220.1 GCA_947452625.1 Burkholderiaceae bacterium
CAATGAGAGTCTAGCCCTTAGCCACACTTCTGCCACCTGCCATCTCTTTGATGCTCTTACGCTCGCAGGCTTTATTCCGCCTGGAGCAAATTTGCTCCCCGAGCAATATACCTACCGCGACACACCCCCTAGCTCAAGCCAGATTGCTTTTGATCAAGCAACTACCGCAGCCTATCAATCACAAGGTCCTCCTAACTTCATCCTCTAAAGCACCGTGTGGATGCGTTTAAAGCGCACCATTGTTTTATTAATCACCTGCCATAGTGATTTACTTGGATGAAATATGACTCACCGTTTTTTTTGGATTTACCTTTGCTGGCTGGGGACAGTGCTCAGTCATAGCGCTTGGGCGCAAAGTACAGCGCAAGCCTTACCAGAGCTCAATGTGAGCGGCGTTAACGAACAAGCACTCTTTGGGCCAAGCAAAACCCTTACTGGCGATGAATTAAAAAGTAAGTTGGGTGGCACCCTTGGCGCTACGCTTGCCAATGAACTGGGTGTCTCGGCAACAGGTTATGGAGCAGGCGCATCGCGGCCTGTGATGCGTGGACTAGAAGGCGCGCGCGTGCAAATCTTGCAAAATGGCCTTGCCGCCGGCGACGTCTCCGGGATCTCAGCAGACCATGCAGTTGCCAATCCCATGCAAAACACCCATCAAATTGAAATTCTGCGTGGAGCGGCTGCTTTAATGTATGGCTCTGGCTCTAGCGGTGGGCTGGTAAACGTCCTGAATGATCGTATCGTTACTTCTATGCCGGATACAGTCTCCGGGGCACTCAATACCAGCTATGAAACAGTTAATCAAGGCAAGACAGCCAGCCTGGAATTAGATGCTCCAACCGGGCCACTGGCGCTGCACTTTGACTCCTCGATTAGCAATAGCAACAACTATCGTATTCCAGGCTATGCTGAGCAAGGTGGCCCCAATGCCAATTGGATGATCAACCCTAATCAAGCACAGGACGTGCCGTATAGCGGCAAACTCCCCTACTCCTTTAGCAACCAAAACAGTCTCGGCTTGGGCGCTAGCTACATTCGTGATGATGGTTATACCGGCGTATCACTGGAACGCATGAATCACAACTATGGCATCCCGACAGTAGATGGTGGTTTTATTGCCCAGTCTCAAAATCGCTATGACTTTAGCCATCAAACCAATGAGCCCTTTGATGGTTTTTCATCGATCAAGGTAAGCGCCGCAAATACCAACTATCAACATACAGAATTTACGAGTGCTGGTACCGCCGCTACTCAATGGAATAACACTGCAACCGAAGCCCGTCTAGAAATGATGCATAAGGAGTTGCTAGGATCACGTGGCGTGTTGGGCGCACAAGTCACCGGCGCGACATTAAATGCGATTGATCTATCCACCAATAATTACGCCATTGTTCCCCAAACCAAATCCAATACTGCCGCCCTCTTTTGGGTTGAGGAGGGTGGATATGGCCCCCTCAAAACCAGCCTGGGGGCACGTTATAGCTATGCTGGTCAAAACCCCAATTTAGCAACGCAATTTCCAAATCCTGGCGATCAGGGATTTTATCCAAATACTTATGGTCCCCCGACGTTGCAAAACCGACAATTCAATTTAATGTCTTACTCGGCTGGCGGCATGTTCGATATTGTTCGGGGTTACGGAATTGGTCTGAGCTATAGCGTTTCTCAAAGAGCACCAACCCCGCAAGAGCTCTACTCGTATGGGCCACATGATTCAACAGCCACCTTTGATATTGGCAACTCCAATCTCAATACTGAAACGTCGCACAATATTGAGCTGACCTTTCAAAAAACCTTGGGGGCATTTAGAAGTAAAGCCAGTATCTACCGCAATCAATTCAGCAATTACATTTATGGCTTTTACACCGGCTCTTATAGCGTTAACAACGATAACTTTTCGGTAGTGCAAGCCTCGCAAGCAAGCGCGTATATCAGAGGAGCCGAGGGTGAACTTACCTATAACTGGAATCAAAATGGCGTTGGTGGAAGAATCTTTGGGGACGTCTCCCAAGGTTCATTTAACGCTGGAGGCAATCTTCCTCTACAGCCAGCGCCCCGCATTGGTAGTGAAGTCGCTTATCAACGCAATGGCTGGTTAACGGGTGCCACTTACATCTATAGCTACCAACAAAATAGATTGGCAAGTTGGGAAGTCGGGCCCACTCCAAGCTACAACCTTGTCAACGCCAATTTGTCTTATACAGAACGTATTGGAAAGATTAATTGGACAGGTTATGTGATGCTGAAGAATTTGCTCAATCAAGAAATTCGCTATGCCACTTCACCGATGGCGGTACGACTGTATGCACCTCAACCCGGCAGAAGTTTAATGGTCGGAATTAGAGGGGCCTTCTAAAGGCCTAGCTACTTCGAGAAGTAAACCAGAATAACGCTCAGCAAGCCGGACCCAAGAATCACCAAGACAGGATTGATTTTCGTTCTCAAGATGCAATAAAGCGTCATGAGCGAAAGTGCGAGCGTAATGGAGCTAAAGATCGAGGTCTTAGCCACCGCATACACACCCGATGCCATTAAGCCAATTGAGATCGGCTCCAAGGCATTCTGAATCGCTCTGCGCCAAGGGCTTTCCCCAAACCGACTCCAAAGGCGCCCTGCATAAAAGCACAAGATGCTCGAGGGCAAGAAGAATGAAAGTAATACCAGCCCTGCACCCAGCAGGCCCGCTACCTGATAACCAATGATGAGGACCATCAACATATTAGGTCCAGGCGCTACTTGCCCAATACTATAAATATGGATAAATTGGGTATGGTCTATACCAAATTGATGTGCCAGTATGGTTTGCATCTCTGGCAATACCGCAGTACCACCGCCCACCGCCATTAGCGACAAGAAAGCAAAACTGAGAGTTAAGTGCAATAACTGATTCATGGGGCTGAACTCGGCCTATAGAGATAAATAGACACAGGGGCCATCAGCAACAGAACAATCGGCAGAGATAGCTTCACAACACTCATCAATAAAAAGGTGAGCAAAATAATGATGAATGACTTTGGATGGCGCCAATGGTCTCCACCAATCCGATAAGTGATTGCAGCCAGCAATCCACAAGCTGCCGCTGCAATACCCACTAAAACCATATTTGCCAGCGAATGATCAGCATTTTGCAGGTAGGCAACACCAATGATCAGAATAAAAAGTGAACCAGGCAAAATTAATCCCAGCACCGCCGTTATTGCACCCCAAGCTCCGCGTAAAGCATCCCCAGCAAGCACTGCGAGATTAACTGAATTCAATCCCGGCATCGTCTGGCTGATGGCTAAATACGCCATAAACTGATCTTCGGTAAGCCAGCGACGTTTTTCAATCAATAAGATACGCTCATAGGCAACAA
>CANGEC010000221.1 GCA_947452625.1 Burkholderiaceae bacterium
CCCAAGATCCACAAACCCTGCATGTCTACTTTGGCTACTCGATGAATAAAAAGTCAATCGACGCTCTAGTAAAACAATTTATGAACGATTCTAAAAATAATCATTTTTTAGTGGCAAAGATCAATGGTAAGTGGGCGGGAACCATCCATATTGCCTCATGTGGCACCGAGGTGGAGTTTGGCGTCATTGTTAGCCCCAAATATCGCAAACAAGGCCTTGCCGACACCATGATGGATGAGGCAATTACATGGGCTCGCAATCGCCACTATCACCACCTATTCATGCATTGCATCAGCTGGAATCGCCCTATTAAGCGTTTATGCGAAAAACATGGGCTGATGCCACGAAATATGATGGGTGATTCAGAGGCGAACCTACAGCTTGATCCGCCCAATTGGGGCACTTACTTTAAAGAGCAAATGACAGTTGCTAAGCGCAATTGGCTCTCATTGCTAACCCCTTCACAACACAATGCCTTATTTGGAAGATAAAACATGGATTACTCAAATGCTCAACTCACGATGACAGTACTAATGACTCCTGATAAGGCCAACTTTACCGGCAATGTTCACGGAGGTGACCTACTTAAATTACTCGATCAAGTGGCTTATGCTTGCGCCAGTCGTTACGCTGGCAAACAAGCGGTGACTCTTAGCGTAGATCAGGTTACCTTTAGACAGCCTATTCATGTGGGTGAATTAGTTACCTGCCTTGCTTCAGTTAATTACACCGGCAATACGTCGATGGAAATTGGTATCAAAGTGATTGCAGAGAACATTCAGTCACAGATTAAACGCCATGTAAATAGTTGCTTCTTTACTATGGTAGCTATCGGTCAGGATGGAAAACCATCCTCAGTGCCTACATTTGCCCCCAATACACCTGATGAGACACGCCGCCATAGAGGGGCACAACTTCGTAGAGAAATACGTCGGAAGTATGAGGATGATGCTTTAACTACGCGAAGCTTATAAGCACCAAAATATCAGATGCCATGTGATATTAAAATCTCACCCATCTCCATTCTTTCCCACCAAATAAATGGCAGAAGGTATAGCGGCTCACCACTTGACTGCAAAATCTCTAGTGCGCCATCATTGGTTTTATTAGCGGAGTATTGGCCCGGAGTCAAAGAGCTGCAGCCTTTGTCGGTTCCATCAATACAACGTCTTCTTGCCATGATTTTTCTAGTAACAAATACCTTCATGATTTGCTCCGCTATTAAAGTGATGATTGAATGACATTACGCACTACTGGGTAAATCTGGGTATCCCAACGCTTACCATTGAAGACGCCGTAGTGACCAACGCCAGCCTGTAAATGGTGTGATTTCATATACCCTGGTAGGCCACTACAAAGATCTTGAGCCGCTAAGGTCTGGCCTATGCCACAAATATCATCACGCTCACCTTCTACTGTCAGTAAGAAGGTTTTCTTAATGGCCTTGGGGTTGACTAAGCGACCTTGATAAGTCAGTCTGCCATTGGGTAAATCGCAATCCTGAAATACTTTACGTATCGTCTCCAGATAGAATGGTGCAGATAAATCCATGATTGCGAAATACTCTTCATAAAAATCATGAATTACATCCGCTTTTTCGTTATCACCATTAACGCGATATTCGTAAAGCTTTTTAAATGAATCTGCATGGCGCTCTGGATTCATACTCATAAATGCCATGAGCTGTAAGAAGCCGGGGTAGACGCGACGACCTGTTCCGCCGAATTGATTCGGAATAACCCCGATCAATTTTTCTTCGAACCACGACATCGGCTTGCTAGTGGCCAACTCATTTACTTTGGTGGGGCTCTGACTCACATCAATTGGGCCGGCCATCAGAATGAGGCTTGCTGGTACACAAGGGTTTTTATCTTCCGACATGATGGCTGTAGCCGCCAGGCAGGCCACCGTTGGCTGACAAACAGCCATTAAATGCGTGCCAGGGCCAATGTATTCCAAGAATTGGATGATGTGCTCTATATAAGAGTCGAAATCAAATTCACCGCAACTCACGGGGATGTCTCGGATATTCAACCAATCGGTGACATACACCTCGTGATCTTTGAGTAGCGTTTTAATTGTTCCTGCGAGCAAGGTCGCAAAGTGTCCTGACATCGGGGCAACCAGTAACACCTTTGGCTGACCCTCTACTCCATCCTTTTTAAACCGCACTAGGTTACAAAAATGGGTGGAATGCAAAATCTCCTCAGAAACTACCTTACTCTCGCCCAAGGAATCTATTACCTCTTTGATTTTAAAGTCCGGTCTAGTATGCGTAAAACCTAATAATGAAATTTGCTCATAATGCGCCGCTAATCTTTGCATTGGATTAAGCGTAAAGTTTCCAAACCAGTTATTTGATACACGCTCAGAGGCGCTCGCAAATAAACGAATCGGATTATGCAAATTTGCAAAGGATTGATAAGCGCGGTACATCATCAGTTCGACCTACTTTCTATATGGCGAAACGCACGCTCGTAATCCTTCAGGGATGGATCAAAAACACGACTTAAAGAAACGTCATTAGCGATGATGGCAGCTGTCTGCGCAGATCGTGCGGCAACAATGGAAAGATGTACAAAACCAGCGACGTTGAACTCTTTTAGAAGATCGGGCGGGTTATCCTCTTCAAGACCAATCTCGCCAGAGTCAATCCTTTGATAGAGTCCGCGATAATGTTCACGCATGCTGTCAAGCTCATGGGAAAGATTCATAATCCGCTGAAATAGGACTGCAAAATCCGAGGCCAAAGGATTGATGGTTTTACTCACTTCCATGGCGTTACCCCAGGAACTTCTGCTGGGCCAACCTCTACAGGCACAGAACCAAAGTCTGCAGGCCCTACGATCTCCATATATTCCATATCTGGTGAGTAGTCATATAGGTAGTGCACTATGCCGGGCATTTGATGAACCACATCTCCAGCCTCAACTAAAGTGGGCTTATCCTCATACATGAATCGCGCCCAACCTTTGGTCATCACCACAATCTGGAACTCAGCAACGTGATAGTGCCAACCAGTGCCGTTGATAGGTGGCTTATTGGCCTTTACTAGATGGGCAATGACTTTGCCATTGGTTGCCTGGGCTACACCCAGATCGCGGTACAGGAAAAAATCCCTCAGGCCGCCAGGAAGAAACTGGGTATCTCCAGGTTTTACATGAGAAAACTGAGTGTTACTTTTAAATGCGGTAGGTGTTTTCATAATTAAAACTCCACTTCAAGTTCTTCGATGTCATCGGGTTCTTCAAGGGCGCCCATCACCCACTCCTTCATCTCCGGTAAAGCCATAATGTGCTTGCAGTAATTCTGGCAAGCTTTATCTAACTCGACGTTGTAAGTCAGG
>CANGEC010000222.1 GCA_947452625.1 Burkholderiaceae bacterium
AATGGTTTTTTTAAGCTCTCGATTAATGAGTGCGGCATCTTGATTTTGTTGATACCAATCCAACTTGTTGCTTTGAAGTGGTGCCGTCCACTCACGTTGATTATTTTCATTGAACCAAATGATTTGGGTGATTTCATGATTGCTGCTGATCAAATTTTCAAGTTGCTCGATTGCATTGGCTCGAAATTTAGCTTGATCATTAGTCGCGGCTAGTTCTCGACCAATCGCAATCAATGTTTCGGAGTTATTGATAAAACGCATCTGAATCCGCTGCTTGGCAAAAGAGAGTTCTCTAAATAAGGCGGACTCTTGCTGATTCTTTTCTTGAAGCTGCAGCGTTCCCAAAATGATCCCCATGACAGCGGTAAAGATCACAATTGCGACTAGGGGTGTGTAAACGAGTCTAAAGCCCCGAATTTTGCGGAGCCATTTGATGGGGCTGAGTTGCCAGATCGAAAAATGCGTGTATTTCATGCGATTTAGCCATTTTGCCTGATTCGTAATGAATTACCTTATTTTTCAGGGGCTTAGATGCATTGCAATAAATTACCACATTATGAGAAATACTATCATTATGTGAAAAATTCCTTGTTTACACCCATATACCTTCCTAGAATATCGGCTATAGAGTGAATGACTAAAAGCGTAGTTCTAATGGAGGCAGGTTATGGCAGCAGTTCCAGATCAAATATTAGGCAAAACCAGTTCACAGGATGCCGATCCAATTGAAACCCAAGAGTGGGTACCGGCACTTGATGGCGTCATTAAGAATGAGGGTCCTGAGCGGGCTGCGTACTTAATTGATCAACAAATTTCTCATGCGCGTGTCAATGGCGTAAATCAGCCATTTCATGCGGAAACTCCTTACATCAACACCATTCCCGTAGAGCGCCAGGCTCGTTTACCTGGCGATCAGAATGTTGAGCATCGCATTCGCTCCTACACGCGTTGGAATGCCATGGCAATGGTTCTGCGTGCCAATAAAGACACTAACGTCGGTGGCCATATCTCCTCGTTTCAGTCTGCCGCAACTTTGTATGACGTTGGCTTTAATCACTTTTGGCATGCCCCATCACCAGAGCATGGCGGCGACTTGATTTTTGTCCAGGGTCACTCTGCGCCAGGAGTTTATGCGCGTGCTTATATGTTGGGTAGACTTTCTGACGAGCAGTTAAATCATTTCCGCCAAGAAGTGGGCGGTAAAGGAATCTCAAGCTATCCCCACCCATGGTTGATGCCAGACTTCTGGCAGTTCCCAACAGTATCCATGGGTCTAGGCCCAATTATGGCGATTTATCAGGCACGCTTTATGCGTTACTTGCAGGACCGTGGCTTTGCTAAAACGGATGGCAGAAAAGTGTGGGCTTTCTTGGGTGATGGTGAAACCGATGAGCCAGAATCACTTGGTGCGATTGGCATGGCTGGCCGTGAAAAACTCGACAACCTGATCTTTGTGATTAACTGTAATTTGCAACGTCTCGATGGTCCAGTGCGCGGCAATGGAAAAATCATTCAAGAATTAGAGGGTGAGTTCCGCGGTGCGGGTTGGAATGTCATTAAGGTGGTTTGGGGTGGTCAGTGGGATGCATTGTTTGCCCGTGACAAAAAGGGAATCTTGATGCAGCGCCTTGGCGAAATTGTTGATGGTCAATATCAGACTATGAAGGCCAAGAATGGTGCTTATGTTCGTGAGACTGTTTTCAATACACCAGAATTAAAAGCGCTAGTGAGTGACTGGAGCGACGATGAAATTTGGCAGCTCAATCGCGGTGGTCATGATCCTCATAAAGTGTATGCGGCTTTTCATGCGGCAGTAAATCATCAGGATCAACCGACAGTAATTTTGGCGCACACCATTAAAGGTTATGGCATGGGTGGTTCGGGTGAGGCGATGAACATTGCTCACCAGGCCAAGAAAATGAATGCGGATGATGTACGCCGTTTCCGCGATCGTTTTGAAATCCCCGTCAAAGATGAGCACTTGGATGAAATGCCTTTGGTGAAATTTGCTGATGGCAGCCAAGAGCTTGAGTATATGAAAGCCCGCCGTCAAGAATTGGGTGGCTATCTGCCACAACGTCGTACTAAGGCTGAGAGTTTGCCGGTGCCAGCGTTGGAGGTCTTTGCCCCCTTGCTTGAAGCAACTAGCGAAGGTCGTGAGATTTCTACGACGATGGCATTTGTACGCATGCTCAATACGATTGTCCGCGACAAAGTATTGGGTAAGCGCGTGGTACCGATCGTTCCAGACGAATCTAGAACCTTTGGTATGGAAGGCATGTTCCGTCAATTAGGTATTTGGAATCAGCTCGGCCAGCTATATACACCAGAAGATCATGATCAATTGATGTTTTATAAAGAGGATAAGCACGGACAGATTCTGCAAGAAGGCATTAATGAAGCCGGTGGTATGTGTGATTGGATTGCTGCGGCAACTTCTTACTCTACCCATGGCGTACCTATGTTGCCTTTTTATATTTTCTACTCCATGTTTGGTTTCCAACGTATTGGTGACTTAGCTTGGGCTGCAGGCGATATGCGCAGTCGCGGTTTCTTGTTGGGCGGTACTGCTGGACGGACTACCTTGAATGGTGAAGGCTTGCAGCACGAGGATGGTCATAGCCAGGTGTGGAGTGCCGCAGTGCCGAACTGTATTAGTTACGACCCAACCTTCTCATTTGAGTTGGCAGTAGTTATTCAGGATGGAATGCGTCGCATGTTAGAAGTTCAGGAGGATGTTTATTACTACATCACCTTAATGAACGAAAACTACGCACATCCAGCCATGCCAAAAGGTGCCGAGCAAGACATTATTAAAGGCATGTATAAGCTGAAATCGGTTGGTGATGCGAATGCCAAATTGCGTGTGCAATTGCTAGGCTCTGGCACCATTTTCCGTGAGGTGATTGAGGCCGCTGACATGCTCCAAAAAGATTGGGGTATCGCTTCTGATTTATGGGGCTGCCCAAGCTTTACTGAGTTAGGTCGTGACTGGGCTGCCGTCCACCGCACTAATTTACTGAACCCAACTGCCGCGCCTGCCTTATCCCATGTCGAGAAGTGCCTTAAAGATACTGTTGGACCAGTGATTGCAGCTACCGATTATGTGCGTTTATTTGCTGAACAAATTCGTCCAGCCATTCAACATTTAGGCCGTCGCTATGAAGTGCTGGGTACGGATGGTTTTGGTCGCTCGGATACGCGTGAGAACTTGCGTAATTTCTTTGAGGTAGATCGTCGCTGGGTGGTGTTAACGGCTTTGAGATCTCTAGTGGATGCCGGACAGTTTGATCGTCAAAAATTGGCAGAAGCAATTAAGAAGTATGA
>CANGEC010000223.1 GCA_947452625.1 Burkholderiaceae bacterium
AAGCCAGCAGGCCAGGATGTCCAATTGACGCTCGATCTCTCAAAAGGTGAATTCTGTTCGACCCAGCTTACGGGGAAGTTAGCTAGGTGATTCGAAGGCAGAAAGTTCATCATGAATCAGCAGTTCAGCAGCAGTTTACTTAGTGCAATAGTTTGTGGCTTAGCAACTTCATTATCTTTATCAGTATTTGCGCAAAGCCCATCATCAACCGTTATCGTCTCAGGCTCACGCTTTGAAGAAAACCTTAATGAGGTTCCAGCAAGCGTAAAAGTTATCACTCGAGACGAAATTGCAAACTCTACATCAAATAATATCCCCGACGTACTCTCACAAATTGGTGGTTTAAACGTTCGCAGCACTAATGGGGGCCAACTAAATCTTGATGCTACCGTGGATATGGGTGGCTTTGGAGCAACAGCTAATAGCAATACCTTAATACTTGTTGATGGGCAAAGAGTAAATCCCTTGGATTCACTTGGAGTTGCTTGGGAGTCTATTCCAATTGATTCAATCGAGAGAATTGAAATACTACAAGGCGGTGCTAGCGTGCAGTATGGCAATGGAGCCGTTGGTGGAGTGATCAATATTATTACTAATGGTGGCAGAAAAAATATTAATCAAGCCTCAGTAAATTATGGGAGTTTTAACACCCTGATTAACAATGCTCTTCTTCGAAACTCATTTGAAAATACCACCCTTCAACTAGCAGCTAATACATCAAATACAAATGGTTGGAGACAAAACTCTGCAGCAAATGCGTACTCATTTGATGGGAAGATTACACAGAATTTAGGAGGAATTAATAATATTTATCTGGATGCTTATCTTAGCCATACGAATGCTCAGCAACCTGGTGGAGTTGTAGGACAAGTTGGCGAAGGAAACCCTCAAGCTGCAAAATTTAATAACATTGGTGCGGCAACAGTTGGAGATAATTCAGGCCTTAGACTTGGCACAATTTATGCTCTGAGTGATTCCTATACTGCAATGATGGATGCATCTTATGGCAATAGAACAATTTCATATAAAGCTCCTTACTATGCCTCCAGTGATTCTATTGGCGGAGGCTTTCCGGGGGCATCGGGCAACGGAATACAAAGTTGGGAATTTGCACTAGCCCCACGCATCAAAGCCAATCTGGGAAAGTGGGGCACCACCATCCTAGGTTATGACTTTAATCAATCCGGTGAGGGATCAAATAGCACATATAGCGGTGCAGCGAGTCAATACATAGCGACAAATTCAGTGGCAAATGATCCGGTAAATGGGTTTTACTACAACACGGGCACCAATCAAACTGCGCGCGTCACGAATCAATCCATATACATTATTAGCAGACTACCATTGACTTCAAATATTGAAGCAAGCGGGGGCTTTAGAAGACAAGTGCAGCAAGCATCAACAACCGACTTAAATTTGTATGCTCCCGCAGCCAATACAGCATCTCAATCATATGGTGCAAATGCTGGAGATTTGGCTTTAAATTACTCCTACGCACAGAATCAAAAAATTTATTTGAAATGGAATCAGTCTTTTAGGTTCGCTAATATTGATGAATTTTGGGGATGGGATCAGGCTGGGAATCGGGTTTTTTCTGGAATCCTAAAACCACAAACAACGCAAACCTATGAAGCGGGCGGAGAGTGGAATCTGAAGAGTGCAAAATTAACTGGTTCAATTTTCCAGTCTATCAGCCAAAACGAAATTAGGTACAGCCCAACAACTGGTTACAACACAAATTCATTAGACAATATTTTGAGGAAAGGTGTCTCGCTTGATTCCATGATGGCACCGACTTCAAATTTAAATTTAGCCGTAGGTGGGCGATTTCAAAAGACATACTATGCCAGCGGTCAATATTTAAACGAAGCAGTTACATTAGCCCCCAATATTTTGTTAAACGCGCGAATGAATTACCTCATCAATATGAACTGGACGTTTGGCGGCGTAGTTAATTATGTTGGCAGCCAAATTTATGATTCAGATCCTTCCACCAGCCCCTCATTAGCCAGGATGCCCGCATACACGACCGCAGATATTTTTGCCAGTTATAAATCTGGCTCATGGGAAAGTCGATTTACTATAAAAAATGTTGGTGGCGCCCAATATGCCACCACTGGAGGATATGGATCTGTTGCAGTACCCGGTGGCAATACTAAAACTAGCTATTACTACTATCCCGGCGACCCTAGGGCATATTTCATAACTGCGAAATATAACTTCAACTAGATTACTGCTATTGCCCCAAAATCAATAAATTTGTTCTTGAGGCAGGCATTTAGATCAGCTCTAGACTAGCCGTCATATCTTCATTCTCATGGCTAAATTTCAGCCCCTGGAGGCTACAAATTCATTAAAACTGCTTCATATAAGCAATCCCTGTAGATAGAAAATTGTAGGTCGAAGATATGCAGTCCTTTCCTATAAGGCTACAATACGATTATGAGTGAGTCGACCTCCCAGCCCCCAAATATCAATGACATCAACGAGTCATTGCGACGCCTGTCTGAGAAGATTTCCTTGATTCAAGATGCCGTCCGCAGCCTGAATCAACAGCACTCCCAACTAGAAGGCAAGATTGAGGATGCGCAAAAACGGATTCAACATATCTTGAGCCGCCTGCCGGAGCAAAGCGATGGACGTCAATTAAATCTCCTTGGCGAGCCAGCATCAACCACCAACCCAGAGGATGACAGTGAGCCAACGACGCATTGAAGTAACTCTAGCCGGTCAAAAAATTGCACTGGCCACTAGCGTTGAGCATGAGCCTTTGCTACGTGCCGCCTGCACCCTAGTGGACGAACAAATTCAAATGGCGATTAATGGTGGCAACCGCAGTATTGAGCGCGCCAGCATGATGGCAGCCCTCAAAATTGCTGGCGATCTTATTACCCTGCGAGAAGCTACCCCACAAACCAATACCCAAAGCACCTCTTCCAGCATCAACACTGAAGAAATTGCTCGACTTCAAAGTGAAATTCGTTCCCTAGAGGATCAGGTAGATACTTTGATGCAAACCCTTTCCCTGCCTGGTTCGCCAAGGCCAATAGTTCCTTGA
Source organism: Burkholderiaceae bacterium (assembly GCA_947452625.1). Classification (GTDB taxonomy): domain Bacteria; phylum Pseudomonadota; class Gammaproteobacteria; order Burkholderiales; family Burkholderiaceae; genus Polynucleobacter. Next base: position 3,059 of record CANGEC010000223.1, read on the forward strand.
ACCGATGCGCAAGCATCCGGAACGATCTTTACATTGTGGGCGTGAGCGTTTTGCGTGTTCACAGTGGCAGCCTCGCGCTGTCCACTCCCTGAACACCTTAATGCACCCGAAGCAAAGTAGCCGTTCCACCTTGAACCTT
>CANGEC010000224.1 GCA_947452625.1 Burkholderiaceae bacterium
AACCAAGCGAGTTTCTTCCGGACCTTTTTGTGCTGCAGCCGCAACTGCAATCACGTTATCCAAACTCATTACCAAATCGGCAATTAAGATAGTCCGAATGGCGCCCCAGATATTTGACTCGCCCTTCATATCCGCTTCATCGTCACTATCAGCCATGAGCTGCACGCCGATATACAAGAGCAGAATTGCGCCAATAATCTTCAAGTAAGGCAGTGTTAACAACTGCACAGCGGTGATTGTCAAAACCACACGCAAAATAATAGCAGCGGCACTACCCCAAAAAATAGCCTTCTTTTGCTGATTGGCTGGTAAATTGCGCGATGCCAATGCGATCACTACCGCGTTATCACCAGAGAGCAAAATATTCGCAACAATAATTGAGAGTAAAGCCGCCCAAAAGGTGGCGTCTGAGAATGCTGAAAAATCCATATCGTCTCCTACTTTTTTATGTTCTAACTACAACAACTACAAAAACAATGGGGCGCCAATAAATCAGCGCCCGCATTTCATTACAACATCGCTTTTAATAAAGCAGCCATCTCAGATGGGTTCCTTGTTACTTTGAAACCACACTCTTCCATAACAGCAAGCTTGGCATCTGCAGTATCAGCACCACCAGAAATCAATGCGCCAGCATGACCCATACGCTTTCCAGGAGGGGCTGTAACGCCAGCAATAAAGCCTACAACTGGTTTTTTCATATTGTCTTTGCACCAGCGCGCAGCTTCAGCTTCATCTGGTCCACCGATTTCACCAATCATGATGACTGCATCTGTTTCAGGATCATCATTAAACATCTTCATCACGTCAATGTGCTTTAAGCCATTAATAGGATCGCCACCGATACCAACAGCAGTCGATTGACCCAAACCAATCGCAGTTAACTGACCAACCGCCTCATAAGTCAAGGTTCCAGAACGACTAACCACCCCAATGCGACCCTTCTTATGAATATGGCCTGGCATGATGCCGATTTTAATTTCATCGGGAGTAATGATGCCTGGGCAATTCGGTCCAAGCAATAAGGTTTTCTTGCCGCCCTTAGCTTCTTTAGCCTTCATCTTATTACGCACTTCAAGCATGTCACGCACAGGAATGCCTTCGGTAATACAGATTACGAAGTCAAGATCCGCTTCAACGGCTTCCCAAATCGCAGCAGCAGCCCCAGGAGGCGGAACATAAATCACCGAAGTGGTTGCACCAGTTTGCTGAGCAGCCTCTTTTACTGTGCCATAAATAGGAATATTAAAAATGGATTCGCCAGCTTTTTTAGGATTCACACCCGCAACAAAACAGTTTTTACCATTTGCATACTCTTGGCATTTTTCAGTGTGAAACTGACCAGTCTTACCAGTAATACCCTGCGTAATGACTTTGGTATTTTTATTAATCAAAATAGACATATTGAAATTCCTTGATTATTTATTTTTGGCAACAGCAGCAACTACCTTAGTAGCTGCCTCGGCCATTGAATCAGCGCTAATAATTGGCAACCCAGAATCTGCAAGAATCTTCTTGCCCAATTCTTCATTAGTACCCTTCATGCGCACAACCAAAGGCACTGTTAAGTTAACTGCTTTACAGGCGGTTACTACCCCGTCAGCAATCACATCACAACGCATAATGCCGCCGAAGATATTGACCAAAATCGCCTGAACGCTCTTGTTCTTCAGCATAATTTTGAATGCTTCTGTTACCTTTTCCGCAGTAGCACCACCACCCACATCCAAGAAGTTTGCTGGCTCGCCACCAAATAACTTAATGGTGTCCATGGTTGCCATAGCCAAGCCCGCTCCGTTAACCAAGCAGCCAATATTTCCGTCTAGTGAGATGTAAGCCAAATCAAACTTAGAAGCCTCAATCTCAGCAGCATCTTCCTCATCAATATCGCGATAAGCAACGATCTCTGGGTGACGATACAAAGCATTTGGATCAAAGTTGAATTTCGCATCAAGCGCTTTAATCTTGCCATTGCCTTCAAGAATCAAAGGATTAATCTCGACCAAGGATGCATCAGTATCCCAATAGGTCTTGTATAAATTCTTGAACACGTCACGCGCCATCGGAATGGAAGCATCAGGTACGCCAACGCCTTTAGCGATGATGTCGCAGTCGGCATCTGTTAAACCAATTAATGGATCAACAAAGACCTTAATAATCTTTTCTGGATGAGATTCAGCAACCTCTTCAATATCCATGCCACCTTCACTAGAAGCCATGATGACATTCTTTTGTGTAGCGCGATCAGTAACGATACTGAAGTAGTACTCTTTTTTAATATCTGCGCCATCTTCAATTAAGAGGCGATTGACTTTTTGACCTTCAGGACCAGTTTGGTGTGTCTTGAGCTGCATACCCAAAATTTCGGAGGCGTACTTTTTAACCTCATCCATACTTTTGGCCAACTTCACGCCGCCGCCCTTACCGCGTCCACCTGCATGAATCTGCGCTTTTACTACCCATACTGGGCCGCCTAATTTTTCGGCAGCTTGAATTGCCTCATCAACACTAAATGCAGGAATGCCGTTTGGAACAGGCACATTAAATTGGCGCAGAAGCTCTTTGCCCTGGTACTCGTGAATTTTCATAAATTACTCCCGAAACGGTATCTTTTTTAGCAAGCGATGAGGACTAACAAAACCAGTTTGACCTAAATCTCAGATTTACCCTTTATTTGCTAAATCTAGCTTTTTGTATAAATGAGATCGGTTTTACCGACTATGTAAGTCTAGCATGCTGCAACGCGGCAATTGTGAATCACCACTCCGTACTTGCCCTAGTCGAAGCGTCCGCCCAGGATTTTTGACACCACCTCGGAGCTAAACCCTTTTGAAGCCAAAAAACGGTACTGTCTAGCCCGCTCTTTTTGCTCTTGGGCTAAAACCCCAAATTTCTTTAACCACAAGTCTTTTGCACGTTGATATTCACTATCACGCAAAGTTTGAATTAAATCTGCCGTCTGGCCACTATCGACCCCTGCCCTTTGTAGCTCATCTTGGATTTTTCGCACCCCATAGCGCTCACTTCTCCGACGCACCAAGGCTTCTGCAAACCGCTCATCAGACAACCACCCACGTGCCTCAAAATCATCCAAGATTTCTTCAATTTGCACGGGGATAGATTTGCCAGGAGGAGTTATTTCCAGTCCCGCCTCTTTTGTAGACATCTTTGCATAC
>CANGEC010000225.1 GCA_947452625.1 Burkholderiaceae bacterium
ATCAGCTTCTAGTACGCCTACAAAATCATTAGTGGAACTCGTCATATCAATCTTTAAAATATTCAGGCTTTAATGGAATTTAAGAAGTGTACGGCTTGTAACCTGTAACCTCGAGCTTATAACCAGAAAGGCTAGGCACAGGACTTGGGTTGGCGAGCAAGCGCATTTTGCCAACGCCAATATCTTTCAATATTTGGGCACCAATACCGTAGCTTCTGAAATCAGTTTTTCTGGCCAATGGTTTCTTGGCTTCTTCCTGTGACTGATTCAGTTTCTGAAATTGCGCTAACCAATCTTGATCATTGGGGGCGGCAATGCCAGAGGCATTGAGGAGCACGGCTACGCCAGCTGGTGAGGCAGCAATTTGCTCTAAAGCCTTAGCTAGCGGCCATGAATGGGTGCTGACGTTGGAATCCAAAAAATCTAAAACAGTGACTGGCTCATGCACGCGCACTAAAGTTTCTTGAGCTTCAGAAGGCTTGCCATGCACTAATGCAATATGAATGCATGAGCTGGGAGTATCGCGATAAATAATGCCTTGGAATTTTCCCCAAGGGGTAATGAATTCACGAGTACCTTCGCGAACCACAATGCTTTCATGTTGGCTACGGTATTGAATGAGATCTGCAATGCTGCCAATTTTTAATTGATGCTCTTTCGCAAACTCTAGAAGATCTGGAAGACGTGCCATGCTGCCATCGTCTTTCATGATTTCACAAATTACGGAAGTCGCTGAGCAGCCAGCCATTGCTGCCAAGTCGCAACCCGCTTCAGTATGTCCTGAGCGTATAAGTACACCACCAGGCTGTGCCATCAGTGGAAAAATATGGCCAGGTTGTACTAAATCACTGGGCTTGGCATTTGATGCCACAGCAGTTTTAATGGTGAGCGCACGATCAGCCGCAGAAATGCCTGTTGTTACTCCGCTTGCTGCCTCAATAGAAACTGTGAAATTCGTTCCCATGGATGTGCCGTTATCCCGAACCATCAAAGGTAGGTTGAGTTGTTGGCAGCGCTCGCGCGTCAAGGTTAAGCAAATCAATCCACGGCCGTGTTTTGCCATGAAATTCACAGCCTCAGCGGTGACATGATCGGCGGCTATGACTAAATCACCTTCGTTCTCACGATCTTCTTCATCGACGAGGATCACCATTTTGCCGGCGCGGAGCTCGGCAATGATTTCTTCGGTGGAGGCAAGGGTATTTGGCATAGCCCTCTATTTTAAGCTCAGGAGCCCTTTACAGTGCTGTCCTACCTCAATATCCCGCGTTTCTGACAGCAAGAGCCTTGGTTCGGAGTTTCAGTCCACAAGACTGCCTTTGAAAATGGGCAATGCCCCCTATAAAGCACCCCAGCCTCCAATGAGATCTAAAAATGGCCAGGGATTCATCTTGCTGGAGGTTCTGGTCGCAATGGCCCTGATTTTGGGAGTTTGGATGACATCGGTGGGCGTTTATCAGCGCCTCGCTTTAACTCTGACACAACAAGAAAGTAAAAGAGCTCAACTCAGAAAGGATTCGGATGCTTTTGAAATACAAGAACACAGCAGGACCAATAGCAATCTACCCAAAAAAGCCCTAAGTAATGAGTCTGCTCGAATGTCTAGTCGGAATCGCTCTATGCGCGCTTCTACTCAACCCTCTCTTAAAGACAAGCGCTGATTTGGTAATTAAGCAAATTGAGTATGAAAAATCACAAGCATTAATTTCAGAAGCAGATCGTGCGTTTGAATTAATTGGCCGAGCGATTCGTATGGCTGGTTATCGAAATATTCAAACCGCTCAAATCCCAATCCAAAAGTCAGGACAAAAAATAAGACATCAAAAAAACGATGATTCATTTCTTCGGGTTGAAAAAAGGTCGGGATTTCGTGGATCGGATTCATTGATCATTCGTCATGAATTATCCGCTGGTACAGATTTTGATTGCATTGGTAATGCACTTACTCAAGATCGCACAAAAAATAACTTAGCCATGCAAGGATTCTTGGTGGATTATCAGGCAGGCATTCCCAAAGGTAAGAAAGTCAATGGCGGTTCGCTAATTTGTCAGTCGCTCGATCGCCAGGGACGCATTCAAAACACCACCTTAATGAATGGAGTCAATAGTCTTTTGATAGAAGAGTTGAACCCCTCTCACACCCAGCAATCATCGGCATCAAGACTTTTTAAGATCAAGCTACAAATGACTGATGGAGCTAAGCTCAACCTAGATCTTGAAAGAACTTTTTCGACGCGGAATCTCTTGTGATATTGGCTTGGGTGATATCGCTGCTCTTGCTCTGTTCATCTCTCATTGCGTATTTAGAGAGACTGAGTGCATTACGTATCGTAGAAGTAAAAACAATGGAAGTAGCCAAGAAACATTTTCTTGCTGCTGAAAAATCAGTCTTAGACTGCGAGAAAAATTTAACCACTCTTGCTAATTTGGAAGAGAATGTTTGCTTTGTTAAATCAGTCGGTAAAAACCGTTGGCTGATTTCGAGCAAAGAGAAGCCGGCGATTCAGATTGGTGTTGTGATTGATGCAACATCTGGCATAGTCACTCGCATGAACTGGCGACAAGTATTTGAATAACTGCAAGTTGGATTCGAAATCTGGATTTAGCCTCCTTGAATTAATGGCTGTGGTTTTACTCATTGCCATTGTTGCGATGATGACTATGCCTTTATTGCAAGAACAAATTGCCGCTCGAGAAATTGAAACTATTGCCAGAAGGTTTATTGCTCATGCCCACTTTGCTCGTCAGCAGGCCTTACATTTGGGTCAACCCGTCTACCTTGCGCCCATTTCTAGCGATCGGTGGGAGGCGGGTTGGGTGGTTAAAAGTGGCTGCATCGAAAAGCCAGCCAAACCGGGCTGCATCGAAAAGCCCTGGTTTTCGCAGGGAAGTATTGACCCCGTTTACTTTAAGGGTGGAGGCAAGCAATTCATCGACCCCAATTCGGGCAAGAAGGGCATTCTGTTTAATGCCGCTGGTGCGGCAAAAACGGCTCAAGGCGGCTTTGTAGCTAATCGATTGATCCTTGGTCATAGCAGGGCTCCCGACTTGGAGCGCCAAATGATTTTGGGAAGTGGAGGGCGCTGGCGAATCTGTGACCCTGCTAGAGATGCAAAGCGCTGCCATTGAATGGTTTAATAGACCCTATGTACAGCGCAGTTGACCACCAGTTCA
>CANGEC010000226.1 GCA_947452625.1 Burkholderiaceae bacterium
AGTAATACTCTAGGGTTTTTGCATCAGCCTGAGCATGTCTTGCAAATTTGGTGCTGAAGATTCTTTGAGATGATCGACAACGCCCGCATATTCTGCTGGACTGCGATTCTGGCTTAATTTAAATTTTCCGATCAGTTCGGTGATATTAATTTCAATGCCGATGATGGCTTTGAGCATCATTTGCACATACTCCTCTGGGGCATCTGCAAGTTTCCAGTCTGATTGATAAGTGGGTTCATGTAGGTCAGTCATTTGCGACACATGTTGGCGCAACCACTCGGGGTCATCGATGAGATTAATCAATCCACTGGCATGCACTACCGCATAGTTCCAAGTCGGAACCACTTTCCCCGTTTCTTGTTTGCTAGGATACCAGGCTGGAGTGATATAGGCTTGTGGCCCATGAAACACTGCTGTGATATCTCGCTTTGCCTGCAAAGCAACTTGTTTCAAGGGATTGGTTCTGGCGATATGCCCATACAGCTTCTTACCATCTTTGCTGAGCATTAACGGCAGGTGATTGATCTCCAGTTCCCCATGCAGATTGGCTATAACCGTAGCCAATGGATATTGACTAATGAGTTCGCCAAGGATTTGGGGATCCTCAACCAGAAAGTGCTTGGGTGCATACATAGTGATGGGCAGATAAGTGGGCAATGATCAAGAATCTTAGATCACAACATTACAGAAGTCACGCTCCTTGATTAAGTTTGATTTAGAACTCATACTCCGCTTGCATTCGGATCGTACTTTTGGGTGAGCTTGCTGTTGTACCCCAGAGGTAGGCAACGTTATATTTGATTGCCTCTTTGCGGCCTAATTTAGTTTTACCAAAAATGGCTGGTCCAGCGCTCGATTGTTGCTGTTGATCTGTATTCCAATGATTAATTTGACCAAGCCATGAATAGATTTGCGCCCCCAGTTCGATTTCTGGTTGGAGTCGATATTTAAGCTGGCCTTGATAGCCAAAATACGTCCCTTGGTTTTCAGAACCCGTGTAGTGACCCTGCATCAACAGATTGAGGTTAGCTTGCCACTTTTTCCATTCACTTTGCAAAAGGAAGCCGTATTTCGCCTCATAGCCTTCGCTCCTATTTTGTGGGCGTTCTAGCTCTAATAAAAAACCAATATCAACTGGATACTTGCCGGTTTGAGTTAGCTGAAATTTATTTTCCCATTCAACCGCATCAAATTGAGCGTTATTACCATCCCATGCCGCTTTGCCATAAATTTCTGTGAACCACCATGAGTTAACCCCATAGCCAAAGCCAATCGACGCACCCGATTGTCTGGGATTGTCGCTGCCCTTCGGCGACTGTGTACCAAACTTGGTATCGATCTCTTTTTCTCCCTCTTCAACCATGGGGCTGTAGATGTAGTCAGCTGGCCCACTGAGGTATTCAGCGGCAGAGAGGAGGGGGCTGCACAATAGCAGGCTAAGGATGAGGATTTTTTGGTAGATGTGCATTATTTGACCCTCACAACACCCTGAGCAGTTTGTGGGCTAAATTCACCCTCAAACTGATAGTTGCCTGGGCTTAAGGGGCCAATATAAAAAGCTGCCTTACTGAGGGGGTTAATCAGCACTTCCCTATTGAGGTCATAGCTCTCGAATTCTTCTGGTGTGTCATCGAGGTTCTCAATAACTAATTGCACTTTAGTGTCGGCAGCAATCGGGATTTCAGACGGTATAAATCGCCCCTTTTGAATCTTGATGTGGATTTCTGTGGCTTGTTCATCAGCCAGAATGTTGTGGCTCATTATTAGGCTTAGGGCCATTGCTGCAAGGGTATAAAGGTATTTTTTCATGTCATTTTTCGTCTATTGATAATGATAACCATTATCAATTGTAAGGTATATAATGAGAATCGTTCCCATTAAATGTCAAAAGTGACAAATTTCATGTTTTTGGATCAAGTCGATTTGCTTTGGCCCTACCGTGTGAGTGGGGTGAATGTTCCTAAGGGTGCCCCGCAAATCAAGGGGCAGTTGGAGGATATTGGCTTTTTGCCGGGCGAACAGGTCACACTCCTGCGGAAAGGTTTGTTGGGTAAAGGGCCTTACATGGTTCGAGTTGGCGCTTCGACATTTGCATTGCGCCAATCTGAAGCGCGCATGATCGAGGTTGAATTGGATCGCAATGTCTGAATCAAAAGTTCATCTCTATTCCAATGAGCCACTGGTTGCGCTGTTGGGCAATCCCAATTGTGGCAAGACCGCACTTTTCAATTTATTGACTGGCAGTCGCCAAAAGGTTGCCAACTACTCTGGTGTCACAGTAGAGCGTAAAGAGGGGCGTTTGACGCTTGAGTCTGGTAAAAATATTCGCATCTTGGATTTACCAGGGGCTTATAGTTTGTATCCGCGCTCACTTGATGAGAGGGTAACTTGTAATGTTCTATTGGGCAGAGCGGAAGGTGAGAAGCGCCCGGATTTAGTCATCTGCATCTTAAGTGCGATGAACTTGCGCCGTAATTTACGTCTCGTGCTTGCAGCTAAGCGTTTAGGCTTGCCCTGCGTGGTGGTGCTGAACATGCTAGATATTGCCAAGCGACAGGGTTTGCGAATTGATACAGCCGCACTTGCGAAAGAGCTTGGCCTGCCGGTACTAACCAGCATTGGTATTCAAGCTCATGGCGCCGATGAGGTCAAGTCATTTTTGAATCAATTGGATTGGCGCAATTTAAATGCGCTGCGAACTGGCACAGCTGATGCCACCCTAGAGAATGTCGCCTCTCATATCGCGCATGCTGAGTCTGATAACGTGCAGGTGCAACGAATCTTACGTAGTCTGGGATTGGATCAGATCATTCCAGATCACTTTAGTGACCGCCTGGACTCGGTGTTATTGCACCCAGTAGTGGGCCCCATGATTTTGGCTGGCTTATTATTTTTTATCTTCCAGGCCGTCTTTAGTTGGGCAACTTGGCCAATGGATGTCATCAAGGCTGCTGTTGAATATCTTGGTGTTATGTTGACTGAACTGTTGCCAAACAATTGGTTCCGCAGTCTATTAATCAATGGCATCTTGGCTGGGTTGGGTGGTGTGGTCATCTTTTTGCCACAAATTTTGATTCTCTTCTTCTTTATCTTATTGCTCGAAGAATCTGGCTATTTACCTCGCGCAGCATTCTTGTTGGACCGCGTGATGGGATCCGTGGGTTTA
>CANGEC010000227.1 GCA_947452625.1 Burkholderiaceae bacterium
TAGTTTCGCCCATATTCCATTACTCAGTTATTTGTTGGCTTTTGGGGCGCTGCTATCCATCACCTTTGGTACGCTTTACCAGAAAAAATATTGCCCGGTATTTGATTTGCGTGCTGGTTCTTCCATTCAGTTTGGAGTCTCAGCAGTGTTGTGTTTTTTCTGCATGTATTTTTTTGAGACTGGCGCAATGGTTTGGAACGCCTCGGTCATTGGGGCTTTGCTGTGGGCAATTTTCCCCTTGTCGATTGGCTCAATCAGCCTTTTATTCATGATGATCAGAAAAGGTGCCGCTACTAAGGTAACAAGCTTGTTATATCTCACACCCCCAACTACTGCTTTGATGGCTTGGCTGATGTTCAGTGAGCCTTTTAATTTAATGATGGCTGCTGGCTTGGGCTTAACGATGACTGGCGTTGTATTGGTCAATGCTCGTCAGTCAAATACTGTGCCGACAATTGCAGAATAGAGTGACATTGCTCGGGATTCATCAAAGAAAGGCGAATAATTGCGCCTGTTCGCTTGAAAGTAATTATCATTCCGTATGTCGAAAGTTTGGGAAGGTGTTTTAAGGATGTGTTTGAACCGTTTTTACTTATTTGCCTTCACTTGCCTATTTACGGTAAGTACTGCTATCTGCGCTCAGTCCAGCACCAACAAAGATAAATCCAGCAAGACCACAAAATCCACGACAGCCACCACAAAAACCACGTCAACCACTACAAAAACAAATAGCAAGTCTGTTGCAAAAGCTCCTAAGAAGGCAAAAACAGTTCGGGTAACGGTAACTCGTCCAGCGGCTCCAGCAGTTGAGGCGAGGCCCTCGTTTGCTACGGCTCTTGGCTTGCGTGGCCAAAATGATGAATTAAGTTTGAAGTCCAGCGTTGCAATGGTGGTCAATCAAGATACCAAAGAGGTGTATTTTGAGAAGAATCCTTCAGTGAGTCTACCGATCGCTTCCATTACCAAGTTGATGACGGCAATGGTGGTCTTGGATTCCAAGTTGCCGCTAGACGAGACGATTGTGATCAACGAGGATGATGCACATATTTATCGGCACTCTCGCTTGGCCAGTGGTACTGCCTTGACACGTGAAGAAGCTTTGCATCTGGCCTTGATGTCCTCTGAAAACCGTGCAGCCTATACCTTGGGGCGCAATTATCCTGGTGGCATTCCTGCGTTTGTCGATGCCATGAATCGCAAGGCCAAAGAATTAAATATGGATCATTCACATTTTGCTGATCCTACTGGTTTATTGAGTGAGAATGTCGCCTCAGCTGAAGATCTGACCCGGATGTTAAATGCCGCCTATCAGTACAAAACGATTCGGGAGTTTTCTACTTGGCCGGATATGACCATGGTGATTGCAAAGCGTCCCCAAAAATTCTTGAACACAAATCGCCTAGTGAGATCAGGTGACATGAATATCGGCCTGCAAAAAACAGGCTTTATTAATGCCGCTGGCCGTTGCTTGGTAATGCAGGCAAGAGTGAACAACACACCTTTGCTTTTAGTTTTCTTGGATTCTGTTGGCACGCAATCACGCTTTGCTGATGCTGTCAGGGTGCGCGATTGGTATGAGCGTATGCCAGCTGGCGAACCACATCCGATCAGACGCTTAATGTGATTAGCTAATCTAGCAATTACTCTTTGCTAGTGCCTGGTTCTAGCGTTTTGGGTTTGTAACCCATTCCTTTAGAGATCTGCAGCGCAGTATCCTGAAGCGCGCGCAACCAATCTGCATGGATGCGATCGGTCGGAGCGCTTAAAGAGAGCCCAGCCACAAGCTTTCCGGTGTCATCCAAAATGCCGGCTGCCAAACAGCTAACCCCTAGCTCAAGCTCTTCATTGTCTTTTGCGTTGCCCAACTGACGCACTTGGTTTAACTCAATCTCAAGCTTGCCTAATTCGGTGATGCTATTGCGGGTATGTCCTGAAAGTCCGGTACGTGTGACATAAGCGCGTACTTGACTAGAATCATCACTGGCCAAAAACAATTTACCAACTGAAGTCAGGTGCAACGGTGCTCGACCACCAATGGCACGAACCACTTGCATACCCGAGCGCTCGCTGTAGGCACGATCCACGTAAACAATCTCATCGCCTTGACGAACAGATAAGTTCACTGTTTCACCGGTTAATTTATGCAGTGCCCGCATTGGGGCTTGTGCAGCCTCACGGACGGATAGCCTAGCTTTGACAAGATTGCCCAACTCCAGGAGGCGTAGGCCAAGGCGATATGTGCCACCATCGCCACGCTCGACCATACGGCATGCAACCATATCATTCAGAATCCGATGTGCTGTAGAAGGGTGTAGACCCGTTTGTTCAGCCAGGGTTTTTAGGCTACTGGATTCTTCATGTTCGGCTAAGGCATCAAGCAAGTTCATCATGCGCTCGACCACCTGAATCGCTGTTTTACCAGCCTCACCAGGTACTTTTGGAGCTTTTGTCACTTTGCTTGTATTCATAAGAGCAATTGTAGCGATACTTAGAATAATTGCATATTATGAAATCGTATTTCAGAAAATAATCCCAAAATACTGAAAAAACTAGGGGCGTAAGGCCTTTGCGCACTCGGCAATGAGATCTGGACCGCGATAAATCAAGCCGCTGTAGAGTTGAACTAGCGAGGCTCCTGCGGCTATCTTCTCGCGAGCATCTAGGTCAGAGAGAATGCCACCCACTCCAATAATCGGAATTTGATCCCCTAGGCGCGCTTTGAGTGTTCTAACCACTTGAGTTGAGGCATCTTTTACTGGGGTGCCTGATAAACCGCCCGCTTCTTGGCCGTGTTCTAGATTGGCGACAGCAGTGCGGGAAATGGTTGTGTTGGTGGCGATGATGGCATCGATTTCAAACTCCAGCAGTAAATCAGCGATCAAATGCAGATCTGCTTGGTCTAGGTCGGGAGCAATTTTGAGGAAAAGGGGTTTGCGCACGCCATAGCGATTGCTCAATGCTTTACGAGCTTCATCTAGGGCGGATAGTAATGCGCGGAGCATTTCTTCGCCTTGCAAGGCGCGAAGATTTTGGGTATTTGGCGATGAGATATTGACGGTAATGTAGGAGGCGATCTCATAAACTGCGTTCATGGCTAGTACATAATCGTTCGCCGCATTCTCAATGGGCGTAGTGGCATTCTTGCCAA
>CANGEC010000228.1 GCA_947452625.1 Burkholderiaceae bacterium
ACTTTTACGTTTGAAATGACCTAACAGATATGGATAAATTATGAAAAACTTCGTAGTAGTGATTCTTATTTTATTTTCCTCATCAGCGAATCATGCAAGCTGGATCACAGCTCTGACAAAAATCGGCAAAAGTGCTGACAATGCGGTCGCAGCATCAAAAACGGCAGCTGGAGCAAAGGGGGCCGCAGCAACAGGGATTGCTGTTAATGAGTTAGATGATGCAGCGAAGGCAGCCAAGCTAAATTTAGCCCATCCAGTATTACCTGAGTATGAAACAGCGCTCATTCTTAACAATCACTACCCGTGGGCATCAACAAGACTAGCAACATGCATCTCAAAAAGTAGCTCTATGACAAACAACTCATCACTTGCATATTGCACGTCACAATATCAAAAATGTATTGACGATAGAAAAATTAAAACAACATTAGAAACGCCAAACGAAGCATGCATAACGCAGACGAACAAGGAATATCGCCATGAAAAGAAATAAATTTTTCATCTCCATTGTTTTTTTATTTTTCAATTTAAGTTTGGCTAATGCTAACCCTCTTGAAAATCCGAAAATCTGCGCAGACTCACCTGATGAAACAGGTTGTTTGCTAAACATTGCCAGAATCAAAGTATTAAGGATTGCGGACGTAAACAAGCAAGCAGAAGCCATTGGCGGAGTACTAAAGACAAACGCAGAATTAAATCGATCAGACTTTGAACTTATGGCAAGGTCTTTTCAATTATTGAAAAATAAAAAGCTAGATCTTGAGCGTTACCTTGATCTTCAAATATCAATAGCAACTTACTTTAATAAAAGAGATCCTAAAAGATCAAATTTACACATTGAACAAGCAACCAAGATTTTTTACAAAGCCATTGAAAGAGACGATCCCAAAGAACGATTGATTCTTTCGACTTGGGCATGTGGATTAATCGATGAAAATTCAAATATCTGGAAAAATATTTCGCACGTAACTGCGGAGTATTGTTCGCCAGAATTCACAAAATCAAAAAGCAAAAATGATGAGTTCGATTATGAAAATATTTTAATGACAATGATTTCGGCATGGGTTCAATCAGACTTTACCGAGTTAGAAAAGAATAAAGAAATATTAGAAGAAAAAATAAATTCACTTGAGGAATATGGAATTAAAAACAATAAAAAATCAATTGGCATCGAAACACAGAAAATTAAAATTCTTATTTACGCATTACAGACAGATATGTATAGAAGATCTGGACTTCAGCAACAATCAAAACAAGCCTTATCTCAAGCAAAAGAAGCGTTAATCGGACTTGAGAAATTGACGAATAGTTTTGAAGCCATTGAGTCAAGACTTGCTGTTGCTTATGTGTTCAATAAGATGTATGACCATGAAGAAACTATAGCTTCTTTGAAACCGATTACAGACATATTTAATGACGCCAAGAAATTACAAAAGGTATCGCTGAATGTACAAGTTGACTATCTAGTTACCCTTGCAGAAGCTTTAGATAGGAGTGGCTTTCGTTCGTATAACGAAATTAAATTATCAAATAGTGAATTTAGAAAACGTCAATCAGATGTACTTTATGAAAAGTACGTCATGCTTAACTACTTAGACAAGAAGAAAGGAGTTCAATCCAAAGAAACCTTTAAAGCATTAAATGACGCAGCTGAAGCTGGAAACGCTATAGCTATGCACAACCTTGGTGTTGAATACGCCCATGGGAGTAGTACAACTCAAAAAGATTTAGACAAAGCTGCCTATTGGTATTCGTGGTCTGCTGCGCTGGGATTTGCAGGAGCACAAAATAATTTAGCTGATTTATATGAATCCGCTTCGGATGCTGACTCCGATATGGGGCTTTCAATTTATTGGTACACCCAAGCTGCAATGCAAGGAGAGCCTACTGCTTACCTAAGTCTTGGAGATCTGTTTTTTCACGGTAAAGGTGTTCCTAAAAATTACGTTACTGCCTCGATCTGGCTTTCATTAGCAAAAAGACATTTACCTGATGGAATTAATAAAAACAAGGCGACAGAATTACTCAACAAAGCGTTTGCATCATTAGATGAGAAGTCAAAAAAATACGTTCAAAGTCGAGCATTTAATTTTGTTCCTCTTAAACAGACAGCAAATAAATTAAGTGATAAACCATCAATCGGTGAAGTTTATTGAACATCTCTAAAGGAGTAAATAAATGAATCCAAAAGATGCTCGAGGGTATTACAAGACACTTGGCGTAGACGTAAATGCATCCCCATCCGTCATAAAGGCTGCATATCGAACATTAGCGATGGAGTTACACCCAGATCGAAACCCAACGACCGATACGACAGCAAAGTTTCAAGATCTGCAGGAAGCATACGCAGTCCTGTCAGATGAGAATTTACGCCAGCAATATGATGCGGACAACTCTATACCGTCTGCAGCTAATGATTCATCAGAAGGTGTTTATAGACCTTTTGAGCCGATAGTGTGCTCACGCTGCAATGCAGTCACAGCGCAACCAAGATTTAAAGTCTTTTACACTGTATATGGATATGTATTTGGTGCAACTAAAACACCTCAACAAGGTATTTTTTGTTCAAAATGCGAGATGAAAGTTGGATTGAAGTCATCAGCAATAACGCTTGTAGCAGGTTGGTGGAGTATTGGAGGCTTTGTCTGGACACTTCACACCCTGCTTCACAATTTAACAGGCGGGCGTTTTTATCTCCAAAATGCGCAATTACAAGGCTATCAAGCAATGTATTTTGCACAGAATGGAAAACTAGAGTTGGCGCGAGCTGTTGCCATAGAAGCATTAAAAATTGCCGAGAAAGCAAGTAAAAGTACCGATGACCAATCTGCGCGAAGAAAGAATCTTGGGTACCAGTCAACTGATCCACTAGCTGATTTGAAAATAAATCTCAGAAACTTTTTAGATACTTTTTCTGGAGACTCAACAAGTATTGAATTGAAAGCTCAGAATATTATTTTTAATAAACGGTTTCTTTATCAATCAATATTGCTAATAGTATTTTTCGGGTCGATTGCTGGGGAATCTTATCGAAGAGATATAGTCGTCGAAAAAGAGGAGCAGGCTCGATTGATACAACAAGGTATCGAACGCGAAAAGGCTGCTGCTATTGCTGCAAAGGAAGCAGAAG
>CANGEC010000229.1 GCA_947452625.1 Burkholderiaceae bacterium
AGAAAAACCACAGAATCACCATCACCAAAGGAATGGAGCGCATGGTATTGACATAAAACGTAGCAGGATAGACCAAAGCAGGCCTACCGGAAAGTCTGAGCAAGGCCAACAAAGTGCCAAACAAAATACCGCCAATAGTGGCAAAAACGGTTAACTGCAAACTAAACAACAACCCCTTAAGGATGTAGTTGGTAAAGAGTTCCCAGTTATAAAAGCTTAGGTCTAGACTCAACATATCGCCATTCTTTAATGAGCCAAGCTGGCATCATTCGATGCAATGAAACCTGGAATGCGGGTTCTCTTTTCAATCAGAGCCATAACGCGATTAACAGCAAATGCCGAGAGCGCGTACAAGAAAGTTACCGCCAAATAAATCTCCACGCCACGAGAGGTTTCTTCTTGAGCCTGCATCGCAAACAAGGTTAACTCGGGAACAGAAACAGCAAATGCCACTGAAGAGTTCTTAATCAGATTCATGCTCTCAGAAGTTAATGGCGGAATGACAATACGCAATGCCATAGGCAGGATCACATAGCGATAACTTTGCGCCGTAGTTAAGCCCAATGCTGTCGCAGCAGCACGCTGACCACTAGGCAAGGCCTGAATACCCGCCCTAACCTGCTCTGCAATCCGCGCAGAGGTAAAAAATCCCAGCGCGATACTGACTAACCAATAAGAGGGTAATAACTTGAGTGGCTCTATAAAAGCTGGGATCACGTGATACCAAAGGAAGACTTGAACCAAAATTGGAATATTGCGGAACAACTCTACCCAGGCTGTTGACATGCGCACCAGCGCGCGACTCATAACGCCACTGTCCGGCAGAGTCCGCAAGGTCCCCATCACCGCCCCCAAAATCAGGGCAATGGTTAGACCCAGACCCGCTACGGCCAAAGTCCAACCCCAAGCCTTCATCAACCAGTCAAGATAACTTGGGTCGCTGTTTTTTGCTAAGCCAAAGAGAGCAGAGAAGCAGTGATCAACCACCTCTCCGTCTAAAGTATTTTTGCAAAAAACGCCTAAATCTAGAGCCATATCAATCGTTCGTATTTACTGATTACTTCTTTTGATAATCTTCAGCAGGCTTATCGTTTGGATTAGCCCAGGCATTTTTTGTAGCTGGAGATAACTCAAGACCAACCACGATATTTTTCGGTGGAATAGGCTTTAAGAACCACTTATCCCACAACTTCGGCATATTACCGTTTGCCACCATCTTGGCAATCGCCGCATTTACGGCAGCCTTAAATTCTGGGTCATTCTTGGGAACCATAATCGCGATTGGCTCGGTACTCAAAACCTCGCCAACGATCTTATAGTCCTTAGGATTTTTTGAATTAGCAATATTACCGGCCAGGATTGAACCATCCATGACAAAGGCATCAGCACGACCAGACTCTAGTAATAAGAAGCTATCAGCATGATCTTTACCAAACACTTCTTCAAAATTTACGCCATTGGCTTTTTCATGTTTGCGCAATAACTGCACAGAGGTTGTGCCAGTAGTGGTAGCCACTTTTTTGCCAGCCAGTTGAGAAATGGAGTTAATGCCAGAATTAGCTTTAACTGCAATGCGCACCTCTTCTACATAAAGGGTGTTGGCAAAACCAACATCTTTAGCGCGAGCAGCATTATTAGTCGTGGTGCCGCACTCAATATCAACCGTACCGTTTTGCACTAAAGGCACACGATTTTGAGAGGTCACAGGCTGGTAGTTGATACGGAGGGTATTCATACCCAACTTGTCTTTAATGTCAGCCAAAATCATCCGACAAATCTCAACGTGGTAACCATCAAAGCGGCTATCACCCGTGGTGTAAGACATTGGAATGGAAGATTCACGCACACCCATGGTGACTGCGCCACTAGACTTGATTTTGTCTAAAGTTGGGCTAGCGGCGTTGGCATGAACAGCGGCCAAGAATAAAACAGCAGCGAATAAAGAGTTTTTACTCAGTTTTTTGCTTTTCACGTACATCTCCTCTTGTCTATAGACACCAAAAATATAAGTCCTAGTATATCTATAGATAAATGCGGAATTAATGTAAAAGCACCTTTTTTAGGCAATAACGTACCGCCAGAGGCTTAAAAAGCCAGTGAATTTGAAGAGAATTTGGCCTGCCCAGCAGGAGTCGAACCTGCGACCTACGGCTTAGAAGGCCGTTGCTCTATCCAGCTGAGCTATGGGCAGATATATGCTGGGAATTAATAGAAATCAACAGAGAAAAGTGGTCGGAGTACAAGGATTCGAACCTTGGACCCCCTGCTCCCAAAGCAGGTGCGCTACCAGGCTGCGCTACACTCCGACGGAACCGATATTCTACACCGCAATGCTGTTTTAAGGCAAATCCTGTAATATCCAGCCCAATGAAAGCCGTTTTTTACCGCAAACTTCGTCAGCCTTTACAGAGCGCGTTTTTGGTCGCTCTGCTTGTGCTCAGTCTGCTAGGAACACAGTGGATCGGCTTTTCCCATGGCATTGCCCACTCCAACCCAAGCGTCAGCACTGTCAGTCTCTCTGCGCCATCCCAAAGCTGCAATGAGAGTCTAGCCCTTAGCCACACTTCTGCCACCTGCCATCTCTTTGATGCTCTTACGCTCGCAGGCTTTATTCCTCCTGCTGCAAATTTGCTCCCCGAGCAATATAACTACCGTGACACACCCCCTAGCTCAAGCCAGATTGCTTTTGATCAAGCAACTACTGCAGCCTATCAATCACAGGGTCCTCCCAACTTCATCCTCTAAAGCACCGTGTGGATGCGTTTAAAGCGCACCATTGTTTTACTAATCACTTGCCATAGTGATTTACTTGGATGAAATATGACTCACCGTTTTTTTTGGATTTACCTTTGCTGGCTGGGGGCACTACTCAGTCATAGCGCTTGGCCACAAAGCACAGCACAAGCCTTACCAGAGCTCAATGTGAGCGGCGTTAACGAACAAGCACTGTTTGGACCAAGCAAAACTCTTACTGGCGATGAATTACAAAGTAAGCTGGGTGGCACCCTTGGCGCTACGCTTGCCAATGAACTGGGTGTCTCGGCAACAGGTTATGGAGCAGGCGCATCGCGGCCTGTGATGCGTGGACTAGAAGGCGCGCGCGTGCAAATCTTGCAAAATGGCC
>CANGEC010000230.1 GCA_947452625.1 Burkholderiaceae bacterium
CATTCTTTTCGTAGCTAACACCCAAATTTGAAGTTAATTTAGGCGTGTACGGAATGCGATTACCATCTCGCCCCAAAGAACTCGTGCCAACAAACTTAGCCACCGGGATGTACGTAGCATTACCGTTAATGCCCCATCCTCCTCCTAGCGCATAAGCCAAGGACATCTCAGCACCTTGATGCAAGCTTTTACCGCCATTGGCTTTGGAAATTCCGGCGGCCAAACTTTGGTTCACAATTTGATTGCTGAAGTTCATGCTAAAAATTGCTGAATCATAGGAAAAGGCACCTGATCGACCACGCAGACCGAGCTCCGTATTGGTTGAGCGTTCTGGCGCTAACTGTTGATCGACTCCCTTGTCATCAATTGCGGTTGCCAACTGTGCTGGTGCAAAACCTTTATAAACACTTCCATACAGTTGGGCCTGGGGAATGAGTTGCCATGTAGCACCAATTTGCGGAATAGTTTCTACATTCTTGGCACTACCTGCTTTACCCGTAGCAGCATTTGAACGAGTCTGGTTATAACTTTCCACTCGTACCCCAGGAATAAGTGCAAAGTCTTTACTCAGCAAGAAACGGTTTTGCGCATAGACCGCCACTGAATTAGCCTTGTTGTCTTCCTGCGACGTGAGTCGACCAGAATAGGCTACAGTTTTAGAACTCACTAATTGATTGATTTGAGATTCGGTATGCAAGCGCAACCCAAACTCTGCTTCATTAGAAATCCCTAGAGCGTTATAGGCATGGCTTACCCGAGAATCGATGCCCAACATTTGAAACTCACGATTTCGCCCAATCAAACAATCAGCACCTATGTTGCAGGCTCTAAAGACTGTCGATTCCTGTGTACGTTTAACAATACTTTGCCGCCAATAATCTCTAGATAACCTACTCCAATACATCAAGGTATTGATTTTGGTTTCTGGGCTAATTTCGATAGCATGGTTGAGATCTACTGCATTTCTTTGGGTAATGAAGCGATCATTTGGCGCTGGATTATCTTTTGAGTGAGTGCTGTACTGATTTGGGCGCAGACCTACATACGAGGTATTGATATTGTTATCGTAATGGGTATATTTCAGACTTAACCACTGATTCTGCGCAACCTCCATTCCGCCCTTTACTAGGATGTCATACATCTTGAAACCATTACCCTGGTATCCATTGGACTCAGATTGAATCAGGTTTATGCCTCCAATGGCGCCATTCGATGACGATTTCCCCCCTGCCTCAAGCTCTGCTAAACGATATCCGTAGTTACCCACTTTGCCGGTTAACTTAAATCCTGGAGCAGGTGTTTTACTAAGGTAATTCACTACACCACCAATATTGGATGGGCCATATTTCAGGGCCGATGCGCCCTTTAAAACTTCAATACCACCAATTTGTTCTACCGGCGGACTGTAATAAGAGGCATTGGAAATGAAGAGACTTGGCTGAATAGGAGCGCCATCCTCAAGAAGGAGGACCTTAGAACTGCGACTTGGATTCAAACCCCGAATACCAATATTTGGAATAGAGCCTAGGCCACCCTCATCTCCGCGGACATTGACACCAGGCACTGTCTTTAATACGTCTTGCAGCGACTGAGGTTGTAGCTCCTCCATCCTCTGTTGATTAATGACATCAACCGTTCCTGGAATTTTAGACAGGGCATTTTTCTCTCGCCCAACAATATCAATCCTAGGTAACTCAATATCTTGAGGATTGGCCCAAACTGGAAAAGATCCTCCATATAACAATACAAACGATGAAAACCAGGCCAACCGATTTCGAGGACGAAAAACTTCTTGATGCTTCATATACCATCTCCAGTGATAAAAACAAAAAATCGCTGGCTATATGCATATGAAAATGCTCTTGCTGGCTAGTAAGTTAATTCATATTTACTTTGTCAAAATAAGCTTCCCTAATTTGGTAATGCGCAATTGATATGAATGCCCATCATGCAAAATGAAGATCTGCTTTGCTCGCCCTAATAAGGCTTCGCTTGGAATAGTTCTGGTCAAAATCTGGGTTGATCGAATGAATTTTGAATCAAGATCTAAGGTATTTTTCTCGCTCAAGCACTAACCTTCCAAGGTAAATTGAATAGGTGTTTGAAAGCATTGCAATGAAAGTTCGGCAGGAGTTACTGCAATAGGTTCAAATCTCCACTGAGCCAAAGCCTTGATGGCTGAGTGATCCAAATCCTGAAAGCCTGAGCTTTGCATGATGCCAACTTCTTGCACAAGGCCTTGATCGCTGACACATAGTCTTGCAATGACCAAGCCTTGTTCCTTAAACTGTCTGCTGACTAAGGGGTAATGTGGTTTAGGGCTATATATGGCCTGCCTAGCCCTACCTACTGCTAAACGCCCAGCTCCCCCACTATCACTAAACGCATGGGATTCATTTACAGGACTGGGACTACTAGACTCAGTACTAGAGGGGGTCGATATTTGGGATACAGCCAAGGATTTTTTCTGCTGAGATGGTAGGGCGCTGTTACCTACTAGATTTACCATCAGAGAATTCGGTGCAGATAATTTTTCCCCTGAAAAAGATCCAATGAGAAGCATCAGCAGAGCCAATATATGAGAGATAGTTACCGTCGAAATTAGTAATACATTTCTAGACAATGCACCAGAAAACAAATGACACCCTTAAAAGATAAATGAGAAAAACCATACTCAACTTACCGAAATAATGTGTAGTAAGTTAACTACCGCTCTCAATGATTTTAAGGATGATGTAAGTGATTATCAACCATGCCCCCAATGGGGACGGCTCTTGTAGGGCTATTTAATGTGGTACTACTTTTTAGTCAAGCGCCAAAGAGAGGTGACTTCTTTTGATCTCGCTGCATGTAACGCATCGGTTTTATCAAATGCTTTTGGATGTGTTGGCTTGGTATCTAGATGCGCAATGACTTGCAGGCCCGCTTCCTCAACCCAATTGAGAAGTTCTTGTCTCGTTCTCAAACCTAAGTGTTCTGCTAAATCAGAAAGAATGAGCCAACCCTCACCATTGGGTAGCAGATGATCTTTTAACCCGCTCAAGAACCCTTTCAGCATCTGACTCTCAGGGTCATACACCGCATGC
>CANGEC010000231.1 GCA_947452625.1 Burkholderiaceae bacterium
GACCCTGGTTATTACGCGGCCGGTACTTATGTGAGTGGCGCCGTACTGGAAAACGCTCTCAATGCTGTTGGTGGCGACGCCAATAATAAAGATGGCTTGATGGCAGCCTTAAGAAAAACCAATATTCCTACCGCTCGCGGACCAGTGAAGTTTGATCAATACGGCAATATTGTTGGTGACGTTTACATTCGTCAAGTTGAAAGAAAAGATAAGCGCTTGGTGAATTCAGTATTGCGTACCTACACCAACGTTAGCCAATTCTGGACTTACGATCCTAAGACCTTCTTAGGCCAACCTGTCTACACAAGAGACTATCCACCCGCGAAAAATCTCGAATAATAGGTCTTACTGAAAATGCAGATATGGGCAATTCAGACCCTCAATAGCTTGGCTTTAGGGGGTCTTCTCTTTTTATTATCTTCTGGCTTTGCATTAATCTTCGGTTTAATGCGCATTGCCAACCTGACTCACGGCGCACTCTTCCTGTTGGGCGCTTACGTTGGTGCCACCGTTATTAGAGCTGGCTACGGCATGTTTGCAGCAGCAGCAGCAGCATTGATTGTCATTGCGGTGGTAGGCGGAATTATCGAGCGGTTAATACTGCGCAGACTTTCCGGCAATCCACAAGGACAAGTCTTGGCGACCTTGGGCTTGGCATTCATCATTGCAGACTTTTGTTTGGTGATTTGGGGTGGTGATCCCATTCCAATTGATACGCCAGAAATGTTCCAGTTTCCAATTAGCTTCATGGGCTTAACTTTTCCAGCCTATCGTATTGTGATTTTGGTGATCTCCTGCATTATTGGTCTTGGCCTGTACTTGCTACTCGAGAAAACGCGCTTGGGCGCCATGATTCGCGCAGGCGTTGATGATATGCAAATGGCGCGTGCGGTGGGCATTCCTGCTTCACAGCTCTTTACGATTGTTTTCTGTTTGGGAGCAGGCTTAGCCGGACTGGGCGGAACTCTAGGTGGACCGATTTTTAATGCCTATCCCGGCCTAGATGCTGACATGTTGCCATTGGCATTGATTGTCGTGATCTTGGGTGGCGTAGGCAGTTTAGTTGGGACGTTTATCGCCAGCTTCATTGTTGGATTTATCTACAGCTTTGGTATTGCCCTGGTTCCTGACCTTGCTTATGTGATCTTATTTTTACCCATGGTTGTTGTTATTGCATTTAAACCAACCGGTCTTTTTGGAACGATTCGCACATGAAAAAGCTCGCTGGTTTACTCACGATTGCCTTCCTTATCACGCTCCCGTTTTATAGCGGTGAGTACTACATCAACCTTGGCAGTCAGATGTTGATTGCTGCAATTTTTGCTTCAAGTCTTAACCTCCTCGTTGGTTATGGCGGCCTGACTTCACTTGGTCATGCAGTGTATCTTGGTCTGTCTGCCTACATTACCGCTTGGCTAATTACCAAACTGGGGATGAGTCATGGTTATACCGCCGCTATCGCGCTGACCGCAACTACCGTGATGGGCATGCTGTTTGGCTGGATCGCCTTGCGCGCGACTGGTTTAGGCTTTTTGATGCTGACACTCGCGCTCTCTCAGATCTTCTGGGGATTGGCGTATCGCTGGGTTGGCATGACCAATGGTGATAACGGTATTTCTGGCATCAGTAGGCCAATGCCATTTGGTATCAATCTAGATGAAAGCAATTATTTCTACTGGTTTGTGTTGATCATTTTCCTTGCTTGCATCTTCCTCATTACCAAGCTAGTTCAATCACCATTTGGTGCTTCTATCTGCGGTACCCGTGATCAAGCAAAACGCATGACTGCATTGGGATTTAACGTTTGGTTAATTCGTTGGATTACCTTTGTGCTCGCCAGCTTCTTTGGGGCTGTAGCCGGATTGCTATATGTGTACTTCCACAAGTACATTCATCCAACAGTAATGTCGATCACCTCTTCAGCAGAGGCCTTGCTGTGCGTCATTGCTGGCGGTGCTGGCACATTGACTGGACCCATTATTGGTGCATTCCTGGTGATGATTCTGAAGAATTATGTTTCTGGATATGTTGAGAGATGGAATATGTTGCTCGGTGCAGTATTCGTATTCATTGTTCTCTTTATGCCAACCGGTATCACGCCGTGGGTAGCCGATAAAATTAGTCGCATGCGGAATTATTCGAAATGAGCAACGCCTTAGAAATTCAACACCTCAATAAGAGCTTTGGTGGCGTAAAGGTCACACAAGATTTATCGCTCACCGTTAAGCCTGGAGAAAGGCGCCTCATCATTGGCCCCAATGGTGCTGGTAAGACCACTCTGTTTAGCCAGATCTCCGGTGAAATCATTCCAGATAGCGGTTCTATTGCCGTATTTGGCAAAGACATCACCAAAAGTCCTGCCCATATTCGGGCCCATGTTGGCGTTAGTAGAACTTACCAAATCATCACCCTCTTCCCTAAAAATACGCTGGCACACAATGTGGCGTTGGCGATGCTGGGGACCAGCAAGCAAAAGTGGGAGCCCTTTAAAAAGCTCCAGATGGATGACCCGATTTATCAACGCGCATTGGAATTACTCGATCAAGTAGGCCTTAAGCATCGCGCCAATATGCTCATCAGCGAGATTTCTTATGGCGAACAAAGACGTGTTGAGATTGCGTTGGCGATGTCACAAAATCCAGCACTCTTGCTATTGGATGAGCCTCTTGCCGGACTCTCGCTAGACGAGCGCATTATTGTGCGTGACCTCATTAGCGCTATCCCCAAGACCACTACCATCATCATGATTGAGCATGACATGGATGTTGCGCTGAGCTTTGCTGAAACCATTTCAGTACTGCATTACGGTAGCCTGATTGTTGAGGGTGATAGAGACTTTGTTGTAAACCATCCTAGGACGCGTGAGGTATATCTTGGCCACTGAAATCCTAACCCTTGATAAGGTTAATGCGCACTATGGCGATAGCCATGTTTTGCATGACATTAGCTTTTCGTTAAAACAAGGTCAGTTATTAACGCTACTGGGTCGTAATGGCGCCGGTAAGACCACCACTATGCTGACACTCTCCGGCCTGCTAAGAGCAAGCTCTGGAAAGATTAACGTCAATGGCAAAGAGCTACAAAA
>CANGEC010000232.1 GCA_947452625.1 Burkholderiaceae bacterium
GCAAAATTGGATAATCAAGGCTAAATCAATATCGCCGCTTTCCATTAGGAGAGCGGCGATTTTTTATTGATAGATCATGACAGATCAAGAGCAACAAGCAATCACCCGCTCCGAACTAGTGGAGAGTCTCGCGGAACAGTTTCCGCAGCTTCTGCCTAGGGACGTAGAGTTGGCGGTGAAAACTTTGCTGGACACAATGACTCATGCTTTGGCTGAGGGTAAGCGCATTGAACTGCGCGGCGTGGGAAGTTTTGTACTTCACCATCGTCCTGCGCGTACTGGTCGCAATCCAAAGTCTGGTGAGAAAGTATTGATTCCAGAAAAACGCGTTCCACACTTTAAGCCTGGCAAAGAGTTGCGTGAGCGAGTAGATTACAAGCCTTTGAAGCAGGCGGGCCCCAAAGAGGGTTCTGGTGCCTAATATTCAGGCTCAACCTCAGTGGTCCATTCGGGCCATTTTTTTATTTAAATTCTGCGCACAATGATTCAGATAGCTACCGCTTGGTTATTGTTACTGCCGGTGATGTTTGGTATCGGTTGGTTAGCTGCACGCTGGGATTTGCGTCTTGAAAATCGCATGGATGAACGTGAGCGTATGCGTCAGCAGCGCTCTACTTTTAAAGGCTTAAGTCTTTTGCTGAATGAGCAGCCTGATCAAGCGATTGAAACCTTGGTCAAAATTGCGCAATTAGACCCAGAGACTGTTGAGTTGCATTTCTCATTAGGTAATTTATTTCGCCGTCGTGGTGAGACAGAGCGTGCTATTCGCATTCATCAACACCTGGCTAATCGTGATGATTTAAAGCCTCGCGATCGTGATCACGCTGCCTATGAGTTAGGCCGTGACTTTTTGCGTGCTGGCTTACTCGATCGTGCAGAAGCCTCTTTAAATCGTGTGGGTAATGGCAAATATGCTGAGCCTGCAAAAGAGAGTTTGTTAGAGATGTATCAGATTGAGCATGATTGGAAAAAAGCCATCATTGCTGCAAATGAGCTTGAGAGTCTGCAGGGAAAATCGCACCATACTGAGATCGCGCAATTTCATTGTGAACTCGGTCAAGAGGCTTTGCGTCGCAAAGACTTAGTTGACGCAGAGCAATCTATACAACGCGCCCTTCAGGCTGTGCCGAATCATGCACGTGCTTTGATTTTGCAAGGCGATTACTTAATGGCAATGGATCGACCAGCTCAAGCGATTGAGGCTTGGAGTGTGATTGCCAGTTCCCATCCTGCCTATATGCATTTATTGGCAGACCGCTGGATGTTGGCTCATGCGGCAATTAATAAACAAGAAGAGGGTTTAGATTGCCTCTGCGAGTTGCTAAAAACTCAAGCTACTGGTGAATTGCTCGATATCGTTCACAAACACCTCATGAAAATCCGGGGACCACAGGCAGCAAATGCAATGCTGTCTGATGTGATGCAGCATTCGCCAACGTTGATTGCGTTGTCTAAGATGGCTGAAACTCGTCTTGCTTTAGAAGAGGGTAGTGCCAGCCCAGAAAGATTGTTGGAGTTGCAATCTATTTTGAATCTCCTGCGCCAACGTACCACCAGCCTAGCCCGCTACACATGCGGAAATTGTGGCTTTAGAGCGAGAAGGTTTTATTGGCAATGCCCCGGTTGTAATCATTGGGAGGCATACTCTCCAAGACGTAGTGAGGGTGCTGCGCCAAGCGGTCCCTCAATGTAAAGAGTTTAGGAGAGAGATTGAAAGTCACCATCATCGGCAGCGGTTACGTAGGTCTAGTGACAGGCGCATGCCTAGCTGAGCAAGGCAACAATGTCTTTTGCGTGGACGTTGACCCAAAAAAGATAGCCATTCTCAACTCTGGTGGCGTGCCTATTTATGAGCCCGGACTTAAAGAGATGATTGAGCGCAACAGAGCTGCAGGTCGTTTGCAGTTCTCCACGGATATTGCCGCTTCTGTTGCCCACGGTGACATTCAATTTATTGCTGTTGGCACTCCTCCAGATGAAGACGGCTCAGCTGATTTGCAATACGTCGTAGCGGCAGCGCGCAATATTGGTCGTCATATGACTACCCCTAAAGTGATTGTCGATAAATCGACTGTGCCAGTAGGCACTGCCGATAAAGTTCAAGCGGCGATTGTTGAAGAGCTAGAAAAAAGAAACTTATCTCCAGAGCTGTGTTCAGTAGTCTCTAACCCAGAGTTCCTTAAAGAAGGTGCTGCGGTAGAAGACTTCATGCGCCCAGACCGCATTGTGATCGGTACAGAAAGTACCCCAGCGGGATTGCATGCTAAAGAGCAGATGCGCAAGCTCTACGCCCCCTTTAATCGTCACCATGAACGCACCTATTACATGGATGTCAAAAGTGCGGAGCTCACGAAATACGCAGCCAATGCGATGCTAGCGACCCGTATCTCCTTTATGAACGAGCTGGCCAACTTGGCTGACTTAGTAGGCGCTGATATTGAAGCAGTACGCCAAGGCATTGGTTCAGACTCACGCATTGGTTATGGCTTTTTGTACTCGGGTACTGGCTATGGTGGCTCTTGCTTCCCTAAAGACGTGTCTGCCTTATCAAAGACTGCTAAAGAGCACGGTCGGGATCTCAAGATCCTCGATGCCGTAGAAGCCGTTAATGAATTACAAAAGTACATCTTGGTCGAAAAGATCGAAAAGCGCTTTGGTAAAGACCTCAAGGGTATGAAGTTTGCACTCTGGGGCCTGGCCTTCAAACCGAATACCGACGATATGCGCGAAGCGCCTAGTCGTGTGATTATTCAAGAATTGGTTAAACGCGGCGCTCAGGTGGTGGCCCATGACCCAGTAGCTATGCCAGAAGCAGGGCATGCGCTAGAAGTAGACTTTAAGGGCAACCCAACAGGCCTTGCCCAAGTATCGATGGCCGATGATCCCATGAGCGCCTTAAATGATGCCGATGCCCTAGTGATTGTGACCGAGTGGAAGGCCTTTAGAAGCCCAGACTTTGAGCAAGTGATGGAAAAACTCAAGCGCCCAGTGATCTTTGATGGCCGCAACCTCTATGAGCCAGCTTCTATGCAAGAATTAGGTATTGAGTACCATGGCATTGGTAGA
>CANGEC010000233.1 GCA_947452625.1 Burkholderiaceae bacterium
ACGATTGATTTTCTGGTGAAGATCAATCAAAAAGTTCAAAGTGATATTGGCTACCTCATTCGCATGGAGCCCGGCGTTCAGACACCTGATGAGACTTTAGATTTAAGAAGCGGCTCTTGTCGTGACTCCGCATGGCTGATGGTAAATCTCTTGCGTCTTTGCGGACTCGCAGCAAGATTTGTTTCTGGTTATCTCATTCAATTAAAGCCCGATGTAAAGTCTCTTGACGGCCCGAGCGGCACTGAAGTGGATTTCACGGATCTACATGCTTGGTGCGAGGTATATCTCCCAGGCGCAGGCTGGATCGGGATCGACCCCACCTCTGGCCTGATGGCTGGTGAAGGCCACATTCCCGTAGCTTGCACACCAGAACCATCAGGCGCTGCCCCGATTGAAGGCGGTGTTGACAAGTGCGAAGTTGAGTTTGAACACACAATGGAGGTCACACGTATTTATGAGTCTCCACGTGTCACGAAACCTTATACGGAAGAGCAGTGGGAAGACATTTTGAAGTTGGGCGAACAAGTTGATAAACAGCTTGTAGCAGGCGATGTTCGCCTCACAATGGGTGGCGAACCAACCTTTGTATCCGTCAATGGTCGTGATGAACGTGAATGGAATATAGATGCGCTTGGCCCTACGAAACGCGCTTACGCTACCGACCTAGTCGGCAAACTCCGCGCCGAATATGGTGATGGCGGCTTCCTGCACTTTGGTCAAGGCAAATGGTATCCAGGCGAGCAGCTTCCACGCTGGGCTCTATCCATTTACTGGAGGGCCGATGGAACCCCTATTTGGAAAAACCCCAAACTTTTTGCTGATGAGTCGCACCCGATCACCTACACAAGCAAGGATGCAGATCGATTTATTCATACGCTTACTAAAAACCTAGGCTTACCAGATCGTTTTATCGAGCCAGCTTATGAGGACACCTTCTACTACCTCTGGCGCGAATCCAAGTTACCAGTCAATGTTGATCCTTTTAAATCAAATCTAGATGACGAGATGGAGCGCACTCGGTTAAAGCGGGTCTTCACTCAAAAGCTAGATTCGGTCATTGGTTATGTATTGCCAATTGAAGCAGACAAAGGCCAGAGCTACCTGGATACCAAATGGAAGACTGGTGCGTGGATCTATCGCGATGATCGACTCTTGCTCCTGCCTGGTGACTCGCCAATGGGTTATCGCTTGCCACTAGATTCACTTCCCTGGACTAGCAAAGCAGATTATCCCTATCTCATTGAAGAGGATCCCTTTGCACCAAAGCCACCGCTCGCTTCATTTGCACCCATTCAGCAACAGTTCCGCGCATTAGGTAAAGATAACTCGACCCCCCAGACGAGCGTATGGAGCCAGTCGGAAGAAGTTCGCACACCGGCACGCCAAGAATCAGCAGCCTGGATTACTAGAACTGCATTGTGTGTGGAGACGCGTGATCCTATGCGCTCGAACGGACCTGCTGCAGAGAATAAGCATGGAGGTAAGAATGGAGCGCTCTATGTATTTATGCCGCCATTAGCCCGCTTAGAGGATTACCTCAATCTAGTACAAGCAGTAGAGGCAACAGCAGAAGAATTGCAATTCCAAATCGTCATAGAGGGCTACCCCCCTCCGCGCGATCCCCGTTTAAAGCTCCTGCAAGTCACTCCAGATCCTGGCGTCATCGAAGTGAATATTCATCCGGCGCATAACTGGAAAGAATTAGTCGAACATACCGAGTTTCTCTACAACGCTGCTTTTGAATCCCGTCTATCTGCTGAGAAATTCATGACCGACGGTCGTCATACAGGTACTGGCGGTGGAAATCACTTTGTCATGGGTGGTGCCACCCCAATCGATAGCCCATTTCTGCGTCGCCCAGAAGTGCTTGCGAGCTTAATTTTGTATTGGCATAACCATCCAAGCTTGAGCTACCTCTTTAGCGGCATGTTTATTGGCCCTACCAGTCAAGCGCCTCGAGTGGATGAAGCCCGTAACGACCAACTCTATGAACTTGAGATTGCCCTTAAGCAAATTCATGAGAATCGTGAAAAGTTTGGGGCCAGCATGCCGCCATGGATTGTGGATCGGACACTCAGAAATATCCTGATTGATGTGACCGGGAATACCCATCGCAGCGAATTCTGCATCGACAAAATGTATTCGCCAGATAGTCAAACCGGACGACTTGGCTTACTTGAACTACGCGCATTTGAAATGCCACCCCATGCCCAGATGAGCATCGTTCAGCAGTTGCTCATTCGAGCATTAATTGCTCGCTTTTGGGATAGGCCGTATTTAGCACCTGCAACTCGTTGGGGTACAGAACTTCATGATCGCTGCCTACTACCCACTTTCATCAAGATGGATTTCGCAGACATCATCGAAGAGATGCAGAGTTTGGGTTATGACTTCAAGGCAGAATGGTTTGCACCTCACCTAGAGTTCCGCTTCCCATTAATTGGGCAAGTTCAAACGATGGGCGCAGAAATTACTCTGCGCAATGCCTTAGAGCCTTGGCACGTCATGGGTGAAGAGAATGCCTCAGGCGCAACAGCGCGCTATGTTGACTCTTCGATAGAGCGACTTGAGGTTCGCATTACAGGCCTTAATCAAAGTCGCTACGCCATTACCTGCAATGGGGAGCCTCTCCCACTTCAGCCAACTGGTGTTGCAGGAGAATATATTGCGGGTGTTCGTTATAAAGCCTGGAACCCGCCATCCAGCTTGCATCCTAGTATCGGAGTTCATGCACCACTGACATTTGATGTCATCGATACCTGGATGAAGCGCTCTGTTGGTGGCTGCCAATACCATGTGGCTCACCCAGGCGGCCTCAATTACGACACCTTCCCAATTAATGCCTATGAAGCAGAGAGTCGCAGGCTTTCACGTTTCTTCCGCATGGGTCACACCCCCGGAACCATCGAGGGCGTTCAGGCGAACATCAATCTTGCTGTCAGCCAAGAATTTCCGTTCACACTGGATATGCGCCGGTGAGACAATAAGCCGTGGACTCCTCTCAAACCAACCCTTCGACAACCCAATACGCATCCCTTGCCGAAGAAGTTGCCCCGCTAGCGCCT
>CANGEC010000234.1 GCA_947452625.1 Burkholderiaceae bacterium
CGGAACATCGGGCAATGGTTCGGCGCCACACTTGGCTGCTGCATTATTTAGTCAAGTAGCGGATGTCAAGATGACCCATATCCCGTTCCGAGGGGGATCCTTGGCAATTCAATCCGTGATTGCAGGAGATACCCAGCTTACTTTTGGCACACCACCTTCAGTGTTGCCGATGATTCAGGCGGGACGTTTGCGTGGTTTAGCGATTTCATCAAAAGAGCGTTCGCCGCTTGCGCCCAGCTTACCGGGGATGCGTGAGTCTGGCTTGCCTGATTACGCGATTGAGTTTTGGTATGGCTTGTTTGTGCCCGCAGGAACACCTGCCAATATTGTGCAAAAACTATTTGATGCCACGCAAGTTGCGCTAAAGCAAGCTAACGTAAAAGCAGCATTAGCTCGCGAGGGAACGGATGTTGCCTTGTCAAGCTCACCTGCACAATTTGCAAAATTCTTGGTTGAGGATGAGAAATTTTGGGTCAAACTGGTAAAGACAGCTGAAGTCAGTGTTGATTGAGACCTTGATTTAGCAAGAGTGACGAATAACTTTACCCATTTTTGATTCGAGCGCTTTTACGGACCTTCTCATAAAAGTCGATGGGTTTGGATTTAACCTAGGCGATAAACTTTTGCATTTCAATATGCTCTTTGAGCGCCCCTGCGGTATTAAATTGCGTCGCCAATTCTGTTTCGGTAAAGATTGCATGAATCTGTCGATGGCAAATACGATGAAGATACTCTGTTCTTTTCCCGCCCTTAGATTTGGGGATTAGATGGTGCGCCTCTCTTTGAGATGGGCTAATTTCCCGCTCACAGATTGGGCAGATATAGGCTGATTCTGCAAGTCTGACGGGGATCTCGCTTGCGATAAGCTTTTGTCGAATTTTGCCAATCATCTCTATGGGCTAGTAGCATCAGTATTTGAGGGGGATTTAAACGTCTAGAGCCTAACATTCTTGTTGCCTGTCAGTTTAGTAAATAAGTCTTAAACTTGCACGGTGCCTAAATCTTTACTCAAAACCTTTACGACCGCTGATTTATCCCGTCTGATTGAAATGGCGTGGGAGGATCGCACCCCGTTTGATGCCATTGAAGCAAGCTTTGGTGTATCAGAGCCCCAAGTGATTGCAATCATGCGCCAGGCATTAAAGCGTGGCTCCTTTGAACTTTGGCGCAAGCGTGTTTCTGGGCGCGCTACAAAACATAAGGCGTTGCGCTCTAAGACTGTCTTACGCGCCTATTGCACTACTCAATACAAACAGCGATGAGTAAAGAAAAAAGACTGGTTCTTATTCTGGGGGATCAGCTGGATATGGCGGGTGCCGCCCTGAGAGATTTTGATCGCGAGACAGATGAGATCATTATGATTGAGTCATCGCATGAGGCGCAATATGTTTGGTCCCATAAAGCGAAGATCGCCGTCTTTCTCTCGAGCATGCGTCATTTTGCATTGGCACTCAAAGAAGAAGGTTATCCGCTTAGCTATATTGAACAATCCCCTTTAAGTATTGTTGCGGTCTTAAGAGAGCAACTTATCCAAAAAGGCATTAAGCATTTAATCTGCGTTGAGCCTGGTGAGTGGCGTCTAAAACTTGCGCTTGAAGACCTTGGACGTGAATTCAATCTTCAGTTGGACATGCGCGAAGATGATCATTTTTTATGCTCTCATGCTGAATTTTTGGAGTGGACGAAGAACAAAAAAGAGTTGCGGCTGGAATACTTTTATCGCTTAATGCGCAAGAAGCATTGCATTTTGATTGATGCAGAGGGGAATCCTGAAGGAGGGCAGTGGAATTTTGATCAAGATAATCGCAAGCCCTATCCTAAAAAAGGTCCTGGATTAATTGATGAGCCTTTAGTATTTGTGCCTGATGACATTACTCAAGCAGTGTTTGAGTACGTTAATGCTGCTTATCCGGAGCATCCAGGGAGTTTGGAGAATTTCAGTTGGCCCGTAACGAGAGCGCAGGCATTGGAGGTTCTTGAGTATTTTGTAGATTATCGACTCAGAAATTTTGGTGTTTTTCAAGATGCTATGTGGGTCGATACCCCATTTGGATGGCATTCAATACTCTCTAGCGCGCTCAATTTAAAACTCCTCAATCCGCGTGAAGTCATCGAGGCTGTTGTGCTGGCCTGGAAAAAATATGATTTAGATCTTGCGACAGTTGAGGGATTTATTCGGCAAATTCTCGGTTGGAGGGAGTTTGTTCGAGGAATGTATTACCTCGATATGCCACAAATGGCCCAGGATAATTATTATCAACATCAGCGTAGTCTGCCAAAGTGGTACTGGACTGGCCAAACTCAGATGAATTGCATGCGAGATACGATTGGCCAAACTTTGAAGTATGGCTATGCCCATCATATTCAGCGCTTAATGGTTACTGGAAATTTTGCGCTCTTGGCGGAGATTTTGCCAAAGGAGGTATGTGATTGGTATTTGGCGATTTATGTCGATGCAATCGAATGGGTGGAGCTTCCGAATACGGCGGGTATGGCGTTATTTGCCAATGGTGGACGCTTTACCAGCAAGCCCTACATTGCTAGTGGGGCTTACATAAAGCGTATGAGTAATTATTGCGATACCTGCCAATATCAGCCTGCCATACGCTTTGGAGAAAAAGCTTGTCCAATCACTACCTTATATTGGAATTTTTTAATTCGTCATCGCGCTGAATTTGAATCAAATCCCCGTACCCGCCTAATGACGGCAAATTTAGCAAAAATCAGTGAGGCCGATCAGCAGTCGATTCAAGCACATGCCCAGGCTATTTTGGGCCAGCTCGACACACTGTAGGGGCGGATATGAAAACCGGCTTTAAAGGGAATAAAAGTTTTTTGCCAACAAAGATTTGCATTGTCTGCAAAAGAGAGATGGTCTGGAGAAAATCCTGGGCTAAAAATTGGGAGGCCATTTTGTATTGTTCACAAGCTTGCAGGGCACAAAAGCCGCCAGCCAAATCGACTCAGTGAGTGCCAAACTTTACCAGGGTAGTTTTTCACCAGCGTAAGAGATAA
>CANGEC010000235.1 GCA_947452625.1 Burkholderiaceae bacterium
AAAGAAATTTTTACAAATTCCCCCCGAACCAAGGGTCAAAGAGACGGACTCTTTTTTAGAGAAAGCGCTAATTCGAAAGCGTAAGTCAGATCCCTTGACTGAAATTACAGATCAAGTAGGCGTGCGATTCGTTGTCCTTTTACTGAAAGACATTGATTTAATTGGGCAGTTGATTCAGGTTGGGCCTTGGGATTTTCAAAAAGATCGTGACTTTCAGCAGGAGCGACTAGAGAAGGCAGATTACTTTGCCTATCAGTCTGATCATTTCATTGTTCGGACAAAGGAGTCGATCACATTCGAAGGCAAACTCATTCCAGCAGGCGTTGCTTGTGAGGTTCAGGTAAGAACCATTCTTCAACATGCATACGCTGAAATGGCACACAGCAGCGCCTACAAACCACCAGTGAAGCTGCCCGAAGCTGATCAGCGACACATTAATCGTGCATTGGCCAAGGGGTCCGCACTGATTGAGACAACGGATGATGTTTTTGGCGAAATCAAAAATCGACTTGAAGAATACAACCAGAGCGTATCCGCCCTGCTGAGTCGGTCTAGCGAAATTTATGAAAAATTGACTGGAGAAGCGGCCAATCCAACTTCCGCTCTTGGTGAGCTCATCGCCGATACCTACAGAGAGTTGCTGAAGGATGTGACTCCTGATCAATTGGAGGCTTGGGCTTCGGAGAGGAGCTGGATTGGTGGCGCCTTGAAAAATAAGAGGGGTGAGTCTGTTTTTTATAGAGATGCCGTAGTCATACTTTTAGGTTTTTTGGTGTCTGCAAATCAAACTAGTGTTCCCAGGCATTGGCCTGTGGATTCCGCATATTTAGAAGACTTTTACACAACGTTGGGTATTTCAACGAGTGGTCTTTTTTGATCTAAATTAAATGAGAAAACCACTCAGCAAACTCGAACGCGTCCCCCTGCGTGAAGCCTGGAAGCACGAAGCCAACGACTTCACGCCCTGGCTCGCCGAAGAGGACAACCTCAACACGCTGGCCGATGCGTTGGGTCTACCTGACCTGGAGCTGGTCGCCACCGAGCATTGGGTGGGCGAATTCAAGCTCGACATGGTGTGCACCAGCGGGGATGACCAGGTCATCATCGAAAACCAGTTAGAGAAGACCAACCACACGCACCTGGGCCAGATCCTCACTTACGCGGCGGGCACTGGGGCCAAGAAGGTGATTTGGGTGGCCGAGTCGTTCCGGCCCGAGCATGTGGCGGCGCTGGAGTTTTTGAACCAGAACACCACCGAAGAGCTGAGCTTTTTTGCGGTGGAGGTGGAGCTGTGGCGCATTGGCGATTCGCCCTTGGCGCCCAAGTTTGAGGTGGTTGCCAAGCCCAATGATTGGGCCAAGTCGGGCCGCGAACTCACCCGCGTGGCTGCCAATGCCACCCCTGCCAAGCAGCGGCAACTCAAGCTATGGACAGAGCTGATTGCCAAGATGGCTATAGCTGCACCGCAAATCAAACCGCAAAAGCCGCAGCTCCAGCATTGGCTCAATATTTCTATTGGCCGCGCGGGTTTCAACCTGAACCCCACCGCCAGCCACCGCGATGACCGCTTGGGTGTGGAGGTATATATCACCCACGCTGAATCTAAAAAGATGTACCAAGCCCTGCTAGCGCAACGCACCAGCATCGAGCAAGCCTTGGGCTTTGAGCTGGACTGGCAAGAACTACCCGACGCCCACGCCTGTCGTATCGCCACTTGGCGTCAAGACAGCCCGATTGAAGACGAAACCCAATGGGATGCCTATTTAGACTGGTTTGTGCAGCGCATCGTCAAGATGAATGCGGTGTTCAGGCCGGTGATCCAGGCGTTGTAATTGACGCTCTGACCCACCACTCAAGTAATTACAATGTTTTAATTATTCGAATGCTGTTCGCCCAAGTAGTCGATTTATCTTTGTATATACAATGAGGTAAAAATGAAAAATCTTGTGGTCTCGGCAGCGATAGCAAGCAAGCTTCATAAAAAACACCACGTGTCGATCAATGAAGTAGAGCAATGTTTCGTGAACAGAGTGGGAAACCTCCTTTATGACACACGTGCAAAGACCAAGACTATTCCACCCACTCTTTGGTTCATCGCTTTAACCAACAATAATCGCAAGCTCAAAGTTGTGTATATACAAAAAGGGCTTCAACTGATACTCAAAACAGCATACGAGCCCAACGAGATTGAGTTGGACATCTATGAACATTTTGGCAATGCGCTCTAACGCAGTGCAAACAAGGAGAGTTCAAATGGCTATGAAAAAAATCAGAAACACTGAGCAAGCATGGGATGACCGCACACTAGGCGCACAGGACGAGTTTGTTGGCGTGGCCGACGTGTCACATGAAGAGGCCTTGCAAGAGGCGCTGGAGTTGCAAGCCATATCCATTCGCTTGCCCAAAGAGCTGGTTCGCAACTACAAGCTGATTGCCGAGTTCCACGGCATTGGCTATCAGCCCTTGATGCGTGATGTGCTGCAACGTTTTGTTGCGCCAGAGTTAAAGCACATTTTGGAAACACAACACAAGGCGGCAAAAGCAATGGAAAAACCAGCGCTGATCCCAAGGCGCAAAGCAGCCTGAAGATGACCGAAGACCAGCTCGAACAAGAAGCCCTTGGCTGGCTGGCCTCGGTGGGTTACACGCCACTGAATGCCCGCGACTTGGACCACCTGGACGCCCGCTTGGCGCGTGCCAGCAACCGCGAGGTGGTTTTGGCTGTCAGTCTGCGTGCGGCCATAGACCGGCTCAACCCAGCCGTGCCCGCCACCGCCCGCGAAGACGCTTGTCGGCAGGTGCTGGACCTGGGCCAACCAGCACTGCTGTCGGGCAACCGGGCGTTTCATCGGTTGTTGGTGGCCGGTGTGCCGGTGCAGTTCCAAAAGCATGGCGAGACGCGGGGCGACTTTGTGCGCCTGATCGACTGGCACAACGCTGCAGCCAATGAGTGGCTGGCGGTGCAGCAGTTCACCATCAAGGGGCCACGCCACACGCGTCGGCCCGACATTATTT